>JBBKVS010000289.1:0-5609 GCA_037968555.1 Lysobacterales bacterium | reverse complement strand
AGCGGCAGCATCATTATCACGGAGATGTATTTGCCGGAGCTGGGCGAAGGGCCGGTATGTTCATTGGTTCCAACCATGGGCAACAACGCCTGGGATACCTGGTGGCGTTTTTCACCGCGTTTCTTTACCCAATTCCTTGAAGTGCTCGGCTTCACTGAAACCCGCGTGACGTTTCACAAGCAGGAAGCTTTTGGCCATTGGCATGAAATGTACACTATCGTGGCTACGCGGCCGCAGGAGAATTAAGTAGAAGCAGTCTTTCGATTCAATCTGATCGGATTAATCCTGCGTTGAATCGTCGTTAATGCTGTTGTACATGTTGATCAGCTCAGACTGCTGATGTGACTGCATGATTTTCTCGACTTTCTGGCGAAAACCCGGTGGGCCGAATCCCAGGCAGCGAACACCAACAAACTTTTTGTCTTCAATAATACGCTCAACAAACAACAACGGGCGGCCCTGTTCCTGGGCATGGGCTTTGAGCCAGTCCAGGGTGCGTTCAGGAATTTTCTCACCCACCGGCACCGCGTTGATCACCTTCTGTCCATGCCAGTCGTACCAAAGAAAAACAATGGCGCCACACTCGTTGGGCCGCATCCAGTTGGGTAGCTCGCTGTCCCAGCGCATCCAGCCACAAACAAAATCCCGACAGGGATATTGCGGACGAGTTGAATAGATCGCGCAACCGCCGGGGGTGCTGTGCGGGCAGGGATGTCCGGGAGATACGGCCTGGCCTTTGACTTCGGTATTCAGCCAGCCATCGCAACAGGCGGTGCAGCTGCCGCATTGCCGGGTTCGCGCGGCTGCCTGCTGCGAGTTGTTTTCGGTGGCTGGATTCATGGGTTCGAATTCTACAGGGGTCAGAGTACTATTTTCTCCTGCTCCATCGAGTCACCGCGACCAACCGCAAGATTTAATGACCATACAGCCAGCGCCAGCGCGAAGGTACCATTTCCCTCGGGTTGAGCTCTAACAAGGAGCGCCGGATAGCAACTCGCTCCAGCGTATCGCGCTGGGCATAAAACATTTGCTGGTCGAGGGTAATCCCCGCCCTGATGGCCGATTCAACCAGAATGTTCAAGTACTCTTCCATGTGGGAAGCAGTCCAGGTGTTGGTATCGTGGAAAGTGACGATGATGGGGTACAAGTCTTCGACCAGTGGCAAGCCGCCATCATCGATTCGTTGCTTGACTACCCGCATTTGTTTTTGCACTACGCTGCGGCGACGTGGATTGGCGCGGAAGCCCCAACTCTTGCCATCACCCACACTGATATCCGTAAGTAGCATGGACAGTCCGTCTTCACGGTAGGCAGCCAGGGTTTGTTCGTTGAAAGCCCAATAGGGTGGTCGAATCAGGGTTGGAGTACGGCCGGTAACTTCGCTCAGGCTGTTTTGTGAGTTGACCAGGAAGTCCTGCAGTTCGCCGCTCTCGAGCCGTCGGTGGCTCATGATTCCAGTCAGCGCGCCGCTATGAATCGCGAGCAAGTGTCCGGCCTCGAACTCGCGAGCCAAAAGCTTCAGGGTGAGTTGGCCCTTGCGGTCCGGGCCCAACCTGGTCTGGGTAAAAAATATCGCCTTGATTTCATTCTGAACCCCGTTTGAATTCAGGGTCTGGAGTATGGATTCCGTGGGATTGTTGGATTTTTTTGTGCTCGGGCCATCATCAAAAGACAGCAGGAATCGAGCGGGTTGTGCGGCGCTCAAAGCCGACACTTGCAGCCCAAGCAAGCACAACAGGCCCAGGCTTCTGAACAGACGATTTGCTATCAATTGATATCCATTTCCTAAAAGATTGGGGACGGAGCACATTAATTCAATTTATGAGGAATTTAATGTGCTCCGTCCCCCATGCATTATTTCTACTATACGCTCAAGCAATAACCATGACCCCAAGCATTTAATCCTCTCACTTTGCTAAGCTGACCACATGAAAATTGCGATTCTCTTTGTATGTATGGGCAATATATGCCGCTCTCCGGCGGCTGAGGGCATATTCCGCCAGATGGTGGCTGATGCTGGCCTGGATGACCTCTTTGAAATCGATTCGGCAGGTACGCACAGTTACCACACCGGCAAGCCCGCTGATGCCCGCATGCGCCAGGCCGCACAAAGTCGGGGCTACTCGCTGGACAGTATCGCCCGCACCCTGGTAGTGGAAGATTTCGAGCGCTTTGACCTGATCATCACCATGGATGACGACAACTTTGAGGAGGCTATGGCACTGCATCCTGGAAAAGGTGCGCAGCTTGTTCGCATGGTGGATTACTGTGAAGTCAGCGAAGTAGATGAAGTGCCCGATCCTTATTACGGTGGTGAGGAAGGATTTTTTGAGGTGATCGACATTCTCGAAGATGCCTGTTACAACATGCTGAAACGAGTGGTATCCAAATAAGCCCAGTCTCGTCTATTAAAATGGCCTGGCCACAGGAGTGATCGCAATGATTCTGCAAAAGCTGGCCACCAGCCTGAGACAGCACGACTGGGGCACTGCGCTGATCGAAGTGGCGGTGGTCGTGCTGGGGATCTTTATCGGACTCCAGGTTGATGATTGGAACTCAGCACGAAAAGATCGGATCGACGAACAACAATTTCTCCAGGATTTACATAATGATGTACTGCTCGCCGATGACTTGTCCCACCGTGTGCGCCAGCGCCGCCTGGATCGACAGGAGTCGATAACGACTGCTGCAGACGTCCTCTTCAAGCGCACAGGTCGGGACACGCTAACAGCCAAAGAGTGCGCCGCAATCGCCTGGTCAACAGCCTTCAATGTTACAGCCCCAGGTATTTCGTCCGTTGACGAACTGATTGGTATCGGCAGGATGGGAATCGTCCGGGATATGGAGTTACGCAAAGCGCTGATGGGTCTGCTGCAAACACGCGCGGCACTGGATGCCACGATTGTCGAGAAATCGACCTCTTCCAACTTTCGTCACCTTCCCGGCGCTTTTCCGGAATTGCTCAAATTGGAAGCCTATTTTGATGACACCATCAACGAGATGAGTTCGCACAATGACTGCGATCTCGAAGCAATGCGTACAAGCCGGGCCTTCCTTAACCAATTCAGTAGTAATGCTGATGGTTACGATGCCTACATACAAGATGGTCTTAAACCCTGGAGTGAGCAAATGGACCTGGTCCACAAACTGGTGGATGAGTCATTGGGTATTGATCATCCGGCTAGCGACACAGAGTGAATCCAGTTCTTGCGCTTGATAACTGATGGTTCCGGTTAAAGAAAAGGCTCGGAGCAAGGTTCAGGAAGTTTTTTCCAGTGCTGTAGTATAGAGCTCAGGATAATTGAACGGTGTGTCTGTGAAAAAAAGCATTCAGCTTGATTGGGATACCTACAAACTGGGCCGCGCTTACGATGAAATGATCGCTGGCGATGGCTCGCCACGCCCGGCTGCAAAAGAACTGGTGCGTACCCTGGCGGCCATGAGCTCGAAAGATCTGCGGGCCCGGCAGCAGGCTGCTGAAAATGCCATCCTGGAAATGGGCATGACCTTCACAGTTTACTCGGAAGGCCAGAACATAGACCGCGCCTGGCCTTTTGACATTATGCCGCGCACCATCCCGCGCAGTGAGTGGGACACAACTTCTGCAGGATTGCAGCAGCGCTTACGTGCCCTCAACCTGTTTATCGACGACTGCTATCACGATCAGCGCATGATTCGTGAGAAGCGCTTTCCGCGCGAAGTCTTCGAGAGCTCAAAGAATTTCCTCAAGCCCTGCATGGGCGCCAAGCCGGCGCATGGCGTTTGGGCCAACATCTGCGGCAGCGACCTGATCCGTGACAGCGATGGCACCATCTATGTGCTGGAAGATAACCTGCGTGTGCCTTCGGGTGTTTCCTACATGCTGGAAAACCGCTCCATTACCAAGCAGGTGTTTCCTGAATTGTTTGCCCATCAGCGCATCCAGTCGGTGGATGATTACCCGGCAGAATTGTTCAATATGCTGGTGTCACTCTCACCCCGTCCCGGCGATGATCCGGAAGTGGTGGTATTGACGCCGGGCATTTACAACTCGGCCTATTTTGAACACAGCTACCTGGCGCGGCGCATGGGCGCCGAGCTGGTTGAAGGCAATGACCTGGTGGTGGGCGATGATGATTGCGTCTACATGCGTGCCATCGAAGGGCTGACCCGGGTGGATGTGATTTACTCACGCCTCAATGCCGATTTCCTTGATCCGGAAGTATTTGATAAAGACTCCATGCTGGGCGTGCCCGGCCTGATCCGCTCCTGGCGAGCAGGCAAGGTGTCCATCGCCAATGCGCCCGGAACCGGTGTGGCAGATGACAAGGTGGTTTACGTTTACGTGCCGGACATGATTCGTTTCTATCTGGATGAAGAGCCGATTTTGGCGAACGTGCCGACTTACCAGTGTTCGGATGCGGAGAGCCTGACTTTCGTGCTGGAGAACCTGGAAGAACTGGTGGTCAAGCCGGCTAATGAATCCGGCGGCTATGGCATGCTGGTTGGCCCGCAATCAACCCGCAAGGAGCGCCGCGAGTTCCAGGACATCATCCGGCAGAACCCCAGGAATTACGTGGCACAACCGGTGATCACGCTGTCAACTGTACCGACCATCGTTGACAGAAAACTTGAACCCCGGCATGTGGATTTAAGACCTTTTATCCTGCAGGGCAAGGACATGTACGTAACTCCGGGCGGCCTTACTCGTGTGGCTTTACGGCGCGGCTCGCTGGTGGTGAATTCATCGCAGGGCGGCGGCAGCAAAGACACCTGGGTGGTGGGCTGAGATGTTATCGCGGGTTGCAGCCAGGATTTACTGGATGAGCCGCTACCTGGAGCGGGTGGAAAACACTGCCCGACTGGTTGCGGTGTACGGTGAAATGTTGCTGGACCTGCCGGCTGAAGCCCAATTGGACTGGTCAGTACCTCTACGCATCATGAGCCTGGAAGAGGCTTATGGCGACCAGGATGAAGTAGTAGATAAACTGGATTTTTTGCTGACCAGCAGTACCAATTCGGCATCGCTGTTCGCATCGCTGGAACTGGTCCGCGAAAATGCCCGCACCACACGCGATGTAGTGCCCAGCGAGGCCTGGCAGGCAATCAATGAGTTGCACCTGTATGCCGCCAAGCACCTGCCCACGCTGACCCGCAATCCAGGATCGAAAGTCCCCGCCGAGATTGTTGGCCGCTGCCACGAAATCACCGGCATCCTGGTAGGCACCATGAGTCATGGTCCGGCTTACCAGTTAGTCTGCCTGGGGCGTTCACTGGAGCGCGCCGACATGACCTCGCGCATCATCGATGTGGCTGCAGACACTTTGATGCGGGAGCGGGAGGAGTTGCAGCATCACCGCAACACCATCTGGCGATGTGTGCTGCGCGCGCTCAGTGCCTACCAGATGTATCAGCAGTATGTACGCAGGCGCATTGAAGGGCAGGATGTGGTGCGCTTTCTGTTCCAGGATCCGGCTTTTCCCCGTTCAGTTGCCAATTGCCTGGATCACCTGGGGCATGCGATAAATGCATTGCCTCATTCCGGGAACGCCGCGGCGCAGTTGACTGAGCTGCGGGCGCGATTGGCCAGGAATCAGGTGGACAATATGGACTATCAATCCATCCATGGT
>JBBKVS010000288.1:0-6740 GCA_037968555.1 Lysobacterales bacterium | reverse complement strand
CGCGTGGGTGCATCCAACCCCGGCAATGGCTCCAACGGCATTGTGCTCACCGGCAACAGCAACACTGCCAGTAGCAACGAGATCATCAACCTGGTGCTCAACGGCATATTGTTGAGCGGCACCAGCAACAGTGTTTTCTCCAATACGATCCAGGGGGCGGGACAAGATGGTGTTCTGGTGACTGGTTCGCAAAACAGCGTCAGCAGCAACACCATCAATACGGCTGCGGGGGATGGCGTGGACGTCCAGTCGGGAAACCTCAATGTGGTGGGCTCCAATACTATCGGCTCAGCGACTGGCGGCGCGGATCTTGGGAATGCTGGCGTCGGCATTCGGGTGCGCGCTGCTGCCACCAATGTTGCAATCAATTCCAATAAGATTGGTTTTAATGCCGATGGTATCCGCCTGGAAGGCAGCGGCACCAAAGTCTGTGGCAATAACCTGGGGTTTGGCCCTGCAAACCAACCTGCTGCCAATGATTCGGAGGGCATCCGGGTTTTGGGCGCCAGCAACACCATAGGCAACGCGGCTGCAAGTTGTGCCGGCAACTTGATCGGCCACAACATCTCGGATGGTATTCAGGTGGAGGCGGCCAGCACCATCATCCGTGACAACATGATTGGCGGCGACGGGCTTGCAGTCTTTGGTAATCTCAACGGCGGAATCCTGTTGACCACCGGATCTTCCAATACTGTGATCAATGGCAATAGTCTGTGGCACAACAGCAATGATGGAGTGCGGGTGACAGCCGGTACCGGGCACCGAATTGAATTCAATACCATGGGCGAGAACGGCAACCTCGGCATCGACCTGCAGGATGACGGCATCAGCCCCAATGACCCTGGTGACCCGGATACCGGGCCCAACCGCATGCAGAATACCCCGGTGATTGAAGGGCTCACCAAAACGGCCAATACCCTGAACTTCACGTACCGGGTAGATACAGAAGTTGCCAACGCCAATTATCCATTGGATGTGGATTTTTACCTGACCAACAACAATAGCCCGCAAGGCAAAGTATGGCTGGTGCGCGACACCACGGTGGCCGTCAATGCGCCAAAAGCGATGCAGATCATCCTGCAGGTGGTCCGGGTTGGTGATTGGTTGACCGCCATGACCACCGATGGCGCCGGCAACAGCTCTGAATTCAGTGTGCCTTTGTCCTTCGCAGGTGCTCCTGCCGAGATCCTCTTCAAAGACGGATTTGAGGACTGAAATTAACGCCGGGTCTTCTTGGCTTTTTGGCTGTCGCTGGGCCAGGACACGAAATTACGCTGTGCCGCATACCGCGACCTGTTCAATCCGACCCCTTATTTGGGCTGGATGATCAGAGCGGTTCAAACTTCCATTTCATGCTGACCTTGATTTGACCGCTGACCTGGGAGCCGTCGCCACCGACTCCTGCAGGTGCGGGGCCAGCGTTCGTTCCCGAGATTGGCAGCGTGGTGCTGGCGCTGCCGGACGCATCCGCGATCCTCAGGTTCTCGGCCACCCATTCCCAGGCGATGTAGGTGGTAGAGACGTCAACCTCCTCATTAAAAGTCTCACCGTGCAGACTATCCCAATAGCGATAGCTGCCACGCGGCGTGGGATGGCCGATGCCGTCGGAGTAAATCTTGCGTACCTTGAGATCGTATACCAGGGTGCTGCCCAGGCACTGCATTTTGAGGTTGAGTTCATTGGCACGGTAATCGGCGGTGTCGGCTTGCTTGAAGGGAACCATGCCGGAGACGTCAGCCGTTGCGCCTTCCGAAGTGTTCTTGACGCGGATATGGATGTCACCCGGGCAGCCCTCGTAGCCGGAATAGTTCAGGTATCGCTCCTCTTCGGGTGCTTCCTCCTCGTCATCGAGGTTGGCAGTGGGCGCGGCGCCCTCCGCTGGCGGATAACTCATCATCGCCGATTGCTGCGCATACTCCTGCGTCAGTTTCATCAGGCAATTCATATCGCCCTTTCAAGCAACCTGGCCTTTCTGCACTTCTTCGGCCAGTTTCTTCTGTTGTTCAATGTACTCTTCCTGCGTCGCCGCCGCCTTCGGTACCGGCTTGCCTGCGCGCGCCTGTGCCTCGCGCACTTTCTGTTGCACCTGGGCGGCCTTGGCCATCTGTTGCTGCGCGAACTGCGGGTCCTTGGTATTGACGCTGGAAGGCTCTCCTGATGACTGCACATGGGTCATGAGATTGTATTGCTCTGAAATCTTCGAGTTCGAGTAGTCCTGTCCGTTCTTCCAGTTCTTGACACCTTCGACCGTGACATCGATGGTCAATCGGGCCAACTGGTCTGCTGCCGATGCCGACCCGCTCATCAATACCAGCGCGCCGAATACGACGCGCAGCGCAATATTTTTTAACATGTGTTCCCCAATGCTGAATTTGCCGAAAACTTTCTGATGTACTGCCTGCCCATCGCTGTTGGGCAAGCATAGATTACACATTTCCGCAGTAATGGAAAACTACTTCGCAGATCCCGATTTTGTTGAAGGCGGAGGCATCGAAAGTCAGCTGAATTTCGGTATAAATATTTTGAGTTCAGAGTAAAAACTGACCAGCTAACACAAGCACGACTTCCAGGGCGGCCACTAACCCTAACCCTCATCCACACTCGAGTTTTTACCTTGAAATCCTGATATCTTCATCATTCTTCATTCCAAGCGGCATGGTTTTGTAGCTTCTGAGCTCATGGGCAATTTCTTTCCAGTCTGCGGTTTTCCTCCGATCTTCCTGACATTGACTGCCTGCATCGTTATATTGAATATTTGATCCCTAAAATATTCAAGGCTATGTGGTGCAACCTTCGCTGCTGCAAAGCTAATTACTTGCAACCGCGAGCAACGCCTTCGGGTTAGTGTGAGCGATGGCCAATAAAGTGCGCGCAGCACCACTCGGCTGCTTGCGGCCTTGTTCCCAACCCTGCAGCGTACGCACCGATACGCCAAGCAAGGCGGCGAACTGGCTTTGGGACAAACCAGTCTTCTCCCGTGCGACTGCTGCGGGGCTGTAGGCGATACGTACATTGCCAGCCTTCATTTCGCGGATGGACTGAAGGAGTTCGTCGCCAAGATTACGGCCGGCTTCGAACTTGGCAAGTTCTGAAGGGGATAGAGATTTAGCTTTCGAGGGCACGACGGATCTCCTTGAGTACAGCGCCGGTGAGGTTGTCAGTCGTGGATTTCGCGTACAGCGTAAGAAGCACGAGTTCCTCAGACTTGTTGCGAGTGTAGTAGATGACCCTGACTCCGCCCCACTTTCCAGTGCCCTGGCGTTTTCAGCGGACTTTGCGAATGCCGCCAGACTCAGGCACTACATCGCCAGCTTCGGGGTTCACAGAAAGAAACGACACGAACTCACCCCGTTCCTCTTCGGTCCAGTACGCAGGCCACTGCTTCGAGAAGAGCTGGGTCTCGACTACGGTGAACACTGCGGGACTATACTCCTGAGGCGCATAGTTGTCGAATCCGCCGTTCGCGGATTAGTCTAGTAAAGATATGGCTGTTCAGATCGACAGTGAAAACGCCCATCGCGACGAGGAGTAAACGTTTTCTGGGTTTGGACATGAGATAAAAGTGCGAGAATCGGCAACCATTATCATCAGACAATCACCCAAAGTGTTGTAGGGCTTTTCTGTCTGTGCGAGATCCAAGCAAGTTATGGGTGTCTTCACTTTTCTCACTTTTCTTTTCATGGGTGTCTTCACTTTTTTCTTCACTTTTTTATTGGATCTGCCCCCTTAATTTGGATTTTCAAGCTGGATTGTGGCTCTAAGGACCATTTCATGGTACGGGGCGGACATTATCTTATTTATATCAACAGGATGCTTTGGTCCGACCACAGTCCAAACCCCAGTCCAACCAGTCCACAAAACCCAGTCCGAAACCAGTCCATGAATAGGCTATAATTGCTGTGCAATTCAACAGTTTTCGCCTTACCGAGGAAATATCCGTGTTGCAAAGCGTGTCCTGGAATCAGGTTGGTTTGCAATTAACCGAAATCGGCCAATTCCATCGAGGGCCACGCGGCTAAAGCCACTCGTGTCAAATTTCATTGCGGAACTGAAACGTCGTAACGTCATAAGAGCGTTAATTCTTTACGCAGTCTCCGCGTGGGTTCTGATGCAGATTGTCGACGTCATGTTTCCGGCGCTGCACCTGCCGGAATGGACAGTTACCCTGATTGCGGCATTGCTACTTTTACTGCTTCCCCTGGTTCTGATCTTTTCTTGGGTGTTCGAAGTGACCCCGGAAGGCCTCAAGCGTACAGCGGACATTGAACCGGAATATTCCGTGACCCACCGCTCCGGACGGCGCATGGAATGGATAATTCTCTCGGTGCTGATCCTCGCGGTCAGCCTGCTGCTTTACCAGTTGATTTATCATGATCGTGGCCGCAGCCAGCTGTCCACACCCGGTTCCGTCGCTGGTGAAACGGCTACGACCGATGACAACGGTCCCAAATCCGTCGCAGTGCTCCCATTCGTCAACATGAGCAGCGATCCGGATAACGAATTTTTCTCCGACGGCATCTCCGAGGAATTGCTGAATGTGCTAGCCAAGATGGCGGGCCTCAGGGTGCCTTCGCGCACCTCATCTTTTGCGTTCAAGGATAAGGAAATGGATGTGGCCGAAATTGGCCAGGCGCTTGACGTAGATTATGTCCTTGAAGGCAGCGTGCGCAAATCCGGCAACCGGGTCCGCGTGACAGCACAGCTGATTGACCTGCGTAACGACTCGCACATCTGGTCGGAAACCTACGATCGGGAGCTGTTGGATATTTTCGCGGTGCAGGACGAAATAGCTCGTGGAATCGCTGAAGCTTTGGAAATGCAACTTGGGCTCGGTGAAGGCGAGCGCCTGGTCACGCAGGCCACAGGAAATATCGCGGCTTACGAACTTTACCTGCGTGCCGGACAGTTATGGCAACTACGCCGCCGCGAAGCAGTCCTGAATGCGCAGGCATTACTGCTGCGCGCCATCGACCTGGACCCCGATTTTGCTCTGTCGTGGGCAAGACTGTCGGCCGTGTATATTGTTACCAGTTCGTGGAGCGAGGTCGAGATCAAGGAAATCACCAACCGGGCTGAAATGGCCGCGCGGCAAGCCTTGCAGCTCGATGAATCGCTTGCTCAGCCGCGCGCTGTTCTGGCGAATATCCTGGCCGGTCAGCAACGCTATCTCGAGAGTGAGCAGTTGTTCCTCGAGGCAATCAGGCTTGAACCTTCCGATGCAACCACCCACCTCTGGTACGCCATTTTGCTCAATGGCCTGGGACGCCAGCACGACGCATCACTGGAGTACAACCTCGCGGTGACACTCGACCCCCTTGCACCGGTTGGTCTTAGCTGGCTGGCAGCCATGGACATCCAATCTGGCAATTATTCAAGCGCGCTTGATAAGGCGCAACGCTCGGTGGAGCTTGGATATCAATACGGCAACATCCTGGCTTACCAGGCTTTGGCTCGCATGGACGAATTTGACCGGGCGGAAGTCAAACTCCGCCTGGGGCTGAAACATGAAAGTATCGATCCGAAATTTATTGACGTCTTGATGGCGGCACGGCGAAGCAATGCCAGGAGCGAAACAGCTATCAAAGCCGTGGCCACGAACCTGTCCTTACTGGACCAGGTTTACACTTTTTCGGACATCCGGGCCTACAGCGAACTATTCGAAAAATTCGACGACCTACATGGCACCCCGCTGTACCTGTCCTTACCCGTGCTATGGGACACCTCATCGACTGAACTGAGAAGTCAGCCGGGTTTCAAGACCCTGGTGAAGGAACAAGGCATGCTGGACTACTGGCTGGCCAGTCAACATTGGCCTGACCTTTGCCAGCCAGTTGGAGATTCAATCGAATGCGATTCTGGGTTTGAGGCACATCCTTGAGAGCAAGCCGAGCAAAATCTGCTGCCCACTACTCCATGCTCCTGGTTGTACTGTGGGCAGCACTTGCTCAAAGTCAGGAGCTGTCGCAGTTAAGCGTATACGACTCAGTTTCCCGAGAACCTGACGATCCGGTGCCGGAGATAACCACCCAGGAACTTTTCGATGTGCTGGCTACGGGAGAAGCTATTGTGTTTGATGCTCGCCCGTTCGATGAATTTTCGCTTGGGTACATCGATGGTTCGGTCAGCCTGGCAGCCAAGCCCGGTGTGCCCATGTCGGTGTACGTCTCTGACGTTGCCGAGGCGGACCGCCTTCTTAAAAAGAACCGGTCAGCAAATATTGTGCTGTACTGCAATGGCCTGCATTGCAAGAAAAGCAAGCTGCTAGCGGCGGAACTGGTTGCAGCTGGTTATCAGCACGTCCGCCGCTACCAGCTAGGCATTCCCGTTTGGCGCGCGCTCGGTGGCGTGATGGCTATTGAGCCTGCGGGATTCCGCCACATTCTCGCCAATGACCGGACCGCCGTTTTTATTGACACCCGTGACCAGCAGCGATTCGACGAGAATCATATACCGGGTTCGGTAAACCTGCCTCACACCGATCTGATGCCAGGGATTAAAGCAGCAAAGGATGATGGCCGACTACCGATGACTGATCACAACACGCGAATCATCATTTTTGGCAGTAATGGAAATGAAGCCCGGGACGTCGCAAAAGCGCTGACGGATGAAGCTTTTCACAATGTCGCGTATTTCGATGGTTCATACGAACAACTGATGAGTCGGCCGGTGTTCATGCGTCGACTGTGAAAATGTGAAAACGGGGTCGAAAACGCGAAAACGGGGTCGGATCCAATTTCCTA
>JBBKVS010000287.1:0-8859 GCA_037968555.1 Lysobacterales bacterium | reverse complement strand
TTCAGATCCACATAGGCCATGCAGGTCAAGACGGCCCGCGCGTCCAACAGCGCTTGAGACTTGAACCGGCCCTCCCAAAATCGGCCCGTACAGTGGTCTTCAGCATTAGCCAGCCTGGCTATGGGTTCATTGAGACAACGCATAAACCAGGAGAGATCACCCAATCGCTGGCGCCAGGTGGCAAACAATCTGGCGACCCATTCCAGTTCAGTGGTGGTCAAATCTGCGTTGCCCAGATATCGATGCATCAGCAATGGGCCGGAAAACAGCCGCATCCAGCGTTGTGCGAGGTCCTCGTCAGACCAGGTCTTGGCCTGCTCCACGTCAATGCGAATCACAACATGGTAGTGGTTACTCATAACTGCGTAAGCGCAAAGATCAACCGCAAACACAGTACACAACAACTTGATTCGATCAACGATCCATTGGCGACGATGTTCGAAGTCAAAACCCGTGGTCGAGTCTTTGCCGCACAGGAAAGCACGACGTACGCAGCGCGATACGCAATGGTAGTAGGGCGTATCTTCAGTTGAGACTTGGCGATATCTGGGCTCCGGCATGGGTTCAGTGTGGCTGGAGCAGTTGATCGTTAGTAGGGTAAAACTACCGCAATCTCTGTAGGAAATTTCATTGGATGTGGGTGTCCAGGCTTTTTGTTGGATGTGGGTGTCCAGGCTTTTTCCAGGCTTTTTAAGACTTTTTGCCAGGATGTGGGTGTCCAGGCTTTTCCAGGCTTTTGTCCAGACTTTTGTGAAGTGGGTGTCCAGACTTTTATCCAGACTTTTATCCAGACTTTTAGCTTTTGGTATTTTCCAGCGCACGGGGCTGTTACCCTTTTTACTGCACTGGATTGTTTACGGCCATTTTGCCCGCATCCCTTAATCGCGTGCACAGGACCTTGATGATGCCGCGCGCCATATTGGGGTTATGCTCCAGCAAAAGCTGCAAACTGTCATGACTGATACTCAACAGCAAGGTGTGGTTGATCGCGGTAATGGTTGCGGATCTTGGTTCGGGATCAAGGGCAGCCATCTCGCCAACGACATCATGTGGGCCCAACTCAATCAGCGTCTTATCGCCGATATGCGCCTTGATCAGGCCGTCAACCACCACGTACATTGCATTACCTGTTTCACCACGTTCAAACAGCACATCCCCGGCCTGGAGTTCAACGGGTTCAGCGTGTTCAGCCACCGCCACCAATTGTTCCTCTTTCACCGAATCGAAAATAGGCGTGCTACGGAGAACGAATACTTTTTCGATGGTTAGCATAGTGCACTTCCAGGTAGCATCATGGGTCTTGCCGAGCGCAGCAATCAGCTCAGCACACAAGGGGTTAGTAGTGGCATCAACCGGCTCGGGGCAGAAGTCCGGGTCGGCTTTCAGCAGCGTGTAAAGCGCAGCGGCTCGCGTCCAGGGACTGACCTGGGAAGCCGGTGCTTCGAACACCTCTCTCGGCACAGCGGTGCTTTCCAACACCATGGGTCGATGCTGGGACGGCAATGCAGACAAACAGCGTTCGTCATCGTGATGTTCAAGTAAGGCCAACACGACGGCGCGCAAGTCAGGGACCAACAAGGTATCTATTGCTTCTACAGCTATGGCTCGTTGAGTGGAATCGTTACCCTGGTAAGACCCCCAGGCATCCGACAGGTCGGCTTCGGGATGGAGCAGCACCAGGATGTGAAACAGGCTTTTGATGTCCACTGCCAACTGGTCTGACAAGGCTCTGCGCAACACCGGCTCAATTCCTTCCAGCGGCTTCTTGTCCAGCGCTCTCCCCCAGGCCATGGTCTGGATCGCCCGAGTAGCGGTTTCTAACTGGTGATCGAGCATGGCAGAAGTTGCTTCTTTATCTACCTCTGCCCCGGAGCGAAGGGCGAAAAGCACCGATTCAGAAATTTGGCGATCTGCAACCACCAAATGCTCATGAAGGCGGCTACGTGATGCTGTCGAATTGATGGCGCCCAACACATGGGCTGCGCGTTGACGAGCCGCATGATTCACCCCGATCGAAGTCAACAACTCGACCAGCGGTTCAAGTGCGGCGTCTCCAGCCAGGATAATCGCTGCGGCAGCGGCCTTATGAGCGTCTGCCGAGGGGTCGCACAATAAGGCCACTGCCTGTGGCCAGCTGGATTCCATGCCGGATCCGCAAACCGCATGGACTGCGGCTGCTCTTACCTTTCCGTCCGGATCGAACAGCAAATCGGTAAGCTGATTGGCTAATTCCGGATCCGGCGCAAATTGCAGCACCCTCGCCGCGAAGCGTCGCTGGTTTGCATCCGGGGAGTCAAGCGCTTCCCGCAACAATGTGCGGGCCTGCGAAATTCCATCCGTATCGCCATGCAACAACAATCCAACAACGGCCTCATGCCGAACGGCGTCTTCCTTATCCCTGAGCTGCGGTAACAGGTGTTCTGTAGTGTGTGAAGGATCAATGGCGACCAGGGTGCGTAAGGCAGCCGCTCGCAAACCCGGTTCGGTTTCCAGACTCGCCTGTGCCTTGAATCGCTCCGGATCAAAGCCATCAACGCCCAATTCCGTAATGTGGTGCATCACTTCGTATCGCACCAATCCGGCTGGATGCGAGAGCAAACGATCGTAGCAGGCTGGGCGATCAAAGCCCTTGATTTGCTGTATGAGCCCAAGCGCATTGATCACGCTGCCGATGGAGTTGCTGGATAACTCATCAACGATGACTTTGATCGTTGCGGGATCGTCAATACTGATCTGGCCGACTCCAAGCCTTCTGGCATTCAGGGCCTGGCGCAATGCCTGTTTATAGTAACGATCCTGTACCAGTACCAGGAATGACCAGATTACCGCCACAACGATGATGGCAATGACCACGCTGTAAACCCCAAAACCAAGCACCTGCAGCAGCACCGCCAGCAGCAAGCCGGAAACGCCACCCACCAGCGGCTCAATGATACTTTCGAGCGCTGTTTGAACCTGCATGCGTTGAGTTGCGGGCAAAGGCTGATACAGGGTGATCGAAGCCGTTTTGTCGACGGTGTAACGAATTGACTGATCCATCGTCTTCATGATGAACACGATCCAGAACAGTGCTGCGGTCTGCACCCAGCCAAAGCCCGCAATTGCCCCCACCAGCGCAGAAGCGCCGAGCAGAATCGGCAGCAGTAGCAAGGCACCTTTAAGGCCAAAGCGTTGCAGTAAAGGTGCGGAAACAAACAAGGATGAGATCAGGCTGACAAAGCCAACGCAGGCCATGTAGGTACCGAGAAACGCGCTCAGACTTTGTTCATCGGGATAGCGGCTGCTGGCTTCGAGGTAGAAAGCTGTGTCGGTGAAGAAGTAGCCGAACTGTGAGATCACAACGATACCGACCAATACCTGCACATATCGATCGGCATACCAGGGCCTCGCAACGGGTCTGTGGGTTGCCTCCTCGGTGGTACCTGCTGTGAAATCCCTTTGCGGTTGATAGTGGGTGGTTATATACAGAACCACACAGATGGCCAAGAACACCCCAGCCGCAGAAAGCAGCAGTAAATCTTCCGTTTCGATATAGCGCAAGGCGACCGGGATCGCCAGGCCGCAAAGAATGATTGCCAGGGGCTCGCCTGCGCTGATGTACCCAAACAGCCGCTTGCCTTGGCGCAAATTCATCAGCTGGGTTGCGGTACCCCATAACCACAAACTGCACAAAACAAATTCCGCCTCAAACCAGATCATCGCGACGAAGGAAAATTCGTTGAAACGGGTAAAACTGAGCCCGGCCCACAGGCTCACCAGCACAACAATATCCACAGCCATGCTGCCCACTACCAACCAGCGCAGGGAAAATCGTTCATCTGCCTTCATGTACAGATACCCAAACAATGGAATCAGTACGGCCTGGGCTATGTAAGCGTAGGGAATGAACTCAGGGCCGTAGGCCTCGATGAACAGCGTGTGCGCAGCATTGGTAGTGAAAATTCGGGGCAGGCCCAGGCCAAAAAAGGACAGCAGAAAGAGAAAAAACGTCAGGCGAAACTCATCGGTCAGGGCGGCAAACCGGGGCGGTTTGGCGACCCCAGTCTTCAAGGATTCAAGAGTGAGCGGCATTGCGACAATAGTGCCAGAAATCCCCGGATTCAGGGCAAAATAAAAAAGACAATATATTGATGAAAAGTGTGTTCCGATACATTCGGGGTTCTCGCAATATGGCTTTAATGCTACCTATACTCCTGCCGAGCGCCGGAAATGGGTGGCAAAGATCGAGCACCTGGTGGAGGGAGAGGAGCGTATCAAACGCTTGTCTGGCCTGGAGTTTCTGTTTGCCGATCAACTCCACCCCAAGGCGCACAAAATGGTGCTGGTGCTCATTGCCGTTATTTTTACCCTGTTGATGGTATTAGGCCCACTTGTTTCATTCCTGTTCAGCGCCTTGCCCGGCTTACCGGGCTGGGTGGTCCAGCTGTTTCAAGTCTCGCTTCTGGTAACGCTGATGACTTATTTCATCATGCCTCGCGTCACCCGCATGTTAATGCCCTGGTTAACGCGATAATGGCGTGCTGCCAGGAAGTGCTGCACCCCCGGCTTCGATACGGCTTTTGATAATAAACATCTGGGATTCATGGGAGACACAAAGCTGTTTCCAACGTAAGTCGTCCATAAAAGCGCTGCGCCAGGCCAATAAGGTAACAATGCACTTCTTGCTCCCGGCCTGAACAACCTCTCCAGGTACTACCCTGATCATATTGCGAGCTGCCAGGTTATCCGGATCAGAACCAAGGTGGTAGTAAATCAGAAAATGGTTCGGATCGGTATCAATTCTGATGTAGGTATCTTTGCCGTCGAACATGGATGTGCCCACGAACAGGCTTTCGTCGATTTGCCTCCGGTTCCAGCTGCCAAAGGTCCATTCCCCCTGCTTGAGTCCATCAGACAAGTAGTTGAACGCATCTTCGGGCGAGCTTAAAACCTCGCAACTGCAACAGTGACAATGTGGGTCAGTGATATCCATAGGTCATTCTCCCTAAAACGCAGCTAGTGTGTGATTTATCTATAGATAATGCTAGTGTAAAATTTCCTGATTTTCGTTAGGTGGGAATAAATGCAGCGCAGAAGAATAGGTATCATCGGCTTTGGCTATATTGCCAGCTTCATCTACCGTGAACTGGTCAGTCATCCGGAATGGGGGCTTGATGTCGCATTTGTCTGGAACCGTACACCGGCAAGCCTGGATCAGGTTCCCGATTCTATCGTACTGGACGAGCTGTCCGACTTTGCAGGACGCTCGCCCGATCTCGTGGTAGAGATGGCCCATCCATCAATCAGCAGAGATTACGCAAAGGCTTTTCTCTCCCACTGCGATTACATGATGTTGTCGGTCACCGCTATGGCGGACGATGCGCTGAGTGATTCTCTCCTTCACACTGCGAACAAAAACCATAACAGTTTGTTTATTCCTCGCGGTGCCCTCGTGGGTATTGATGCCTTACATGAAGGCCGCGACAACTGGGCTGATGTTAGCATTACGTTTCGCAAAGCACCCGGCAGCATCGACTTCTCTGCTACGGAGATAGACCCGAACAATATTGATACCGAGACCACCGTTTACGATGGCCCGGTGCGTGGTGCAGCCGAGAAATTTCCGCGCAACGTCAACACCATGGCCGCCTGCGCATTGGCAAGCCTGGGTTTCGATCGGACCCGTGGCATCCTGATCGTCGATCCGAACTGTACTGTCATGGGGGCGCATGTTGTTGCCCACGGCATTAACGGCAGTATGCTGGAAACAAAAATTGAAGAGCAGGCAGTTGGGGTATCCGGTACCGGTATGCTGCTCTCGCAACTGGGCAGTATCCGCCGTGCGGCGTTGGGTGCCAGCCCCGGTCTTCAGTTCGTCTGACTACAAACCAAAGAGAGTCCTTGCTATCAAATACAAACACGAACAGTGGTCTTCCAGCGGTGTCTTTTTCCTCGCGATTATCGGTCAGGCCATTGGGCTGGGAAATATCTGGCGCTTTCCTTATATCACTGGAGTGAACGGCGGCGGGGCTTTCGTCCTGATCTATTGTGCCGCCGTGCTTATCATCGGTATACCACTGATAATGGCCGAGCTGGCCATCGGTCGCCGCGGTGGCGGTAGCGCAGTGACGACCATGGAGGTCTTGTGCAAGGACGAAGGATGCAGCAAGGGGTGGTACGCCGTGGGCTGGCTGTCATTGATCATTCCTTTTGTCGGATTACTCTTTTACAGTGTCGTCGCGGGTTGGATTCTTGATTATCTGGTGCAAACGGCTACAGGAAACCTGCAAAACCTGAACAACGAGACCTCTGGGGCGGCCTTCCAGCAACTGACCAACAATCCCTACCGCCTGGCCTTCTGGCACGGAATCTTCATGCTGATGTCGGTATTCATAGTCGCTGGCGGACTACGGGGTGGCCTGGAGAAAGCCGTTAAAGTGCTGATGCCTGGACTGACTGTGACGCTGGTTCTTCTTCTGGGCTATGTTGCATTCACGGCAGACTTTGCCGGTGGCCTGCGCTTTCTGTTCACCCCGGATTTTTCCAAGGTCACTCCGGCCGTGGTCATGATGGCCGTGGGCCAGGCATTTTTCTCGCTGGCCATTGCCGTGGGTGCGATGATTACCTATGGTGCTTACCTGCCAAAGACTGTATCCATTGTCCGGGCTGCCTTTGTGATCGGTTTCGCCGACACAGCCTGCGCGCTGCTGGTGGGGCTGGTGGTATTTCCATTGGTCCTGACCTACGGACTTGAGGCCGGTGAAGGCCCGGGCCTGGTGTTTGTAGCCTTGCCCATCGCATTCGGAACCATGCCGCTGGGTACTCTTTTTGGCACCCTGTTCTTTGCTCTGATGTTAATGGCAGCGCTGACCTCCTCAATGGGCATGCTGGAGCCCGTCGTCGCCTGGCTTATAGAGAGAAGCACATTGGGTAGACGCGTCATTACTTTAATGGTCGGCGCCCTGGCGTGGTTGCTCGGTCTGTCCGCCGTGTTGTCATTCAACGTCCTGTCCGGGTTTACTCCGCTGGATTATTTCGAAGCCTTCGAGGGCAAGCGGATTTTTGACCTGCTGGACTTTTTCACAGCCAATGTGCTGATACCGATCGGTGGGCTGCTTATCGCGCTGTTCGCAGGTTGGGTCATATCGCGCGACGCAATAGCGGAAGAACTGAACCTGGGCAGCCCACTCGCGCTGCGCTGCTGGTCTGTATTGATCCGCTACGTGATACCTTTGTCGATTGTGGCGATTTTACTGAGCAGTTTAAGCGGGTAGTTATTTGAACCTCCGCTGTACTCACGCCTGAATCTTACCCATGAGACCCTTCACTTCCATGTCACCCATTATGGATTTACACGCACCTACACTCGACGCCATCCGCATGGCGCAGTCGCGCATCAACGGCATTGCCGTGCGCACGCCGCTGATCCGGCTGAACGTGGAAGACCTGCCAGCTGAGATTTATCTGAAGTTGGAAAACCTGCAACCGATCGGGTCGTTCAAAGTACGGCCCGGGGCCAGCGCCATTCAGGCTTTGACGCCGGAGCAACGGGCGGCGGGCGTGTACACGGCCAGTTCTGGCAATATGGCGCAGGGGGTGGCTTATGCCGCCCGGGCGCTGGGGGTGGATTGCACCGTGCTGCTGCCGGCGCATGCGCCACAGGTGAAGGTGGATGCGGTGAAACGCTTGGGCGCCAGTGTGCGCCAGTTGCATGATGATCACTGGTGGCAGGTGTTAAACGAGCACGGCGATGCAAACTTGCCGGGTACGTTCATTCATCCGGTGGCGAACAACGATGTGTTGGCCGGTGACGCCACCGTGGGTGTGGAGATCCTTGAGGACCTGCCCGACGTCGATACCGTGGTGGTGCCGTTCGGCGGTGGTGGCCTGACGGTCGGCGTCGCCAGCGCCATGCGCGCCTTGAAACCCGGAGTGCGCGTGCTGGCGGCCGAGTCAGCGCATTGTGCGCCATTGACGAAAAGTCGCGCGGCCGGCAAGCCGCTGGAGGTACCGGCTGCACAGACGTTTATCACCGGCATCGGCATCGGTACCGTGCTGCCGGAGATGTGGCCATTGGTATCGGATCTGGTTGATGGCACGGTGGTGGCATCAATTGAGGAGATCATACAGAGCATGGCGTTGCTGTTCGAACGTAACCGGGTGGTGGCGGAAGGGGCAGGGGCAGCTTCGGTGGCCTCCGCGATGGCAGGTCGCGCCGACGGCGGCAAGGTGGTGTGTGTGGTGTCGGGTGGCAATATTGGCCGTTCCCAGTTCATCAGCGTGCTGCGAGAGGAAGTCCCCGATCCGTGACGGTCAGATGCCCATCAAATTGAATACCGTGATCACCACGATCGCAATCGGCAACAGGTAGCGTACCAGCAGATACCAGCCGCGGAAAATATTTGGGGTCGGAGTAAAAATTAGGCCCAAGTAATATTTGGGGTCAGATTGAAGTGGTCCCGGTTCTACGGACGGTTGGTTAGGGGTTGATTGCATAGTTTTTACTCTGACCCCAAACATCATCACAGCTCCGCGTCGGGATGCCGGAGCCTGCTGTCCCACCAGCGCCTGGCTGGAGACAAAGGCACTGATCTCGGCGATACCCATCACCGCAAGCAGTCCAAACACCCAGGTCGCCGTCGGGTCATCCACCAGGAATACCGCCAAATAAACGGCGGCGGCCAGGCCGGAAGCCATGGCAACTGCGGTAACGCGGCTGACCTTGTCAGCAATAAAACCCATCAACAGCGAGCCACTGGATTTTATGTACAGGATGTACGGTATGCCGCGGGCGCAGGGATGCGCACGACTGCAGGGATGCAGGAGGTAGAGCAACGCAGGAGCAGTTGCCGAGGAGCGGCCTTCTCGGCTGGTAGCACT
>JBBKVS010000286.1:0-8768 GCA_037968555.1 Lysobacterales bacterium | reverse complement strand
ATGAGCAGGTTCCAAAATGAGCATCAGTGAACTCGGCGCCATAGGCGAAATCATCGGAGCTTTTGGCGTTATCGCATCTTTGATCTATCTCTCTATGCAGATTCGCCAGAACACCCATTCCATGGAAGAAGGTCGACGCCTGGCTCTGGCACAAACCTACCAGGTGCGTGCGGACGCGCTGCAGCAAATGCTGGTCACGGCGGCCAATTCACGCATAGGTGGGATCATTGTCAATCTGCGAAAAGACGGTTATCCAGAGGATTTGGAGTCCTTGAATCGACTTACGTTTGAGGACCGTGGCCGCTTCCGCTTGTGGCAGATTGCACAGCAGACCCATTGGGACAATCTGCATTTCCAATACCAGCAAGGTTTTCTTGACGAAGAATATTTCATGGATTCGTTTCGTGAACGCACTTTGCGACTGGTGCCAGTGTGGCGTGCGCTGGGCATATCGGGTGGGAGGCGTAGCTTTATCGAGGAGATCCAGCGGCTGGAACAAGAGAACAAGGCGAATTCTTGATTGATAGAGACTTGATTGATAGAGATTAGAGAGTCCCAAAAAACGTTTAGTGCATTTTGCAGACATTCTGGCTAGCAGACTGGCTAATTATTGTGGACCAAACTCGAGCAGGTGGACCAATAAGCCAAGTAGGCCCAGTTACCGAGGTGATTTATACTTAATGAGTGCAGAACGCCCGTTCTGGAGGATGCTGTAATGTGTACACGCGCTAAAATTTTGTGGTTTATGGCAATGGTATTACTGGTGGGGGCATGCGGCACCACCCAGTCAGAGCCCCAATCATTGGACCAGATTCTGGCCGATAAAGGTTATTCAATGGGGCCATCGATTGAACGGATTCAACAGTTTCGGGTGAACGGCTGGAATTACCTGGACCGGGAGCACGTTATCGTCACTGTTGATGCTTCCCGACGCTACCTGGTCAGTTTGCGGGTGAGTTGCAATAGCCTGTTCGGGGCAGAAGTGATCGCTTTCACCAACACCGTCAACTACCTCACCACATTCGACCAGCTACTGGTGCAGGACAACACCCGCATTCCGGAGCGCTGCCCGATTGAGTCCATGAACGAACTGATACGCAACGAAAGCAGTTAATCTTTGAAGTGCTGTCTTTAGGACTTCGTCGGTTCAATTGTTTGCTGCATTTTTGGGTCTGACACTGGCTGATATGCAGCTTTACTGTGGCCAGGGCAGCTCTGGGTCGTAATCCAGGATTTTTACGGTTGGCAGGCTGTCCCGGTTGATGATGACGCCATCTTTTAAAACCCGATTGATGGCGCGCAAATTGCCAATGTCTTCAAGCGGGTTTTTGTCCAGTATCAGGATATCTGCGCGTTTGCCCTTTTCCAGGGTGCCCACTTCTTCGCCCAGACCATAGGCCTCTGCTCCATGGCGGGTAGCAGCAATGATGATATCCATTGGTTTGGCGCCTGCATCCTGCAAGCCCACCATGCGGTCGAAATGAATTCTTCCCAGCCGCCCCCAGACCACGTTACCCAATTCTTTGGTATCTGGCCCTGAATCGGTAGCCAGAGTGTACTTGACACCACTCTCCAGCCAGACTTTCAAACCACTGGCCAATTTCTCATAACCCATGCTGGCCATTCCCGCTTTTCGTTCCAGCATGATTTGGTTGAGATAGGGGTCTTCCGGGTGCGCTGATGGGTCCCACTCAGAATAAATTCTGATCTGCTCTTTTTCAGGAACCAGCATCAGACCGGCATAAATCCCCTGATCGGAAACTTGCTGAATCAGGGCACGTATGGCTGCTTTCTGCAATTCCGAAGCAGAGCTCCAGAATGGATTCATTACGTTTGGATGCAGCAGCAAATCCGGCTTCATCTCGATGGCCAAACGCAGGCTTTCAATGGTGAAGGTATGCGTTACCAGTGGGATTCCCGCCTTGTGCACTTCATTCGCAATGGCCTGAAGTACCGGTGGCGAGAACAACAAAGGCTCAACTGCACCGAGGCCGTGACCGCTCACGCCCACTTTGACAAAATCCACGCCCTTGGCGATGTATTCACGCATGGTCAGGGCCGCTTCTTCGGCAGTCATGGCGATCATGGCAGGGCCGATACTGTCTTCCCATAACGCATCGATACGCTGTTGAATCTGCGGATGCACCCAGCCCCCATAACGCACTGAAAGGCCGCGAGGATCCCAGCCACCCATAAAGCTGGCAGAGAATGGACCGCCGGTGCCAACGATATTGCCCGCTACCAGAACCCGGCTACCAACAAACTCACCACTGTTGATGCGATCTCGCGCTTCAAGCAATGGTTTGAGCGGCCCCCAGGTGTCGGGCATGGTGGTCAGACCATACTTAAGCCCGACCTGAGCCGACTGAATGGCAATCTCGGTCAGCTGATCTTCATATTTGACGAAGAACTCGGGAATCGTCAGCAAAATCAGATGCACATTGGAATCGATCAGGCCGGGAGTAATCCACTTGCCCGTGACATCGAGTTTCTGAAAGTTTTTTGGCACGGCCAGGTTGTCGCGGGTACCGATCTGTGCAATACGGCCATCCTGTATCAGGATGACAGCATCTTCAATGGGTGCAGCGCCGGTGGCCGTCACCACGCTTGCTCCTACCAGGGCAATATCCACGGAATCTGCCTGAGCCTCACTTACTGCCAGAAGTAACGCCAACACCAGGAGTGCTGGCTTTACCAAATTCCGGAAGTCAGCTCCGTAAGCTCTGCTGCCCATTGCCATGTATTCCCCGCAATCTGCTAATTGAACCAGGCGGTTAATTCGACGCCAAAAGTCTGAGGCCGGATGGTATTGGCTCTTATGGCTCGATCGCCTCCGGGCAGGCCCGCTCTGTTGCCAGAGAAAACGTTAAGCCAGGGTTCGGCATTGCTTAAATTATTCACATAAAATTTGATCTGCTTGTCATCCCAAACAGTGCCGAATGAGAAATTGACCACATCCTGAGCGGGCACATCCACATTGCCATCATTGCCGTTAAAACCAAACGTACTGGTGCTGGCTTTGTGCCAATAATTGGCTCGCACGAAACCTTCGTGACCATTTTCGAACGTCATGTCATAGCCCAGATCCACAGACCATGTGAATTCCGGTGTTCTGCGCAATGAATCACCTTTCCTGATATTGACACGAGTACCCTCAAACAACTTCGCATCCTGTTGGAATTCGTTAGTGGTGTAGGAGAAACTGGCTGCGGCGTAAACACCCGGTGCAATCAGGTCCTGGCTGACGAATTCAATTTCAGCACCATAGGCCTCCAGATCAGGGGCATTGGTGGTGAAGAACCCCTGGCCAAAGGCTCCGGCCTTGTTGGATTGAACTACCGCCTGTACTTCCTGCCAATCGAGGTAGTACACCGCCAGGTTGAGGCTGGCGCGGTTATCTGCCAGGCGTGATTTCAGTCCGATTTCGTAGTTGATCAGTGTGTCCGGGCCGAATTCAAAGAATTCTTCTGAAATGCCAAATAAGGCTTCACCGACAAAAGTGTTGAAGCCGCCATAGCGGAAGCCTTCTGATCGGGTGGCGTACATCAGCATATCGTCGTTGAATGCATAGTCCAGCTGCAGTTTGTAGAAAGAATCATCGTCGCTGGCAACACCCGGTGTAACAAAGCCGAAATCTGCGCCACCAATTAAAAATACTTCTTGGTTATCCAGTTCCCAGTCAAAGTATCGACCACCCACCAGGACCGAGAGCTTGTCAGTAACGGCGTAAGTGAGTTCGCCGAAAATAGCCTGTTCCTTGAATGTGCGAAGACCGCCCGTTCGTTGAGTTTCAACCGGATTGGGATCACTCAACCTGGTCAGCCTGTAGTTGGTAGCCTGGTTGAAATTGTCATAATCATCATAGTAATAGCCGACTATCCACTGCAATGGGCTACTGCTCTGTGAGCTCAGTCTAACTTCATGAGTGTTTGCATCTTCATCGATGACGGTATCAATCCGCCGCAAGCTAGCGGTCAAATCATCATAGTCACTCCACAGGCCATCATTTGAGAAAAATGAACCTGTGTAATTAACTTGTCCCCAGCCCAGATCGAGATCCACTATGAAATTGAACAGTTGGTATTCCTGTGTGGTGGGTCCGAAATCCGAGGGTTGGTTTACCTGAATACCATCCAGCCCCAAATTGAAATAAGTGGGAGCATCGGCTTTAAGGTCGTTGCCGTGGTAAATGGCCGTAAAGGTCAGATTGTCAGTGGCTTCAAACAGAGCCGATAAACGCCAGGCTGATTCCTTGACGTTATTGATGCCTTGGGTACCGGTACGGATGTTTTCTATATAGCCGGACTCGTCGATATGGTGACCCGCAAAGCGGACCGCAAAACGATCATTCACTATGGGAAGGTTGACCATGCCGCCCGCCCGGTAGCTGAGGCCATCATCATTCTTGCTGGTATAAAGGTCGCCTTGCGCCATGCCTTCAAACTGGCTGGTATTCGGCCGGTTGGAGCGGTATGAAATCAGACCACCGATGGCCTGAGAGCCCCACAATGTGCCTTGGGGGCCACGCAGAACTGAAACCTCACCGATATCGAACAGGCGATAACTGTTGCCAAAATGGGGTGCACCATCGAGGTATTGAGCCACAACGCCTACAGTATTGTCGGCCACGCCGGATAAACCACGGATAGAGGCTACTTCATTCCCACGCCCGGGTCCGCCATCGCTGAGAAAGTTTGTGCCCGGAACCTGCACAATAAATTCGTCAAAATCTACAGCATTGAGTCGCTCAAGCTTTTTGCCATCAAATGCTGTGATACTGGTAGCGAGATCTTGCGCACTTATAGCGCCTCGTTTACTCGCAGTTACGATGATCTCTTCCAGCACTCCTTGATCCTCAGAGTTATCCTGGGCTGATGCCATCGGTATGCCAGACAATAATAACAATGGGAAGCATAATTTGAGGAGCATCGGTGCAGTTGCGCGCTGTGATGAGCACATCGAAAAGAAATTGTTCATTATTTTTTACTCAGCAGATTAATTGATTTTTAGTGACTCGAAGTAGCTCAAAATTTGGTCAGTGGTGACTAAAAAAATTAAATTACTTCAAGTGGATAGAATATACATTTAAATTGAAATATCTACAATTCAATGGTCAGAATCTACTGCCCCATGAGTATGAAAGTTCAAATTTTGAACGCCCAACGCGACCAGGAGTGCGTTAACTTGTTTGAAAAACTCAAATCGTTAGAATGTTGCTACTCGTTAACCTCATCGTAACCGCCTTAAACGGTGGTTTATACTGCCTGACCGCCATGCGCTACAACCGACAGCGCGGCAGGCTTGTGTGATCATAGTTTGATGACTGTGCGTACCAGTGGCTTCGAAACGATCAAAACGGTGGCAATTTCTGTCATCGTGATGCTGCTGTTGGCGTGGACTGGTGTTCTTGATCGCAGTGATCGCTGGTGGTTCGATGTGCTGCAGAACGCCACAGCCGACCGGGCCTCCACTGCGGAAAACACCGCCCTGGTTCTGATCGATGAACAGTCGCTGGCTGTGATGGGCGAAGCGCCTTTTGGAATGCGCTGGCCATGGCCTCGGGTGGCTTTTGCCGCCTTGTTGACGGGGCTGCACACCGCTGGTGCCGAATTGATTGTCGTCGACCTGATTTTCTTCGAAAGCTCAATGGCTGCTGAGCAGGACTTGCTGTTGGGTGCGGTTGCCGCCGGGATGCCTGAAGTCAAGCTGGCAGCACTGCCAGATCGCTTGCCGGCCATCTGGCCAGAAGCCTTTCGTGAGCAACATTCAGAACTGTTCACGCCGCAGGCGAAATGGGGTTTTGTGGGTTCGGAACCGGATTCAGACGGCGTGATTCGCAGTTACCGCGTAGCTGGCTCACTGGCTGCTACGGCTACTTCCACGGATTCCCTGGATTTAAACCCTGCCGACGATCCGCACTTGCTGCGCTGGCGTGGCAACCTGGAACAGATACGTGCCAGAGATGTGCCGGTACTCCCCGCCGCGCCTTTCGTGGCGGCGGGTTGGCCTGTTTTGGATTCAGCCACGCAAACCAGTCCAGAATTCGATCCGGTTGGACTGCTGGCGGCCATAGCAACAGCCGAGCCACCCGCCGGAGAAGTTTTTGACAAAGTGCGAGGCAGAACGGTTTTTGTCGGAGCCAACGCCGCCGCAACCTTCGATGCCATCGCCACACCTTTAGGCGCACCCGAGCCCGGTGTGGTGCTGCACTGGAACGCCTTCGCGAATCTCCAGGCTGGCGATTTCATTATTACACCGCATCCTGCAGTTGCCTGGCTTGCCGCCTTGCTGGTGATAACTGCAATTCTGTATGCCGGTTCCAACAGGGCGGTTGCTGCAGGCGGCGCGGGCCCTGGGCTGGCACGTCCCGCCTTGGTAGCCGTGATTGCACTGTTGTTGATTCTGGTCACCAGCGTTGGCCTGTTCCTGTGTGCCTGGTGGTTTGCGCCGGCACTGCCATTGGCGGCGACTGCCATCGGCTTTACTGCAGTAGCGGTGGAGAGTTTCCGCCTCGAGCATGCCCGTAAGCAGGAAATACAGGGCTGGTTTGGTGCTTATGTTTCGCCTGCCGTGGTGGATCGCCTGGTGGCCGACCCCGGTGCCATCGCATTGGGCGGAGAACAGCGCGAACTCACCATCCTGTTTTCGGACATTGCGGGCTTTACCACCATCAGCGAACGCCTGCCACCGGCGCAGCTGCTGCTACTCATCAATCGCTTTCTGGAAACCCAGGCCGAGCGCATCCTGGACAGCGGCGGTTATGTCGACAAGTTCATTGGTGATGCGGTCATGGCGGTGTTTGGCAGTCCTGAAGAATTGGATAACCATGCGCTGGCGGCCTGCCGTGCCACCCTGGCTTGTCATGCAGCCCTGGAAGTCTTCAACGACGAAGTGGAGGCCGAGTTCGGAATGCGCCTTGGCATGCGCACCGGCGTCAACAGCGGTGACGTCATCGTTGGCAATGTGGGCTCTTCGCGCAAGCGGAACTACACAGTGCTGGGGGATGCAGTGAATCTTGCTTCACGGCTGGAAGGCGCCAACAAGGAGACCGGCACATCGGTGTTACTTGGACCGCTCACTGCCGAGCGGGTTAAGGACCAGATGCTGTTGCGCCCGGTTGCACGCTTACAGGTAAAGGGCAAGACCCAGGCCGTGGAGGTTTCCGAGTTGCTGGCAGAACGGTCCGGCGCCGATCCGGCCCTGGTGGCGTTCGCAGAAGAATTTTCACGCGGGTTCCGGGCTTTCTGTGCGCAGGAATTCGATACCGCTACCGCGGTGTTTCGGCATTTGACTTTGACCCGCCCGGGTGATGTGCTAACGGCCCACTATCTACACGAAGCTGAGCATTATCAGCAACAGCCGCCACCGTCCGGGTGGCAGGGTGTGCTGAAGCTGGAGACAAAATGAAAAAGATCGCGAATCTCATGCTATCAGCTGGTCTGGTGGTGATCTGTGTCGTGCTGGCCAGCACTGTGAAGGCAGACTTCAAGGCAGGTGAGAAAGTCTGGTCCAAACACATGACCACCAACTTGCTGAACGAGCCAAGACCTTTGGCAAATACACAGGCGACGGTGGGCTTTGCCGAAAAACTCACCATCAAGGAAGTGCAAGGTAGCTGGCTGCGGGTGAAAACAAAATCAGCAGAAGGGTGGATTTTCCAGGGCAACGTGGCAGACGAAAAGCCCGAAATTGCACCGGCAGCAGGCTTGACCCGCGTGGACGCTGCGCAGACCAACACCGTGGCAGCGGCCAGGCCGCTCACGCCTGCGGCCAGGGATTATGCCGCCCGCCATGGTGGGCAGGATGCGCAGGCCGACATCGATTGGATCGACCAGCAGGCCGCATTGATCACTGCCGATGAACTGATTGCCTGGATGACCATTAACCAGAAAGGGGAGTATCAGCCATGAAGCGTTCGATACTCTTGCTATTGGTCTCAGCCGTGTTCTCGTCCGCAGAAGTATCGGCACAGATTCCGGGACTGGGTGATCTGCAGAAAGCCGTCGACAAGGTGTCGAAGACAGCCAAGGATGCGTCGCGCGTGGTCAAAGGCGTTGAAGGACTTTCACTGGCAGAAGAAGTGGCCATCGGCGATGCGGTGGCGGTCGATATCGTTAGCCGTTATGGCGGCGTGTGGCGGGATGAAGCAGCCACGCGGCGGGTTAACCTCATTGGTCAGGTTCTGGCCCGTTATGCCACGCGGCAGGATTTGACCTGGCACTTCGGCCTGCTGGATTCAGACTCCATCAATGCCTTTTCGGCTCCGGGCGGCCGCGTCTTCATCACGCGTGCCTTGTACCAGTTGGCCGACAGTGATGACAAACTGGCCGGTGTGCTGGCACATGAAATCGTCCATATCGACGAGCGCCATGCCGTGAATATCATCGCCCGCGGTGAACTGCTGGGCGGGATTTCCGCTTTGGTCGCCGACAACAATTCCAGCTACGCTGCTTACGAGCAGGCAGTGGGCAGCGTCAGCGGCGCCATTCTGGATCAGGGTTTCGATCCCGGTGTGGAATACAAAGCCGATGGTGGTGGCCGTGAACTGGCAGCCACCAGCGGGTTTGCAGCCGGTGGCCTGCGTGCGGTGATTATCCAGATAGACGGCATGGAAGGGCAGCCAGAAGAAGTATTCTCCACTCACCCCAGTACGGAAAATCGCCTGAAACGCTTGCCAGACGATCCTGTTCCTTAGTACCCAAAATGAAATAGCCGCAAATATGCGGCTTGCGACTAAACAACCATAAAAACACCGGAGACCTGCATGA
>JBBKVS010000285.1:0-2861 GCA_037968555.1 Lysobacterales bacterium | reverse complement strand
GCAGGTCATGGCCCACCGACATCCTGCAAGAATCTTTTTCCATCAAGCAACAGTCACAGATCGACGTGCCGCTCAGTGAAATGTACCAGGGCTGTGCCAAAAGGGACTGCATTCCATCCATCGATACACCGGATTTTGTCAGTCCTGCAAATGCCAGCAACCTGGATGATGAGGACCTGGTTCTGGGTCTTGATTATGCTGGCGAGGTGCGCGCTTACCCCGCGTTTATTCTCAATCACCACGAAGTGGTGAACGATACTTTGAGTGGAGTGGCCATTGCCATTACGTTTTGTCCACTGTGTGGCTCGGGGGTAGCGTTCCGGCGTGAACTCAACGGAGAAGCCGTTGCATTCGGCGTATCCGGCTTGTTGCACAACAGTGATTTGATCCTTTACGATCGGACCACGGAATCATTGTGGCAACAGATAACCGGTACCGCCATAGCGGGGCCTCAACGCGGCCAGACACTGGAAGCGATTCCGTTAGCGATGGCAACATGGGGTGACTGGGTTTCTGCCCACCCGGACACCACGGTTCTGATCGGTGATAGCCAAATGAGTTACAGGGACAAAAAGCCCTACGGAGATTACGATACCAGCGAGCGCCTCATGTTTCCCGCCAATTCGGCGGCCGCACGGATTCTGCATCCCAAACAGGTTGTCCACGGCGTGCGTATCGCCGAAGGTGCGGCGGCGGTAAGCGAACGGGCTTTCAATGCCGGTGAAGAAATTGAAACAGAGGTGGGGGGTGTTACGCTTACCTGGCGGCGCGAGGCCGACGGCAGCGTTGTAGTCCGGCGTGCCGACAGCAATGAAGAACTGCTGTCCAGGCGGATGTTCTGGTTTGCCTGGTACAGTTTCAACACCGATACGGTACTGCGGGACAGCGAACGCGTTTTGAAATGAAGCGCGTTAACAGTGCCGGATGTGAGACTTAAAAATAGAGCGAGAGAAATGCATGAGTTGGATACAATCCATTACCCCCGATCAGGCCAGCGGTCGCCTGAAAGCCCTGTATCAAAAGTTGCTGGCACCTGCTGGCCGACTCGACAACATCATCACCGTGCATGGCCTGCGCCCGCACACGCTGGAAGGGCATCTCGCCTTGTATCGCGCAGCCCTGCATCACACCGCCAACACCTTGCCCAAGGTATATCTGGAGGCAGTTGGGGTGCTGGTGAGTCGGCTCAATGAATGTGCGTATTGCGTGGCGCATCATCGTACTGGCCTGATGCGTGAAGCCGGCGATGCCGGCGATGCGATGTTGTCGGCGCTGGGCAGCGATACTCCGGGCGCACCGTTCACGGCGGGCGAGCAGGCAGGCCTGGCTTATGCCGGCAAGCTGGCGCTGAAACCGGCCGAGGTTACCGTAAAGGACATCGAAGCGATGCGCGCAGCCGGACTTGATGACGGGCAGATTCTCGAGATCAACCAGGTCACCGGTTATTTTTGCTATGCCAACCGGGTGGTGCTGGGGCTTGGCGTCAGCCTCGATGGCGATGTGTTGGGCAGCGTACTCGGTTGATCGACCGGGGTGCAGCAAGGCGTAGTCAGTAAGTAAAACAAACGCGATATCATCAGATATTCTTCGGAATTTTCGTGGCCTTCCTCAGATACCGCATCATGGATACATCTGGCGTTGAAGATAATGCTCAACTGATAGGTTTTGCCATGAAGAACGATCGTCACAGCGAAAACATCTAAGTTTATTGAGCGTCTCCTGAGATAGGAGGTGCCTTAACAGGGCCGGATGCGGAACCTAAAAAAGAGCCTCCCTCACAAGACTTTGCTTTTGAAAACCATCATTTTTTCGCGGGTCATTTCATGCATGGTGTAGGGTATACCACCCATGCCTATGCCGGATGAGTCTCTGCCACCAAATGGCATCCAGTCGACCCTGAAAGCCGTGTGATCGTTGACCATCACAGCAGTGGCATTCAGTCGTCTGACGGTATCGAGGGCGACATCGAGCGTATTGGTGAATACCGCAGCCTGGAATGCATAAGGCAGTGCGTTGGCACGTGCAATGGCCTCATGTCTGTCGCTATACGAATAGACGCACACCACCGGTCCAAAAATTTCCAGACTGGACACCTTTGCATCGGGTGGCGGATTCAACAGCACAGTGGGTGCGTAACAGGTATCGGAAATCCGCTGACCACCACAGAGGATGGCAGCGCCTAGTTCTCTTGCTTCACCCACCCACTGCTCTACCCGATCTACTTCTCTGGGTAAAATCAATGGCCCTACCTGGGTCTTTTTATCCAGCGGATCACCTACGACCAGTTTGCTCGCTTTCGCAGCCAGCAGTTTGGCAACGCTATCGCACACGCTTTCATGGGCAAATATTCTTTGCACCGATACGCAAACCTGACCGGCATGATAGAAGCCGCCTTGCAACAAACTGTCAATCATCGGTTCAATTTCAGCATCCGGTTCCACGATGACCGGTGCCGCTCCCCCATGCTCCAGCGCGCAGCGTGTTCCCGGCGATAACTTCGAGCGCAATTTCCAACCCACCGCGCTGGACCCAATAAACGATAAATAATTGATGCGTTTATCCGTCACCAGTTTTTCGGCATTTTCATTGTCGCAGACCAGGCATTGACACCAGCCTTCCGGTAAACCTGCAGCATCGAGGATTTCCATAAACTTCAGGCAGGATAATGGGGTAGTTAAAGCCGGTTTGATAATCACCGGCGCACCTACGGCAATGGCGGGTATGGTTTGATGAATAATCAGGTTGAGCGGGTGATTAAAGGCGCTGATGGAAGAAACCACCCCGATGGGCTCACGCATTGTAAATGCCAGGCGATTCACCGATGCGGTGGTTTGCCCCATGCTGATTTGTTCGCCCTTGAT
>JBBKVS010000284.1:0-4180 GCA_037968555.1 Lysobacterales bacterium | reverse complement strand
TTCATCCATGAATTATCAGAGTTTCCCCCTGGCTCTCTGCCGACATATGAAAAGTTGGAAACCTTGATGCTGAAATTATCACGCCGCGTTCTGTTCCTTAGCCTCCTCGGTCTCGCCTTTCTGCTCGCTGCCTGCAAGAACGAGTCGGGCAATGAACCAGTGAACGCACCGACTGGTGCAGTCACTTACGACACCATCATCCGCAACGGCCTGGTGATCGATGGCTCCGGCCAGCCTGGAAAAATGGCGGATGTCGGCTTACGCGATGATCGCATTGCAGCCATCGGCGACCTGTCAGCAGCGCAGGCAGCGAATGAAATAGACGCCAGCGGCAAGGTCGTGGCTCCCGGTTTTATCAATATGCTGAGCTGGGCCGTAGGCAGCCTGATGAAGGATGGCCGCGGGCTCAGCGATATCAAACAAGGTGTCACGCTGGAAGTATTTGGTGAAGGCTGGTCCATGGGACCTTTGACCGACACACCTGAAACCAAAACCATGCTGAAGGAATTCCTCGGTGAGGATGCCGACCAGGTCAAGTGGACCACTTTGGGCGAGTACCTGGACTTGCTGCAAACACAGGGTGTGTCACCCAATATTGCTTCTTTTGTAGGTGCTACCAGTTTGCGCATACATGAAGTCGGCTTTGCCGATCGGCCGCCCACTGATGTTGAAATGGCCAATATGAAAGCCCTCACTCACCAGGCCATGCAGGAAGGCGCCATGGGTCTGGGCAGTTCGCTGATCTATCCACCGGCTTTTTTTGCCACTACCGAAGAGCTGGTGGAACTGGCCAAAGTGGTGGGCGAATACGATGGCATGTACATCTCGCACATGCGCAGCGAAGGTAACCGCATCGAACAATCAGTCCAGGAATTGATCACGATTGCGCGCGAAGGCGGAATCGGCGCTGAAATCTACCACCTGAAAATGGGCGGCCAGCAGAACTGGGACAAGTTACCCAAGGTTGTGAAAATGATCGAGGATGCTCGTGCCGAAGGCCTCAATATCACCACCGACATGTACACCTATATCGCCGGTGGTACCAGTCTGTCAGCCTGCTTTCCACCCTGGGCCAGCGACGGCGGCCAGGATGCTTTGCTGCAACGCCTGCAGGAACCTGAAAGCCGAGCCCGTATCATCGAAGCCATGCGCAGCAATGCCGATGACTGGGAAAACCTGTACTACGGCGCAGGTCCTGGCGGTGTATTGCTCTCCGACATTCAAGCCGAGGGCATGGAGGGCTATATCGGCAAGACGGTGGAGCAAGTGGCAAAAGAGCGTGGTACTGATCCGGAGGAAACCATTATCAACCTGGTGCTTGAGTCGAAAAACACCATCGGTGCCGTGTATTTCCTGATGAGTGAAGACAATGTACGCGCGCAAATCAAACTACCCTGGATGAGCTTTGGTTCAGATGCAGCTGCCGTTGCCCCGGAAGGCAAGGTATTGGAACAGGGTGCGCATCCACGTACTTATGGCAATTTCGCCCGCGTGCTGGGCAAATACGTTCGCGATGAGAAAATTATTCCACTGGAAGAGGCTATCTATAAATTAAGCGCTCTGCCTGCCAGTAATCTGAAAATTACCGATCGTGGCCGTTTGCAAAAAGACTATTTTGCAGACGTGGTGATCTTTGATCCTGCGACCATCGCCGATCACGCCACTTTCGAACAGCCTCACCAGCTATCCACCGGCATGCTGCATGTATTTGTCAACGGCCAACAGGTGCTGAAAGACGGCGAACACACCGGCGCTTTACCAGGCCGTGTGGTGCGTGGGCCGGGCTACGGTAAGAACTTTAATAAATCTGACTGAGCACGTCAGCCGAATGGTCAGGGCAGACCCGGCAAATGGCCTGGTTGATCAAAGCGGCTGCGTGACAGCGGGGCAGATTCCCGCTGCCACTACGGGTTACAATTGCCTTCAAGCTCAATCCCAACCATCCGAAGAACCGGCTTTGCCAAGGCGCCCAGCCGGCTTGGACTATTCCTGCTGATCCATGCATAACCTGACCGAAGGCAGCATCAACCGTCACCTTGTCATGATGGCCATACCCATGGCAATCGGCATGATGGTGCAGGTGCTGTACAACCTGATCGACATCTACTTCGTGGCCCAATTGGGCGATGCCGCGATCGCAGGAGTCAGCGCCGCTGCCAACATAGGTTTCCTGATCATGGCGCTTACCCAGGTATTGAGCGTGGGTGCCGTGGCATTGATCGCCCGGGCCGCAGGGGCCAAGGACCAGGACTCCGCCAGCCGGGTATTCAACCAGACGCTGGGCCTGTCACTGGTGCTGGGATTGCTGGTTTTGATCACCGGCATTGTTGGCGCTGAAACCTATATGCGCAGCATCGCTGCCGATGAAGCCAGCGTGCAGGCAGGCAAGATTTACCTTTACTGGTTTATTCCGGCCATGGCGCTGCAGTTCGCCATAGTTGCCATGGTTTCGGCCTTGCGCGGCATAGGCATCGTCAGGCCTACCATGCTGATCCAGATTCTCAGCGTGGTTTTGAATGCCATCCTCGCACCCATACTGATCGTCGGCTGGGGTACTGGCCTGCCCATGGGAGTTGCCGGTGCCGGACTGGCCAGCACCCTGGCCGTGATTGCCGCTGTCATCATGCTGGTTTGGTATTTTGTCCGTCACTCCCATTACGTGAAATTTCGCCGCGACATGATGGCCCTTGATTTCCCCTTGCTCAGGAAAATTGTTTCCATCGGTTTGCCGGTGGGTGGCGAGTTTTTCCTGATGTTCATTTACATGATTGTGGTGTATTGGGTGATCAAGGATTTCGGCAACGCCGCACAGGCTGGCTTCGGTGTTGGCATGCGCGTGATGCAGAGTTTCTTCCTGCCGGTGATGGCTGTTTCTTTCGCTATGCCAGCCATCATTGGCCAGAATCTGGGTGCCGGACTGCCCGCCCGTGTTCGCGAGACATTGTTTAAGGCGCTGATACTTGAATGTGTGCTGATGTCGATAGTCATGCTGATCTGCAAATGGCATCCGGATCTGCTGATTGCCATTTTCAGTGAGGAAGCAGAGGTTATTCAGTTTGGCGCTGAGTTCCTGACCATTATTTCCTGGAACTTCCTGGGTATGGGCGTGGTATTTGCCTGCTCGGGTTACTTCCAGGGCATAGGCAACACCTGGCCAGCCTTGCTGAGTAGCGCGGTACGCATGTTGCTGTTTGCTATACCAGCGATTTGGCTGTCCTTCCAGGACGGCTTCAATACCGCACAGTTGTGGTATCTGTCGGTGGCCACCGTGGTGGTGCAATTAACGCTGAGCCTGTTCCTGACCCGGCGCTCGCTGCGCAAAGTGGCACCTGCTGAAGCAGGAATACAGATATCTGCCTGAAAGGTTGTCAGGAACGATCCGGGCCCGACCAGTCTATCGCGCACATTTCGGCACTGCGGCCTTCGAAATCCCAGGCCCGGCCGAAATCCCGTACTCGCCCTTTCAGCGCCCGGCTGACTACGATGTCCGGGCCCATCCAGTATTGTGAGTTACGAATCACCTGATCCTGTTCCGGATCCTTGCCTGGCACCGGTTCAATGGCGCCTTCTATCAGCCGCGGAATGGAAAAATAACGCCGCTTTTCCTCTTTGCGATACTCAATCGGCACTTTCTTCACCGCCAGCACCTGGCTGACCAGCACCTTGAACAAACCCGTAGTACCTTTGGCCTGGCCACTCATGATCAGGGTCAGGGCATCGGTGGCCGCATCACTGGCCGTTTCATCCAGGTACAGGCCCACTTTCCAGTCGCCCCTGGCCATATGACCGGGGATATCGAGCAACATGCCGACTTTCAGGCCGCTGAGATCAGTCGCCCCGTAATGGCCCTGGTCTATTTGGATACCCAGCCAACCCTGGCAATGACCTTCAGTAGGTGGATGATTGCCCAGCGAAATCACGCAGGGGCAAAACACCTCGCAACTGCAGTTCAGTATCAATTCACCTTTTATATTCCAGTTTTCAATCGTGCTCATGGTCATCCCTAAAGTTCTCAGTTCATTATCAGCAGGCCCAAACCAATGCCGATCAGCACCGCGCCACAAGCGCGATCCAGCCAGGGTTTTTGAAACCAGTTTTTTTCAGCATACATATAAAGCGTCAACAAACCCATCCACAGAAGGTTCATCACGCCCAGCGCAAACATCAGCAGCATCATGGC
>JBBKVS010000283.1:0-25114 GCA_037968555.1 Lysobacterales bacterium | reverse complement strand
AAGCAACCTAAAAGCCTGGCAGATCTGGTGGGTCGCAAAATCATGGTAATAGCCGGTTCCAGTTACGTTGAAGCATTGCAGGAAGCGCAGCTGGAATTCCCGGAACTGCAGTTCGAGGCACGCGGCGACGTGGGCATCGAGAGCCTGTTGCTGGCTCTGTCCGACAAAGCCATTGATGCGACTCTGGTGGATTCCAGTGTTTTTGAACTTCACAAAGCCTTTTATCCTCGTCTGGAAATTGCCTTCAGCCTGCCCGGCACTGTGCCCCACGCCTGGGCATTTCCGCCCGGCACGGACCTCAGCCTGGTCGAGCAGGCCAATGTTTTCATGTGGCAGGCCAGGGAAAATGGCTTGCTGGCTGGCATCATGCAGGAGTTCTACGAGGACATAGCCAGCCACGAACCCTTTGACATGGGGCATTTCCTGCAACGCTTGCGGGAACGCCTACCCTCTTTGATTGGCGCCTTTCAGGAAGCGGGTGAAGTCTATGGCGTCGATTGGCGCTTGCTGGCCGCGATTGGTTACCAGGAGTCACACTGGGATCCGCAAGCCACTTCTTTCACTGGCGTGCGGGGCATCATGATGTTAACTGAACAGACCGCTGTTCAATTGGGAGTGAACGACCGGCTGGATCCTTACCAGAGCATAGACGGCGGTGGGCGCTACCTCGCGCGGCTGCGTGATCGCCTGCCCGACCGTATTCCTGAACCGGACCGTACCTGGATGGCATTAGCCGGTTACAACCTCGGGCTGGGGCATTTGCGTGACGCCCGTAAACTGACCCAGGCACAAGGCCTGGACCCGGACAGTTGGTCCGATGTGCGCCAAAGCCTGAGACTATTGACCCAGGAAAAATGGTTCAGCCAGACCCGGCATGGTTATGCACGCGGCAACGAGGCACGCGCCTTTGTTGACAGTATCCAGCGCTATTACGAAATCCTCACCTGGATGGATACCCGGGATCACCCCTTGCTGGTCACCCAGCTCTGAATGGGCGGTGACTCAATCAACCCACCAGTCAAACCGGCCTTGATCTAGGCCATTTCTTCCAGTTCCAGCCACAGGCAGCTACCGGAAGCCTGCTGGATCACCTGCAAGCGACTCTGGTGTTGCTGCAATTCTTCTGCGCTGGGCCGAATGACGCGTAAAGGCGGTCGCTCGCTGGCGTCGACAGTGGCATGCAGTTCAGAACGGTTTTGACTGACAGCAAAACTGAGGCCCAGATCGGTTTGCCCACCGGTCATGGCCAAATAGACTTCGGCCAGAATCTGCGCATCCAGCAAAGCACCGTGCAGACTGCGATTGCTGTTATCTATGTCATAGCGTTTGCACAGGGCATCGAGGCTGTTTCTCTGGCCCGGATGCATATCGCGCGCCAGCGCCAGGGTATCCAGCACGGTGGCAAAATCGGTGACCTGGCCGGGAAAGTCGGCCAACACGGCCAGCTCTGCATCCAGAAACCCCAGGTCAAAGGCAGCGTTATGAATCACTAACTCCGCACCGCGGATGAAGTCCAGGAATTCTGCGGCAATGTCGCCAAACAGCGGTTTGTCCTGTAAAAAGTCTTCACTGATACCGTGCACTTCCAAAGCGCCATCTTCAATGGTGCGCTGCGGATTGAGGTAATAATGAAATTGCTTGCCGGTCAGCCGGCGTTCAATCATTTCAACCGCACCAATCTCAATCAGCCGGTTGCCCTCACTGACTTCGAGGCCGGTGGTTTCGGTGTCGAGCACCACTTGTCTGGCTTCCATCTGCCTGTCCTTTTTTAAGTCTTATCTGACTTGAGCCTATTCTAGCCGCGTGGAATGGCCAGGCGGGCCAATTCATCAGCCCGTTCGTTTTCTGGCACACCACTGTGACCCCTTACCCAGTACCACTGTACCTGGTGTGGCTGTAATGCGGCTTCCAACTCTTGCCACAACTCAACATTTTTCACCGGCTTTTTGGCAGCCGTCCGCCAATTACGCCGTTTCCATTGCGGTAACCACTCGGTCATGCCTTTCATCACGTAAGTGGAATCGGTAAACAGCCGAACTTCACTGGGTTTCTTCAGAGTCTCGAGCGCACGTATCACCGCCAGCATTTCCATGCGGTTGTTGGTGGTATTGGCGTCGCCACCAGAAACTTCGCGCCGGTGATCGCCCCACAGCAATACACTGCCCCAGCCACCCGGGCCCGGATTTCCGCTGCAGGCACCGTCGGTATAAATATCAATCGTTTTTGAATCAGCCATGTTGTTGGATTGTCCTTGTCTGTTCTGTTTTGTTGTTGGCTGGGTCTTGTTCACTCAGGCGCTGGGTGCCACACCCGCCGGTATCCTTTGCAGTCGCAAGGGGGTCAAGCCGGACGGATGGACATGCTGTGCGCGCAGTACCAACTGATCAACGAATGGTAACAACAGCCCCGACCAGGCGCCTTGCCGGATGTTGGCACTGCCAAGTCCTGCCAGACCAGTGCCCATTGCACCGGTTATTTCCATTCCCAGCTCTTGCAATTGCTGATCCAGGGCCTGGCGATGCAGCCTGGGTAGCATTTTAGCCTGGCGATCAAAGCGGGCGCCCAGGGCCAGGTGATTCAAGCCCAGTATCAGCAACTCACCACCCGGCAGCAAGACCCTGCAGGCCTCTGCCAGTTCAGCTTCCTGCCCAGTGGCGACCACATGCCACAAAGCAACCTGGCGAAACGATGCATCCAGAAACGGCAGCTCGTCGCTACGGCACTGCATACCTGAGTATCGCTCCGGACCGGCACCCAGACTGAGATGAACAGCGCGCCCGAAAGACTGCTGCTCGCGTGCTACAGCGCTTACTTCCGGCCAGGGTAGGTCAGAGTGCTTGATCAGCAGAACATTGCCTTGACGCCCCCCCTGGGCAGCTGCCTGCAGCAATCCAGACGAGACATTCAGTCTGGTGTTAATCAATGCGGACATCCGTGCTGCTGGCTGCTGGCAGGTCAGCTACCAGGCCCCTGCTGTTGGATTCAGTCGGCATCGCCTATATCCTGTTGGAGAAACTCTGAATTGATCAGAGCCGGTTACATTGATTCGGCCAAAACGGAAGCGCTATGCCCACACTTGAAGTCACTGCCATTCCGGCATTCCAGGATAATTATATCTGGCTGTTGCACACCGGTGGGAAGGAATGCGCCATCGTTGACCCCGGTGACGCAGAACCGGTACTGAAAGCATTGCAGGCTTCCGGCTTGCAACTCACCACCATCTTGATTACTCACCATCACGCTGATCACATAGGTGGTGTGCCCCGGCTGGTGCAGGAGTATGGCCCGCGACTGATTGGCCCGGCCGACTCACGTATCCAGGGACTGGATCAGGTAGTTGGCCAAGGAGACAAAGCCCTGCTGCCTGACCTGGGGCTGGAATTTACGGTGATTGAAGTACCCGGTCATACCCGCAGTCATATCGCCTATTTCGGCCATGACAGTCTGTTCTGTGGCGATACCCTGTTCAGTGTGGGCTGTGGTCGACTGTTCGAAGGCACCGCTGCGCAAATGCAGCAGTCGCTGGACCAGATTGCAGCCCTGCCCGGCAACACACTGGTTTACTGTGCCCACGAATACACCCAGGCTAACTGCCGTTTCGCTCTGGAAGTGGAACCGGATAACCAGGCCTTACAGCAAAGGGCCCAACAGGTTGCGGCCGCCCGGATGTCCGGAAAAATCACTTTACCCAGTTCACTGGCTCAGGAATTAGCCGTCAATCCGTTTCTGCGCAGTCGGGAAACTGCGGTCATCGCAGCTGCGCAACAGCGCAATCCAACAGCCAAAGCAGGTGTCAGCACTTTGCAGTCCATTCGCGAATGGAAAGATAATTATTAGGCCAAACTGGCAGCTATTCGGTAGCGGGTTTGGCCAAAAAACTTGACCAGCTGAGCTGTGCGCGCATAATAGCCAGCGAAAACAAGAAACTGAGGATTTCAGGTGCCAGTAAAATTTTTGGCAGCAATGGTCTTTCTGTTACTTGCCGGTTGTGCCACTACAGGTACAAATCAAAGCACTGGCGAAGTTCCGGATAATCAAACTACCCAAGTGGCATCTCGACATTCAGTCGATGCGTCAGTTGTCGACGATCACCTGTTCAAAATTCCCACCATCGATCCGGGCCAGGCTTATGAAAATGTCTGGGACCGTATAGTCGATCGATTTGCCCTGCCTGAATGCTCAGACCAGGAAGTGAATCTGCAATGGGCCCGCTGGTACGCCGACCGCCCCGAATACATGGCGCGCATTTTCAAGCGGGCTGAACCGTGGATACACTACATTGCCGAAGAGCTGGAACGGCGCAATATGCCGGGCGAACTGGCCTTACTACCCATAGTCGAATCGGCTTACGATCCCTTTGCCTACTCCAGCGGACGTGCCCTGGGCACATGGCAATTTATTTCTGATACGGGCAAACGCTACGGCCTCAAACAAAACTGGTGGTACGACGGCCGTCGGGATGTCTGGTCATCCACCCAGGCGGCGCTCGAATACCTGAGCTATATGAGCAACATGTTTGAAGGTGACTGGCTGCTGGCGTTAGCGGGGTACAACACCGGAGAAAACCGCGTAGCACGCCAGATCACGCGTAACAAATCAATCGGCAAACCCACCGACTACTGGAACCTCAGCCTGCCCCGGGAAACTCGCGGCTATGTGCCCAAGTTGATGGGTTTGGCCTGCTTGTTCAAATATCCCGAGCGCTATGATTTCAAGATGGCAGTTACACCGGATGAACCCGTGATCGCAGCGGTCGATATGGGTCGGCAAGCCGATCTGGTATTGATATCACAAATGAGCCAGGCACCCATTGATGTACTGTTCACACTGAATCCCGGCTACAACCGCTGGGCGACTTCACCGGAAGGCCCGTTCCGGGTGGTGTTACCTCTCGAAAATGCTGCTTTGCTGAAAACTTCCATGCAAACCATTGACCCCAACTCATTGATGCGTTGGGATCAGGTGGCTGTTGAACGCGGCGATACCCTGTCTGATCTGTCCAGAAGACACCATGTCCCCATTGATGTACTGAAATCCAGTAACAACCTGAAAAGCAATACCATACACCCCGGTCAGAAATTGCTGCTGCCCCGTGACGAACAACTTCTGGTCGACCCTCAATATGCTGCTGCCGCTGCGCAACTGCAGGAATTGCAGGCTGGGCTGATCTCCGCCGACCGGATTACTCATACCGTGCGACCGGGTGAAAACCTGTCGGTGATTGCCAAGCGCTATCGTGTATCGGTCGACGAGCTGCAGCGATGGAATAAGATCAATGACCCGCGCACCCTGCGTGCCGGTTTCAATTTAATCGTATTTCACACACCCACCCAGAGCCGAACTGGCAAAGGTAACAGTGGTGAAGTTCGCTATGTAGTCGAGCGCGGTGATTCCCTGTGGAGCATTGCTCGCAAGTACAAAGTCAGGGTTAACGACCTGCGCAGCTGGAACAGTCTGGGCAAAGGCGTAGTGCTGCAGCCTGGCCAAAAATTGCGCATAGAGCTGTAGTGCACATGAGGTCGGACAGGTGCTGGGCTGGATTTATTTCCGTGTTATCGCTGCTGATTTGCCTGCTAACGCCCAGTTCGCTGCTGGCCGAAACACAGCTGAGCGGTGAAGCCATCCAGGGCGGGCTGATATTCGGTCAAACAACAGCCGGCAGCAAGGTGACGCTGGATGGAGCAGCCCTACTGGTTGCAGCTGACGGCCATTTCGTCATTGGCTTTGACCGGGATGAAAGCGGCACTCGAGAACTGACCATCAGGCAGTCCGGCCAAACCGCGGAAACCATTGAGCTAATGGTCAAACCACGCAACTACAATGTCGAACGGGTAGATGGCTTACCGCCAAGAACCGTAACTCCGGATCCTGAAGCCGCCGAACGCATCAAGCAGGAAGCAGCGATGGTATCTGCTGCCCGTCGATTGCGTGATCAACGCACAGATTACGCAGCAGGCTTTGAATGGCCCGCAGCGGGTCGTATCAGTGGCGTCTATGGCAGCCAGCGGGTACTCAATGGAGAACCCGGAAGACCCCATTATGGATTGGATATTGCGGCGCCTACGGGTGACCCGGTCTATGCACCGGCAGCTGGCAAAGTCACGTTGGCCCACAAGGATATGTATTTTTCCGGCGGCACCCTGATCCTGGACCACGGCCAGGGCTTGTCATCTACCTTTCTGCACCTGAGTGAAATCCTGGTGGAGACGGGCAGCACGGTAAAACAAGGTGAGCTGATAGCACGGATAGGCGCCACCGGCCGGGCATCCGGGCCCCATCTGGACTGGCGTATGAATTGGCTGAATCGGCGGGTAGATCCGCAATTGCTGGTTTCCGGAGAACCGGCGCCTTTGCAGGCCCAATAACATCAGGCTGAAGTGGCTTTGGTTAGCCTTTGACTGCAGGAAAGAAAACCTCGACTTTGACTGTCTGGCCTTGAGCAGAGCGTCATCAAACACTTGCTCAGTCGCAACTACTTGCGGGCGTTACTCATCCGCACCGGCGCTCCGGCTCCGGCTACATAGCCACCTTCCACACCTTTGGTAATCACAGAAACCGCATTATGCGGGTGCAGGCTTTCGTAATGGGTACAGCGTGCCCAGAAATCCAGAATGCGTTCATCGCTGTTCAAAGCTGTTTGAACCCGCCGTCCGGCATCTTCACAGAACATCAGGTTGCGCCCGTTCAGCAAGGCAAAAGCCTGCTCATCTTCGCGTTTGACAGTAGCCTGAACCGGCGTTTTAAGAGCGCCTTCTATTTCATCGATCAATTCGACTATGGGGAACATTTCAAAGCTGGGCGTCAGGCGCACGCGTAATTCCGCAGCGCTGCGTTGACTGTGTGGCGTAGCTACTATGCCCTCTTCACTGCCCAACCACTGCAGAATCTGTTCACGATCCAACTCTTTGCCAGCGGCAAAATCAGTGCGGAATTTGTCCTGAATCAACTGCCGGGCCAACGCCGCGGAACAGGGACAGGTGCTGGAATACAGTACTTCCAGGCCCATTTCCAGGCTGAATTCATTGCCTTCCAGAATTCCTATCATGGACACGGGGTAACGGCGCCAACCTTCGTTATCGCTTTCCAGTGCCGGCCTGCGGGTGATGTAATCGAAATCCACACGGATCAGCGCCCGATCGCTCAAGCCTTCGTGCGAATCGAGAAAAGCCCGCAGCAATTGCCGCAAGGTGCAGGGATTCAGTGGGCGTTGTTCGAAGGCCTGGTCCAGGTGTAAATACAACCGTGACATGTGGATGCCCCGAACCTGCGGATCATTGAGGTTGACGTAAGCAGTGACCAGGGCAGTGGACTGAATCAAGCCGCCTCTGTCATCTTCAATGCGCACGGGCATTTCGATTTCATTCATGCCTACCCAGGCCAGTTCGCCCGCTACCTCGGCCTTGGCTTCGTTGGCGATATCAGGCATGTCTCTCAGGCTGTTATCAACTGGACTCATATAATTCTCCGATTCCCTAAGCTCAGATGGGTGCAGAATGCAACGACATCAAGCATTTATAACCGGTGCTGCGTCAATTATCCGTCAATCCAGGCCACAGACCAAGCAAATTACTTCGGGTAAATTTTAATTCACCCTTCGGTGTAAAAAAAAACGGCCCGGCAAATGCTTGCTACGAGCCGATTTTCAAGATGTGTTTTGACGATCGATGGTCGGGGCGAGAGGATTTGAACCTCCGACCCCCACAACCCCATTGTGGTGCGCTACCAGGCTGCGCTACGCCCCGACGATAGACCGAAAAACATCTGATCCAAGCCTCCATATAAATCATGGGCCCGATCAGGCAGGCGGCATGGTATCAAAACAAAGCTCTGCAGGAAAGTGAATGAACTGAAGAATCTCTGATTTATTCAGAGCTTACTTATAATCAGCGCTTCAGAACGTGCAATACGTCTTCCAGCTCCATGCGCACCTGGCGAATGATCTGTTGGCTGCGGCTCACATCTTCTCGGGCTTCATCACCCTCCAGCATCTGCCGCGCACCACCAATGGTATAGCCCTGCTCGTACAGCAGGCTGCGAATCTGACGTATCATCATGACATCACCGCGCTGGTAATAGCGTCGGTTACCACGCCGTTTGACGGGCTTGAGTTGTTCGAACTCCTGTTCCCAATAGCGCAGCACGTGTGGCTTCACACCACACAGATCACTGACTTCGCCTATCGTGAAATAACGTTTCGCCGGAATCGGCGGAAGATCACGGTCAATCCCCGGATCCAACATAGGCTTCTACCCTTGCTCGCAGTTTTTGTCCTGGACGGAAAGTCACCACGCGACGGGCAGAGATGGGTATCTCTTCTCCGGTTTTTGGATTCCTTCCTGGACGTTGATTTTTTTCACGCAACTGGAAATTGCCGAAGCCAGAGAGTTTGACGTTCTCGCCCCTTTCCAGTGCATCCCTGATGGCCTCGAAAAACGAATCAACGAATTCCTTGGCTTCCCTTTTATTCAAACCGACTTCCTCAAACAACTGGTCGGCGATTTCTGCTTTGGTGAGCGACATGTTTATCCTCTTAATTCCGCACTCAGCCTGGTTTCCAGATTACTGATTACCTGCTGGATGACGGGATCTGCAACATCGTCTGTTAGAGTGCTAGAAACGTTCTGCAAAATCAAGCCAATTGCCAGACTTTTATAGCCTTTTTTCAACTTTTGATCCTGGTAAACGTCGAAAACGACCAAATTCTGTAATAATTCTCCAGCAGAGGCCAGTATGCAGGACTGTACTTCTGCATAAGTGGTCTGTTCTGGCAGCCAGATGGCAATATCACGGCGTATGGACGGAAAACGGGAGTAGGGTTTTGCGACCTGAACCTCACGTTGCTGTAAAGGCTGCAAGTCCAACTCAAAAGCAAAGACTTCGCAGTCTACATCCAGCGCCTGCAAAACCAGGGGATGAACGGCGCCGCACCAGCCTATGCATTGCTCAGCTATGAACACCGACGCACTGGCACCGGGATGAGCCCAGGGTGCATGCAGTTTTTCGAAGCGGACTTCCTGATCGGAGCCGCGCAAAGCCAGCAGGCGCTCAACATCACCCTTGATATCAAAATAGTCCACTGGCCTGGTGCTGACTGACCACTGTTCTGGCAAAGCCGGACCACAGGCCACGGCGGCAATGCGAGGCACTTCCAGTAGGGATTCGGATTGCAGGAAAGCCAGCCCCGTTTCAAACAGTCGCACGCGCGGATGCTGGCGACGCAGGTTGCGATTCAGTGCGGCCAGCAAACCCGGCAGCAAAGTGGTACGCAGCACACCCAGGTCAGCTGACAGGGGGTTAGCCAACGGCAAGGCGTCCTCGGCTTGATGCATGGCTTCCAGCTGCTTGACGTCCACAAAGCTGTAGTTGATGGCTTCCTGGTAGGCTGCTGCACACAGTGTTTCGCGCATTTGCGCCAGGCTGACTTCATGCTGGGCCGCCGAGCCCACCTGCACTTCACCGCTGGGCATGCGTGCGGGAATATTGTCGTAACCAAAAATGCGCGCCACTTCTTCAATCAGATCTTCTTCGATGGCGATATCCACCCGCGCTGAAGGTGCATTCACTGTCCAGACCTGGCCGGCTGCGTCGTACTGCGGCTGCATTCCCAGCCGAATTAGAATTTCTTCGACCTGTTGCTGCTGGAATTCATAACCGATCAGTTTGTTCAGCCGCTGCAAACGTAAATTCACCGGTGCTGTTACGGGTAATAATTCAGGCGCTTCTTCCACCAGAACGGGACCCGCCGATCCACCACAGATTTCCAGGATCAACTGACTGGCCCGCTCTATTGCACGGGACTGGCCTTGTGGATCCACTCCGCGCTCGAAACGATGTGAGGCATCGGTATGCATGCCGTAGTCACGCGCTTTGCCCATGATGGCCGCAGGATTGAACCAGGCACTTTCCAGTAAGATATTGCGGGTATCGTCGCTGACTGCACTGGCTTCGCCCCCCATAATGCCTGCCAGGGCCACCGGTCCGCTGGCGTCGCAAATGGCCAATACATTTTCACCCACATCGACCTCGGAGCCATCGAGTAAAACCAGCTTTTCACCGCCACGACCGCGCCGGACGACGATTTCTGTATTCAGCTGGTCACGGTCAAATGCGTGCATGGGCTGCCCCAGTTCCAGCATGACGTAGTTACTTACATCCACAATGGCACTGATGCTGCGTACACCGCTGCGACGCAAAGCTTCTCGCATCCACAAGGGTGTTGGGGCTGTTGCATCTACGTTTTCGATCACACGCCCCACATAACGCGGGCAACCTGCTTTATCTTCCAGGCGGATGGGGAATCGGGCTGTACTTGTTGCCGCCACTGCGACGACTTCGTGTTCAATAAATTCGCTGGCACAACTGGCCGACACATCCCTTGCCAGCCCCCGTATGCTCAGGCAATCGGCGCGGTTGGGGGTGAGGTCTATTTCAATACTGTGGTCGTCCAGTGATAGCCAGTCACGGAAATCAGCGCCCAGTTCAGCATCAGCGGGTAATTCCATCAAGCCTGAATGATCATCAGACAAGCCCAATTCGCGGGCCGAACACAACATGCCGCAAGACTCCACGCCACGCAATTTGGCTTTCTTGATCTTGAAATCTGCGCCGATATGGGCACCTACACGGGCCAGAGGCACCTTGATGCCAGCTCGGGCATTGGGCGCGCCACAGACGATTTGCAAGCGCTCAGCACTGCCATCGTTAACCGTGCACAGCGACAGCTTGTCGGCATCGGGGTGCGGCCCACAAAATTCGATTTCAGCCACCACGATGCCATCGAATTGCGCAGCAACCGGGCTCAGGGCATCCACTTCCAGGCCACTGGCGGTCAGGCGCTCTGCCAATTGCTCAGCTTTGAGCTCCAACGCTACCCATTTTTTCAACCAATTAACGCTGAATTTCATGACCAGAATCCGCCCAATGTGTTAATCCCAATGTGTTTATCATTGTGCAATAACTCAATGAAATTGCTTTAAAAACTGCAAATCATTTTCGAAAAACTGACGTAAATCAGTGACGCCGTAGCGCAACATGGCCAGTCGCTCCACGCCCATACCAAAGGCATAGCCGGTAAAGCGCTCTGGATCTACATTGCAGGCCTGCAGCACATTGGGATGCACCATGCCGCAACCGAGAATTTCCAGCCAACCCGGCTCCGCTCCTTCACCCTTGTTCCAGCCTATGTCGACTTCTGCCGAGGGCTCGGTGAAAGGAAAATAGGAAGGCCGAAAACGCATTTCCAGCGAGCGTCCGAAAAAGGCATTGATAAAGGTCTGCAAAATCCCCTTCAAATCAGCCATGCTGACGTTTTCACCAATCAACAAACCTTCCACCTGGTGAAACATGGGCGTATGGGTCTGGTCGGAATCACTGCGATATACCTTGCCCGGAGCGATGATGCGGTAAGGCGGATCCTGCTTTTCCATCACCCGGATTTGCACGGGTGAGGTGTGCGTGCGCAACAGGTCACCATTGGCAAAATAGAAGGTATCGTGCATGGCACGGGCCGGATGGTGCGGCGGAAAATTCAGCGCTTCAAAATTGTAGTGATCGCTTTCCACTTCGGGGCCGGTAGCCACGTCAAAGCCGAGACGGGAAAAAATATCGATGGCACGCTGCATGGCCAGAGTCACCGGGTGTATGCCACCGCGTTTATCACCGCGGCCCGGCAGGCTGATATCCACTGCCTGGGCCTGCAGGCGCTGCTCCAGTGCAGCCGCTTCCAGAGCCGCTTTTCTGGCCAGCAGCAGTTCATTGAGCCGGTCGCGCACCTGATTGACCACCTGACCAAACTGTTTACGCTGCTCAGGCTCAAGACCACCCAAGGTCTTCAGTTGTGCAGTGATTTCACCTTTCTTTCCAAGGTAACGTACACGCAGTTCATCCAGTGCCTTCAAATCTGCACTGGCGGCAATTTCTGCGGCTGCCCGGGTTTCTATAGCTTGAATATTGTCCACTCAATCAAATCCGGCTGTTTGTCTGAAAATTGACCAAAAAAAAGGGAAGGACCCAGGCCCTTCCCTTCTGTCATTCTGCATTGCCCCGCCTTTTGGCAGGGCTGCTGCGCCCGGTGCTAACCGGTCGCAGACTGAGATCAACCCAGGCTGGCCTTGGCTTTTTCTGCCAGAACACCAAACGCGGCCAAGTCGTGAACAGCCAGATCAGCAAGCACCTTGCGATCGACTTCGACTTCGGCTTTGTTCAGCCCGTCCATAAATCGGCTGTAGGACAGACCAAACTGCCGTGCCGCTGCGTTGATGCGAACAATCCACAAACTGCGGAACTGCCGCTTCCGCTGGCGCCGATCGCGATATGAATACTGGCCGGCCTTGATGACCGCCTGCTTGGCAACGCGATAAATTTTTCGCCTTGCGCCGTAATAACCTTTCGCTTCGTCAAGTACCTTTTTATGACGTGCGCGTGCCGTTACACCACGTTTTACTCTTGCCATTTTCCTGGACTCCTATTATGCGTACGGAAGCATGCGTTTGATGGACTTGACATCGGCTGCAGCGACCATGTCGGTGCCTCGCAACCCGCGTTTACGCTTCTGATCTTTTTTGGTCAGGATATGACTGTGGAAGGCATGGCCGCGTTTGAATCCGCCTGAAGCGGTTTTCTTGAAACGTTTGGCCGCGCCCCGATTGGTTTTCATCTTGGGCATGGAAATACTCCTTTCTGCTCCTTTTCGGAGCTGTTTATGTCACGTTACTCAAGCGGTCATATGAGATGACACTTTTAGGCTTGGCACCGCTTTTGCTCACCGTTCGGTCAGAAAACGCATGGTTTCCTGCCTAAAGGGCCGCGAAGTATAACAGACTTCCCAGCCACTTAAATACCCTATATGTGCATTTAAGTGAGGATAGTCCGCAACTTGGGCGAAGAAGAAATGCTGGGAATTATTTAAAAATAGAGGTTTTTCGTCCGGGCAAGTCCAGAGCTCAGGAAATGTGCCCTGTACGCACAAGTCCGTGAGTATTTGGGCAGCGTAACAACACCGCCCGGGCGAAAAAACAATTTTTATGAGGTCTTTTTGGGGCTGATCATCATCACCATCTGCCTTCCTTCCATACGCGGAAACTGCTCGACAGTGATCTCTTCAGCCAATTCGGCCTCAATACGCTTCAACATCAGGGTACCGAACTCCTGGTGGGCCATTTCGCGGCCACGAAAACGTAAGGTAATTTTGACCTTGTCGCCTTCATCAAGAAAGCGCCGCACATTGCGGATTTTCACCTTGTAATCGGCCTCTTCAGTACCGGGGCGGAATTTTACTTCCTTGATCTGGATTTGCTTCTGCTTTTTCTTGGCGCTTTGGGCTTTCTTCTGCGCTGCGAAACGGTACCTGCCAAAATCCATGATGCGGCAAACCGGTGGTTCGCCATTCGGTGCGATCTCGACCAGATCCATTCCTGCTTCTGTTGCCAGAATCAATGCCTCTTGGATTGACATGACTCCAGCCTGTTCTCCCTCTGCGTCGATGACTCGAACCTGCGGTGCGGTGATTTCATCATTGCGCCGCGTCTCTTTACCTGTTGCGATGTGGGTATCCTCCTTTCAGTTACTGGGAAAACTCTGATTTTTTCAGAGTTTTTGCGGCACATGGACGTGTCGCCATTTTCAATGATTGCAAATCATGGAAAATGAAGCAAAACAAAAATGACATTTTATGTTTTGCGTACTCTGATAATTCAGGGATGAATTATTCAGAGCTTAAATAATTCCCAACTGCTCAACATCAGCAGCCAGGCGTTTGGCAAAATCATCCAGGCTCATGCTGCCTAAATCCTCGCCGGCGCGGGAACGAACGGCAACCATGCCGTTTTCAACTTCCCGATCACCGACCACGAGCAGATAAGGAACCTTTGCCAGGGTGTGCTCGCGGATTTTAAAGCCGATTTTCTCGTTTCTCAAGTCTGAATCCACTCGGAAGCCTTTATTTCTAAGGACTTGGGAGACAGACTTGCAGTAATCATCCTGCTTTTCACTGATATTCAGCACCACAGCCTGCACCGGTGCCAGCCAGGCTGGAAACGCACCCGCATAGTTTTCAATCAGTATGCCAATGAAGCGTTCCAGGGAGCCCAGGATAGCGCGATGCAACATTACCGGAACCTGGCGTGTGCTGGAATCATCAATATAGGACGCATCCAGCCTGCCCGGCATAAAGAAGTCCACCTGCAAAGTGCCACACTGCCAGACGCGGCCTATGGTGTCTTTCAGCGAGAATTCGATCTTGGGACCATAAAAAGCCCCCTCACCCGGATTCTCTTTCCATTCGATTCCCGCTTCATCCAGAGCTGCAGCCAGAGTACTTTCAGCCAGATCCCACTGGGCATCATCGCCGATGCGTTTTTCCGGCCGGGTCGACAATTTCACCAGCACTTCTTCAAAGCCAAATTCGCGATAGATTTCGTACAGCAAGGCGATGAAGTCCGCAGATTCCTGCTGCACCTGGTCTTCGGTGCAGAAAATATGCGCATCGTCCTGCACAAAAGCCCGCACCCGCATCAAGCCATGTAAAGCACCTGAAGGCTCATTGCGATGACAGGAACCGAACTCGGCCAGACGCAAGGGCAAGTCTCGATAGCTCACCAGGCCCTGGTTAAAAATTTGCACATGGCAGGGGCAATTCATCGGTTTGACCGCATAGGTGCGGTTTTCCGATTCAGTGATGAACATGTCGTCAATGAATTTTTCAGCGTGGCCGGATTTCTGCCACAGGGAGATATCCACCACTTCCGGCGTATTTACTTCCTGGTAGCCAGCAGTCCTGAGCTTGCCGCGCATGTAGCTTTGAATCTGGGTGTAAATCCGCCAGCCGTGGTCGTGCCAGAACACCATGCCGGGCGCTTCTTCCTGGAAGTGAAACAGGCCCAGCTGTTTGCCCAGGCGTCTATGGTCGCGCTTTTCCGCTTCTTCCAGGCGGTGCAGATGCTCTTCCAGGTCCTTCTTGTTGGCCCAGGCCGTGCCGTAAATGCGCTGCAGCATTTCGTTGTTGCTGTCGCCACGCCAGTACGCGCCGGCCAGGCGCATCAGTTTGAATTCGCCGAGCCGGCCGGTATCAGGCACATGCGGCCCACGACACAGGTCGATGAAATCTCCCTGCCGATACAGGCTGATTTGCTGGTCTGCCGGAATATCTTCAATGATTTTGGCTTTGTACTCTTCGCCTTGCTGGCGGAAAAACTGGATGGCTTCATCTCTGCCCATCAATTCACGACTAACCGGCAGCGCATCCTTGGCGATGCGACGCATTTCGGCAGCAATGCGGTCCAGATCTTCCGGACTGAAGCCCGCTGGGTAGGAAAAATCGTAATAGAAGCCATCGGCAATCACCGGGCCGATGGTGACCTGGGCTTGCGGATACAAGCGCTTGACGGCCTGCGCCAGCAGATGCGCAGTCGAGTGCCGGATGATTTCCAGGCCCTCTGAATCTTTGGCGGTAATGATGCGCAGGCTGGCATCAGACTCAATCAGGTGGCGGGCATCCCGCAGTTGACCGTCAACTTCACCTGCCAAAGTCGCTTTGGCCAGGCCGGGGCCTATGTCGGCGGCTACATCCAGCACGCTGACCGCTTGGTCAAAGCTGCGCTGGCTGCCATCGGGTAATGTGATGATGGGCATGAGCTATCTGGTTCCTGCTGTTTTGATACTTATGTGTGCCATTAAGTTTTTCTTGAGCGGATACGAAAAAAGGGCGCAAAGCGCCCTTTCGGATTCGCTTTGCGATGCGGGCTGCCTAGGCGGTAGTTCGCGTCCACGTGTTCATGCGGGCATTGTAAAGCCATTGGCTGCAGGATCAAAGCAAAACGACTTATTAGGGCGATGACAAAGGATTGCTCGATATGAATCAGGATTGTTCCGGATTTTACCGCAACGGTTGCTGACTTGAACGGCCAAAAACAGAATTCATCAAAGGTTATGGTTGCAAACCAACCCTGAATTTTGACCGAATCTTGTGTGGTCCTGCCTTCAAATGATCAGCAAAATGGAGTGGCTACTGTTCTATTCAAAGCCGTCCTCGAATATCAATTCAATCATCGGACCACTGACTCCGATACGGATATCAGCCACATCGCCATTGGCTTGCAGCCGTCGCCACGGGCCGAAGCTGGGCTTGGGCGGGGCAAAGATGTTGGCCTGAGTCACTGTCAAAGGTGCATATTGAACGCGGGTACGCCAGTGGTAAACCCGGGTTGCGTCCAGGCCAGTGGCGGTCAAACTCAAATTTACGCCCTGTGAGTTGGCGCCAATCTCGGTCCAGGACGTGGCTGTGAAATTTTTGCACAACAGCGAACCGAAGGGCGCAGCAGGTGGGCAGGCTTCCAATTGAAGCCGGGCACGTTCACGCCCACGAGGGCTGGTGGCTTGCATCTTTACCACGAAACTATTTGTTTGTTGTGACAAGCCCCAGGGTGCGACAGGCGTGGTAGCGTTAGGCCGATACTGGCTGGCTTGCACCAGTCGGCCATTGGCCGTGCCGAAATAAATGAAGGCAGAGCCTTCATCGGTCTGCCCGTTGTCATATTTGAAGGCCCCGACGATGACGTCGGCAAAACCATCGCCGTTGACGTCACCCGCGCCGGCCACACTAAAGCCCATTAACGCGGTTACCTGGTTCGACTCGATCCCGGCATCAGCAATGGTATTGAAGGCCCCGACGCCACCAAAATATAAAAAAACAGCCCCTTCGAAACCCTGCCCGTTGGAATATTCGTTGGCCCCGACGATGATGTCGGCAAAGCCATCGCCGTTGATATCACCCGCGCCGGCCACGCTGTTGCCCAGATGCGCGGCTTGCTTGTTCGACTCGAGCAGGGCGTCGGCGCTGGTATTGAAGGCCCCGGCGGCGCCAAAATATATAAAAGCAGCGCCTTCGTTAAACTCGCCGTTGTCATACAAGGGGGCACCGACAATGACGTCGGCATGGCCATCGCCATTGACATCCCCTGCGCCAGCCACGCTCCAGCCGAATATCGCACTCGCCTGATTCGACTCCAGTTGTGCATCAGCGATGTTGTTGAACACACCCGCACCGCCAAAATACAGAAAGGCGGCGCCTTCGTCGGTCTGCCCATTGTCATACAGGCGTGCGCCGACAATGGCGTCGGCATAGCCATCGCCGTTGACGTCGCCGGCCCCAGCCACGCTGCTGCCCATTCTCGCTTCAGCCTGGTTCGATTCGAGCAGGGCATCAGAGGTGGTATTGAAGGCCCCGGCGCCCCCGAAATACAAGAAGGCGGCACCTTCATTGTCCTCCCCATTGACGTACTGGTGTGCGCCGACAATGACATCGGCATAGCCATCGCCGTTGACATCGCCTGCGCCGGCCACACTATAGCCCATCTCCGCGTTCGCCTGGTTTACCTCCAGTTGGAAGTAGTCGAAGGTATTGAAGGCTCCGGCGCCACCAAAATACAGGAAGGCCGCGCCTTCGTTGCTCTGGCCGTTGTCATACCAGCGGGCGCCGACAATCACGTCGGCATAGCCATCGCCGTTGACATCGCCTGCGCCGGCCACACTATAGCCCATCTCCGCGTTCGCCTGGTTCACCTCCAGTTGGAAGTAGTCGATGGTATTGATCGCTCCGGCGCCACCAAAATACAGAAAGGCGGCGCCTTCGTCGGTCTGCCCATTGTCATACAGGCGTGCGCCGACAATGACGTCGGCATAGCCATCTCCGTTGACATCGCCCGCGCCGGCCACACTAAAGCCCATGTCTGCGTTCGCCTGATTCGACTCGAGCTGGGCGTTGGCGGTGGTATTGAAGGCCCCGGCGCCGCCGAAATAGACAAACGCCGCGCCTTCATTATTCTGGTCGTTGTCGTACAGATAGGCGCCCACAATCACATCGGCATAGCCATCGCCATTGACATCCCCTGCGCCAGCCACGCTCCAGCCGAATATCGCACTCGCCTGATTCGACTCCAGTTGTGCATCAGCGATGTTGTTGAACACGCCCGCACCGCCAAAGTAAACAAACGCAGCCCCTTCATCATTCTGGCCATTGTCGTACAGATTGGCGCCGACAATCACATCGGCATAGCCGTCGCCATTAACATCACCTGCGCCCGCAACTCTCCAGCCCATCTGCGCATTTACCTGATTGGCTTCCAACTGTGCGTCGGCAATAGTGTTGAAGGCCCCCGGGCCGCCAAAATACACAAATGCTAAGCCTTCATCGCTCTGGACGGTGTCGTAAAAAGGCGCACCGACAATCACATCGGCATAACCATCACCATTGACATCGCCTGCACCAGAGACGCTGTAGCCCATCTGCGTATTCACCTGATTGGATTCCAACTGTGCATCGGCGGTAGTGTTGAAGGTCCCAGCACCTCCAAAGTAAACAAGGGCAACTCCTTCATCATTCTGGTCGTTGTCGTAAAAAGGCGCACCGACCACCACATCAGCGTAGCCATCGCCATTGACATCGCTTGCACCAGAGACGCTGAAACCCATCTGCGCGCTCACTTGATTGGATTCCAATTGTGCATCGGCGGAAGTGTTGAAAACCCCCGGACCGCCAAAATAGATAAAGGCTGCGCCTTCATTGTTCTCGCCGTTGTCAAATAGCCACGCACCAACAATGACATCAGCATAGCCGTCGCCATTGACATCACCTGCTCCGGCAACGCTGTAGCCCATACGTGCATCGACCTGGTCGGATTCCAGGCGCGCATCGGCGATGTTGTTGAACACGCCCGCACCGCCAAAATACAGAAAGGCTGCACCTCCGTTGGTTTGGCCGTTGTGGTATAGAATGGCGCCGACAATCACATCAGCATAACCGTCGCCATTGACATCACCTGCACCAGAGACGCTGTAGCCCATCTGCGCACTCACCTGATTGGATTCCAACTGTGCGTCGGCGGTGGTATTGAAAGCCCCCGGACCGCCAAAATAGATAAAGGCTGCGCCTTCGTCTGCTTCACCGCTGTCATACAAGTACGCGCCGACGATCACATCCGCAAATCCATCGCCATTGACATCCCCTGCACTGGCAACGCTGGAGCCCAACCTCGCGCTCGTTTGATTGGATTCGATGAAGGCGTCGTTGATTCCATTGATCAGCGACATGAGCTTGATGGGGTAGTTGGCGCCGGTGTCGTCAACGGCCACTTGTAGCTGGTTGCCAGCAATGGCCAGCGTGACTGCCAGACTGCGGCCCGCGGCGTCCTGCGCTGTGGTGGAACCCAGGCGCAGCGTTTTGGAGCTGCCGTGTAACAGAACCTCAGCGTCACCCAGTTCGGGTAGCGCGTCGGCGATGTCCAGGTCCAGGAGTACCGGCCCTGATCCACCCGGGCGCTGTGCCAGGGTCCATTCCGCAGCAATCCCTTGTGCTGAGTTTTCAAAACGCGCACTCACACCAAACCATTCCAGGGTGACCTGTGCGGCATTCGAGTGCACTTCAGCCAACCCCACCGTCTCAGTGCTACCCGCACGCCCGACACTCAGAACAGCGATGGTGGCGAGAGGCTGGTCGTCTGCACTTCGCGCAACCAGGGCAATACCGTTTTCATCAAAGTAAGTGCGAAAGCCCTGGGCGCGGTTGGGCGCTTGCAGGCCATTGCCATTTTCACTGGCGAAGTACTCGCGCTGGGCCAGTTCCTGTTGAGCCTGGCCCAGCCATGAGCCGCTCACGGGCGGATCGGCCTCCGTGTTGGCGGCCAAGTCAATGACACTGAACTGCAGGCTAAAACAGCAGCACAGTGTCAGCAGCTTGAAATGTGTTGGAAGAGTGAATCGTCGAAACGACCAAAGCACAACAGTGCCCGCTGGTGACGAACTCCAGAACGATGACATGAACAACCCCCCCATTTAATGAGAGTGACGCCAACCCATTGCGCTTGTATTTACTTCGTTTCGAGGAGTATGCGCTTTTTTCAATTTTTTGAAAGAGTTTGAATATGCCGGTAAGGATCGACTTTTAGGATTCTCCAGTAAAGCTGGGCTGGAGGGAGCTCAAAGTGCATCGAAGGGAGCAACGAATGTGCTCCCTTCGATACTAACTCTTTGATTTGATTGGTGGGCACGACAAGGTTCGAACTTGTGACCCCTGCGATGTCAACACAGTGCTCTACCGCTGAGCTACGCGCCCTGATTCCAGGCGGCCAAACCGCCAAGCCCGCAATCAAAATCATTGCGGGGCGCGCAATTTACCATAGTGGACGCGCAGGCTACAACCACTCTGCGTCTCGAAGGGAACAAGAAAATATTTTCTGGGAAAAGGGTTCTCTGAACCTGAAAAGAAACTGCAGCCCACGAGTAAACTTGACGGACAGGAATCCAGCTTGCCGTTTGGGGATGGGTGTATACAATGAAGCCGTCCCCCGCGCTGGCTGCCAGCGCTGTTTGAATATCACCGGAATCTGCTGCATCCATGCCCTTGCCTTACGTCCACCTGCACCTGCACACCGAATATTCGCTGGTGGATAGCACCATACGCATCAAGAAATTGGTGCAACGGGCAACAGAACTGGGCATGCCTGCCATCGCGGTTACCGACCAGCACAACCTGTTCAGCCTGATCAAGTTTTACCAGGCCGCTGAACAAGCCGGCGTCAAACCCATCGTGGGCGCCGACATCCTGGTCCGCTCACAGGACGATCCGTCTGCACTGAGCCGATTGGTACTGCTATGCCAGAACCGTACTGGCTATCTCAATCTTTGCCGACTGCTCAGCAAGGCCTACCTGCAAGGCCAGCAACATGGCGTGGCGCAGTGTGAACACGACTGGATTGCTGATCATGCAGAGGGCCTGATTGCATTATCGGCCGGCTTCGAAGGAGAAATCGGCCAGGCCCTGCTGAACAATCACCCCAACCGGGCAAAGCAACTGCTACAAGACAGCATGCGGATTTTTCCGGACCGCTTTTATGTGGAAATCCAGCGTTGTGGTCGCGACAAGGAAAAGCGCATTGAAGCGGTGCTGCTGGACCTGGCAGCCCGGGCCGGCTGCCCGGTAGTGGCCAGCAATGATGTGCGTTTTCTGGACAGCAATGGTTATGCGGCCCACGAAGCGCGGGTCTGTATACAGGAAGGCCGCCTGCTGAATGACAAACGCAGGGAAAGCCCCTATTCCGCTGAGCAATACCTGAAAAGCTCCGAACAAATGGCTGTACTGTTTGCTGATATCCCGCAAGCGCTAGAGAACACCGCTCTGATTGCCCAGCGTTGCAACCTGCAGCTGGAGTTTGGCCAGTACCACCTGCCTGCCTTCCCCACGCCTGATGGCATGGATGTTGAAAATTACTTGCGCACCGAATCGGAAAAAGGCTTGCAGCTGCGCCTGCAGAAGAAATTCCAGGGCACCGAATACGACAGCAAAGAATACAACGCCAGGCTGGACCTGGAACTGGGGGTGATTAACCGCATGGGTTTCCCCGGTTACTTCCTGATCGTGGCGGATTTTATCCGCTGGGCCAAGGAGGAGGACATTCCGGTTGGCCCGGGGCGCGGTTCTGGTGCAGGCTCATTGGTGGCCTGGGTATTGGGCATCACCGACCTGGATCCGTTGGAGCATGAGCTGCTGTTTGAGCGTTTCCTCAACCCCGAACGAATTTCCATGCCCGATTTCGATATCGATTTCTGCATGGAGGGACGCGATCGGGTCATTGATTACGTCGCCCAAACTTATGGTCGGGAGCAGGTATCCCAGATCATCACTTTTGGCACCATGGCAGCCAAGGCCGTGGTGCGTGATTGCGGCCGGGTGCAGGGGCATGGTTATGGTTTTGTCGACAGCATTGCCAAGCTGATTCCGCTGACCCTGGGCATTACGCTGAGCCAGGCCATGGAGGATGAGCCACAACTGAAGAAACGCTATGAAGACGAGGAAGATACCCGTGGCCTGCTCGACCTGGCCCTGTCACTGGAGGGATTGATCCGCAATGCCGGCAAGCACGCGGGTGGCGTAGTGATTGCGCCTACTCCCTTGACGGACTTCAGCCCGCTGTTCTGTGAATCCATAGGCGGCAGTGTGGTCACCCAATTCGACAAGGACGACGTGGAAGCCATAGGCCTGGTGAAGTTCGACTTCCTGGGCTTGCGTACCCTGACCATCATCGACTGGGCTTTGAAAACCATCAATCGGCAGCGATCGACACAGGGCAAGGAAGCGATCGAGCTGGAAAAACTACCACCAGCCGATCCCGCCACTTTCGCTTTGCTGCAGGCCTGCAAAACCACGGCCGTGTTCCAACTTGAATCGCGCGGCATGAAAGACCTGATCCGCAAGCTGGTGCCGGACAGTTTTGCTGAAATCGTTGCGCTGGTAGCGCTGTTCCGCCCTGGCCCGCTGGATTCGGGCATGGTGGGCGAGTACATCGAATGCAAACATGGTCGCAAACAGGTGCAATATCTGCACCCGCGACTGGAGCCCATACTCAAACCCACTTACGGCGTCATTCTGTACCAGGAACAGGTAATGCAGATTGCCCAGGACCTGGCCGGCTATTCCCTCGGTGCTGCCGATATTCTGCGGCGCGCCATGGGCAAGAAAAAGCCTTCGGAAATGGCCGAGCAGAAACTGATATTTATTGAAGGTGCCACCGAGCGGGGTGTGGGTGAACAGCTGGCCGAGAAAATTTTCAGCCAGATGGAGACTTTTGCCGGTTATGGCTTCAACAAATCCCATTCTGCTGCCTATGCCTTATTGTCCTACCAAACCGCCTGGCTGAAAACGCATTACCCGGCAGCCTTCATGGCCGCCGTTCTGTCTGCCGATTTGCACAATACCGACAAGCTGGATGAAATCATCCACGACTGCCGTGGACTGGATTTGCGCTTGCGGCCACCTGATGTCAACCAGTCGCAATACGCTTTTACCGTGGATGACCATGCCACCATCCGTTATGGTCTCGGTGCCATCAAGGGTCTGGGCCAGGCCGCAGTTGAATTGATCATTCATGAACGTGAGGCCAAAGGCGAATTCAAAGATCTGACCAGCTTCTGCCGCCGCCTGGATTTGCAGAAAGTGAATCGCCGCGCCATGGAGATTTTGATCCGCTCCGGTGCTGTCGACTGCCTGGACCCGGAACGCAACCGCGCCCGCCTGATGCAGGAATTGCCCGACGCCTTACAAGCTGCTGACCAGGCCCAGAAAGACAAGGCTTCCGGGCAGGTGGACATGTTTGGCCGGGTCGACGACCTCAGCGACATCCGTCCCACCGATCACCGGGAAGTGACTCCCTGGACTGAACTGCAATGCCTGCAAACCGAACGCGAAGCCCTGGGCTTGTTCCTGACCGGCCACCCTACCCATTTCCATGCTGCGGACCTGGCGCGTTTCACTTCCTGCACACTGGACCAGGTTGCCAAACGAATACCCGCTGAAGCGCCAGCCAATAAACGCGGCGGCATCAGCATGACCCTGGCAGGTATGGTGAAAAGTGTACGCAGGCGCATGAATAAGGGCGGCTTCATGGCTATAGAAGACCAAACCGGCCGCATGGAAATCACTCTCTATGAAGCGGCCTGGCAACAATTCGCCCACTTGCTGGTCAAGGATGAAATCCTGGTCATCGACGGGCGTGTGAGCCTGGATGAATTCTCTGGCGGCTACCGCATGAAAGCGGATAAAATCCTGACGCTCAGTGAGGCCAAGACCGGCCATTCACGTGGCGTGCACATTTCGCTGCGGGGCCCGGACGAAGAAATCTGCACGCGCCTGCAGGATGCGATTCGTCCTTACCGGAACGGCAATGATGAAGTCTACATTGATTACAACAACGGTCGTGCCAAGGCACAACTTGTGCTGGGCGCCGAATGGCGTATCAGTGCCTGTGATGAACTGGTCGCTGCTCTGAGCAGCATTGATACCGTCAAGGAAGTACGGCTGATTTACTGAGGCTACTTGCCTCCGGCTGCACCCACTGCTGCGCTGTAACGCTTGCTGAGTATGTTCACACGCCGCACATATTCACGGGTCTCATCATAAGGCGGCACACCACCGTATTTTTGCACCGCCCCGGCGCCGGCATTATAGGCCGCAGCCACCAGCGTCACATCGCCATCAAATTGTTGCATCAGTTCGGCCAGGTGGCGTGCGCCACCCTCTATGTTGTTGGCTGGATTGAAGGGGTCGTTGACCTGCAGCATTTTTGCCGTCTGCGGCATCAACTGCATCAATCCCTGTGCACCTTTGGGAGAAACTGCATCGGCCTGGTAAGCCGATTCAGCGTGAATGATGGCGCGTATCAAAGCGATATCTACCCCATTGGCCAACGCTGCCTGCTGGATCTCGGCACCAAATGACTGGGTGTTCAGGGCGACTTTTTCCCAGCTGACAGACCGGCATTTGGGGTCCGAGGCATAACAGGGAAACCGCAAAACCTTAAAATCATGGCCACTGGGTGGCGCAATATTGGTGTAATTGACGATGCCTTTATCGTCAACGTATTTGTAAACCTGTGCCTGTCCGCTCGGGACATACAGCAACATGACCATGACCAGGACAGAAACCCATCCTGTGGCCTGCTGGGTGAATGGCTGCTTCAACAACGCTATCCTTGGCATTGATGATTCTCTCTGATTCGGTGCATCTGCAATCCGACCTGCATATCTTAAACTGGTTCAGATGGCTCGTGAACCCCACCTGCCATCATGGCAGCAATCCTGGGCGCGGCGGTTTTATTGCTTTTTGCAGGGCTGGCAAAGAAATAGACCGATGATTTCAGGCCAGGTCCGGTCCGCTTCATGCTTGCTCACGGCGAATACGAATCACACCTTCCTGCGCGGTGCTGGCCAGCAATGTGCCTGAACGGCTGTATATCATGCCCCGGGCAAAACCCCGTCCGCCGCCGGTATTGGGGCTGTCGCAGGAATACAGCATCCAGTCGTCCATGCGGAAATCCCGGTGGAACCACATGGAGTGGTCCAGGCTGGCCATCATCAGGCTGCTTTGTGTCCAGGACAGGCCATGCGGCAAAGTCGCGGTACCGATCAATTGAAAGTCGGATACGTAAGCCAGCAAGGCCCGGTGCAATACCGGATCATCCGGCAAATCACCGTGCAGACGGAACCAGACCTGCTGCTCGGGCAGCTCCTTGGTGGGGTGAAATGGGTCGTAATCGCCCACGCGGCGGAATTCGAAGGGGCCAAACCGATC
>JBBKVS010000282.1:0-6127 GCA_037968555.1 Lysobacterales bacterium | reverse complement strand
GGCACCGATGCCAGTTGCGAAATCATCAACACGGTGTTCTACGAGGGTATTCCTACTCTGTCGCATTATGGTATCGCCGTACTGGCACTGAGCCTGCTTGGACTGGGTATGGTTGGTTTCCGCCGTTACAGCTGATAACAGCGGGCCTGGCCTGAAAAACAAAACCCGCGACGGCTTCCGTCGCGGGTTTTTTATTGGGCTCGAATAATTGGGGTCAGAGTACTATTTCCCCGAATGATGTTTGATATTCAAGCATGAAAAACCGAAAACAGTACTCTGACCCCTGTTTTTTGACGATCAATCCGCACGACAAAATCCGCTCCATCCAGTTCCCTGAGCGTTTATTCTTTACCTATATTTACGAATTGAAAGATTTTGACTATACTGCCCCCTTATCCGGGAAGCGCCCTGTGATTTTTTTACGCAGCGCTTCGTGAAAAAAATCAGCCTCCGGAAGGCGCAAAAAAAATGATGTATACCTGAATTCGAAAATATTTGGAGGAGTGCAAAAAATGAGAAATACCCGAATCAGTCTGGCTATTGCTACCGCATTGTTGCTCAGTGCACCGGCCATTGCCCAGGAAAGAGATCCCGCCAAAGGCAAAGCGCCCAGCGGCCCAGCACCTGAATCTTCCCAGGGCGGCGCTGTTTTGCCCGGCGCTACCTGTACTGGCGAGGGTGGCAGCAATTGCCCAACCGCGGTTGGTTCCAGTTCCGTCACTTCGTCCTTTGAGATTCAAGGCTGCGCAGAAGCCGGAATTATCAATGACGTGAATGTAGGCCTGGACATTTCTCACACTTGGGTGGGCGATCTGAAGATTACCCTCACCTCGCCCGCTGCAACGAGCGTGGTGATTATGGATCAGCCCGGTACCGTTGGTGAAGATGAAGGCTGTACATCGGATGATGTTTACGCCGTTCTGGATGATAGCGGTACCGGCCCAGTCGAAGATGCTTGTTACGATCCCCCTCCAGCCATCGCAGGCAACTTGGTACCGAACAATCCACTGGCTGCCTTCAATGGCCAGGATGGCGGCGGTGCATGGAGTTTGGAGGTTGAAGATATTTTCACAGCTGTTGATGGCGGTACCCTGAACGATTGGTCGCTGGACCTCAGTTGCGGCGATACCACCCAATCACGCGCCACTTTCCGGGTTACCAAGGATTTCACTGACGATAACCCCGCTGAAGTCAACGTCAAAATCGACTGCAACACCGGCTTGATTCTGGATCAGGACAAGTTGATCAGTGAAGGTGAGTATGTTGAATTCGTGGTCACCAGTTTTGACAACGGTGAAATGAACTGCACCATCACCGAGGACGTGCCAGCCGGATATTCACCTGATTACTACAGCAACGGTATTGATACCGTCGAATGTTCCTATGAGGAAGTTGGATTCGGCAGCGCACACAGCTGTCGCATCGTCAATACGCCAGAGCCTGTGACTTTAACCGTCAACAAGACCTGGTTGTACCCAAGCAGCACATTCGATACTGACGAAGGATTTAACCTGTATTTCTACTGCGATACGGAAATTGACGGTGGCTATACCTATGAAGGTGACAGCTACTGGTACCAGGATGTCTATGGGCTGGAAGGCGACGATAGCCATTCAATCAGCGTTCACCCCACCTGGCAAGGTAATACCTGTTGGGTATATGAGAGCCCGTACAGCAATTTCGTTGAAGTGGACGCTTCGGACTGCCAGGGCGTAGCCATCGAACTCGGCTCCGATGCCAGTTGCGAAGTCATCAACACGGTGTTCTATGAGGGCATTCCTACCCTGTCGCATTATGGTATCGCCGTACTGGCGTTGAGCCTGCTTGGACTGGGCATGGTTGGTTTCCGCCGTTACAGCTGATAACAGCGGGCCTGGCCTGAAAAACAAAACCCGCGACGGCTTCCGTCGCGGGTTTTTTATTGGGCGTTCAATTCATCAGAATTGCGGAAGCTGGGTAAATCGGAAATGGTACTCTGACCCCTGTTTACCCCGGTTTATTCAATTCGTGATTGGTGTGGACTATCGAACCCTCGTCCGGTGTTTCCAGGTTGATGCCAGGCCGATTTGGATCGTGCTGGCCTATCACCCAATCCTCGTTCAACATCACTTCCAGCGCTTGTAACAGATGATGCAATAGCAACTGCGGCGCCATTTGTGACTGCCGCATGGCCTGTTGCTGAAACTGTGGCAGCAAATCGGCCACCAGGTCTGGCCCTTTTTGCAGGGCAGTAAAAACCATGGCAAACAATCCGCATAGAGGTAATCGCCGTTCACCGCGACGCAGGGTGCGCACAGCATGCACCTGGCCATTTTCATAAGCCGGCACGGTAATTTCTTCAACGCCCTTCAAGTCCAGTCGCAGCTGGTTGCAACGCGATAATTGCCAGCCCGCCTGACCGCCGACAAAGCGCTGGGCGATCTGCCGGGTACCGGCAAGATCCAGACCGCCGATACCGACCTGCCCCAGTACGTCATGCGTGAAACCGCCGGTACCCAACCACTGGAAAGCTTTCTGCGGGTCCAGATCCAGGCCGGCATCACGGGCAATTTCCTGGGTATATTCCTGCAGGTCGGTGAAGATGCCATTGGCCGAGTACCAGAAGTCGGCAAAGCGGATGTGCTGCTGGATACGGGTGCGCTGGTTTTGATCGTAATGCTCCAGCAACCAATCCGCATCGTGCTCGCCCTTGATCAAGGCGATCAGGCTGAAAGCGGCCTCACGGGCCGCGGTTTGTGTCAGCGTCAGCCCTGCCGCCAGTATGGGGTCGGCAAATCCGGCCGACTCACCCACCAGTAACCAGTTCTTGCCCGCGACGCGATCGGCCACAAAAGACCAGTCACGGGTGGCCCTCACCTTACCCTCGCGACTTGCACCCAACGTGAGATCCCTGATCATGGGTTCCTGCTGCAGGGCCCAAAGGTACATTTCCTCGGGTTTGCGATCGCTGTCTTTATAAAAATCCCGCGGACAGACAAAGCCGATGGAGGTGCGGGTGGGGCTGAGCGGGATAAACCAGATCCAGCCAGAGCCTATGCTGAGCACCAGCACGCGTGTTGCGCCACCCGGGAAACGCGTAACCCAATCGGTGTTCTCCCAGTAATCCCAAAAGGCGATGTTTTGCAGCTTGGTGGGCAGCTCGATGCCGACCCCCAAGGCACGACGTAAAGTCGCCGAAGCACCTGAAGCATCGACATACCATTGGGCTTCCACCCGTGTACCGTCGGCCAGAATCAGCCCATCAATGCGGTCATCCACATGTTCAATGTCACGCACCTGGGCGGGTTGGTGCACGCTGGCGCCCAAGCTTGCTGCATGGCGCAGCAGGATGTCATCGTAGCGTTCGCGGTCCACCTGCATGGCCAATTGACGGGCCTGTTCCGACCAGGGCCGGGGCCGCGCCTCTTCGCGATAACTGTCTATGGGCATAAATTCGAAATCCCAAAGCTTGTCGCTGTTACCCCAGCGATAGGTGGCGCCGATCTTGATCGGAAAACCGGCCGCTTCGATCTCGTCCCAGCAGCCCAGTTCATTAAGAATCTTGCTGATCGGTGGCAGCTGGCTCTCACCCACGTGCTCACGCGGGAAAATTTCACGTTCGAACACCGCTACTTCCAGCTCCGGGGCATATTTTTTCAGCAGCCCGGCGCAAGTACTACCGCCGGGGCCACCGCCAATGATGGCGACATCCACTTTCATCGATTCAGACTCAACAGGCAAAACGAGTTGACAGGATAACATCCCGTCCAAGGCGAACATTTGGGGTCAGAGTACTATTTCCAATCCCAAATCCAAATAGCTAAAGGAAATAGTACTCTGACCCCAGACTTGGGGATGCGGCCAGCCGGTGTTTTCAGTATGCTGCTGAATCCACAGATTTCACGAGCCAGGTCCAATCCATGAAAAATCGTCTTTTTCCGTCCCGGCTGATGGTCAGCCTGTTGCCCCTACTCATTCTGCTGTTGGCCAACTGCACGCAGGCTGCCAGCGAATCCACTGAAGCCCTCAAGGGCCTGGAATATCGCCTGGTAGGCCCCTGGCGTGGCGGACGGGTGACCGCAGTAACAGGTGTTCCGGGTCAGCCTAATCTGTACTACATGGGCGCAGCGGGCGGTGGTGTATGGAAAACCATCAACGCCGGAGCCACTTGGGAGAACCTGTCCGACGGTGACTTCAAGGTGGGCACCATAGGTGCGGTGGCAGTAGCAGAATCCGATCACAACGTGATTTATGTAGGCACCGGCGAAGCACCGATCCGCGGGGTCACCACTTCACATGGTGATGGCATGTGGAAGTCCAGCGATGCCGGCGCCAGCTGGACACATATCGGCCTGGAGAAAGCCGGGCAGATTGCCAAGATCCAGATTCACCCCCGTAATCCGGACATTGCTTTGGTCGCTGTGCAAGGCCAGATCTGGGGCCCCAGCGACGAGCGCGGTGTTTACCGCACCACCGATGGTGGCCTGAACTGGCAGCAGGTTTTACGGGTAGGACCGGAAACCGGCGCCACTGACGTGGTGATGGACCCCAGCAATCCACGCATCCTGTATGCAGGCATGTGGCATCACGGTCGTACTCCCTGGTTCATCAAGTCCGGCAGTACCGAAGGCGGTATTTTCAAAAGTACCGACGGTGGCGACAGCTGGAAAAAGCTGGAAGGTGGATTACCGAATATGATTGGAAAAATCGGCATTGCCATACCCGCCAGCAATACGCAGCGCGTTTACGCCATCATCGAAGCCGAACATGAAAAAGGTGGCCTGTGGCGCAGTGATGATGCGGGCGCTAGCTGGAAGCTGATCAACGGCCACCGGGCCCTGCACACCCGCGCCTGGTATTACATCCACATGGCTGCGGACCCGATCAATGAGAATACCATCTATGTACTGAACACCGCGCTGTACAAATCCATTGATGCTGGTGAAACCTGGACGGTGGTCAAGACACCACACGGCGATCACCACGACCACTGGATCAATCCTTCTGATTCGGACAATATGATCAACGGCAACGATGGCGGGGCCACGGTGACTTTTGATGGCGGTAAGACCTGGTCGTCCATCATGAACCAGCCGACCGCTCAGTTTTATCGGGTGACCACCGACAACCTGGTACCCTTCCGCATCTATGGCGGCCAGCAGGACAACACCACAGTGGCCATCAGCAGCCGCAGCTTGTACGGCGGTATCGGCGTGTCCGATTACTATGATGTGGGTGGCGGAGAAAGCGCGCACGTGGCCTTCGATCCGGATAACCCAAGGCTGGTTTACGCCGGCTCCATCAATGGCACGCTGACCGAATACGACCGCGATACCGAACTGACGCGCATCATCATTCCCTATCCGGAAATGATGTTCGGCAAGGACGCCAAGGATCTGCGCTACCGCACCAACTGGAACACGCCCGTGGCCGCTTCGCCGCATGATTGGTCAACGATTTACTATGGCACGCAGTATGTGCTCAAGAGCAGTGACCGTGGTGCCACCTGGACTGCGATCAGCCCCGACCTGACGCGTAATGATGCTGACAAACAGGGTCGCAATGGCGGCCCGCTGACGCCTGAAAATGTGGGCGCCGAGTACTACAACACCCTGTTCTATATTGTCGAATCACCACATGAGGCTGGCACCATCTGGGCCGGTGCAGATGACGGTTATCTGCACATCACCCGTGATGGCGGCGAAAACTGGCAGAACGTATCACCCCCGCATAAGGGCAAGTTCAGCAATGAAGCCTATATCAATGCCATTGAAGTCAGCCCGCATGATCCGGCCACCGCCTATGTAGCCGTGGCCGGATTCAAGCTGAATGATTTCAGCCCCTATATCTACAAGACCAGCGATTACGGCAAAAGCTGGAAGCGCCTGGACAAGGGCCTGCCACTTGATACCTTTGTGCGCGTGGTGCGCGAAGATCCCAGTCAACAGGGCCTTTTGTACGCCGGCACCGAATCAGGCATGTTTGTGTCCTATGACGATGGCGCCAACTGGCGTTCACTGGATCTGAACCTGCCACCGGTACCCATTACCGACCTGACCATACGCCAGGACTCGCTGGTAGTAGCCACCCAGGGGCGCAGCTACTGGGTACTGGATGACCTTTTTGTGGTGCGCCAGGCCAAGCAGGC
>JBBKVS010000281.1:0-20223 GCA_037968555.1 Lysobacterales bacterium | reverse complement strand
GATGAGTTGGTGCCCGTTGCAGAGGCAGCACGAATTTATTCCAGTGCATTGCACCCCAAGAGTTATGTGTCGCTGGACGATGCAGATCACTTGCTCAGCAAGGAGCGGGATTCTTTTTACGCTGGCCAGGTGCTGGCAGCCTGGGCTTCCCGTTACCTGGAGCCCTTGCACCTGATACCCAAAGCCCGGTTTGAGTCAGGGCAGATTGTGGTCACAGGCCGAAGCAACGATCAGTTCCAGGTATCCATCAATGCCAACGGCTACCCGCTGCAGGGCGACGAGCCAGAGGCATACGGAGGATTGGATAGCGGCCCGTCTCCCTATGACCTGCTCTCGGCTGCGCTGGGATCTTGCACGGTCATGACCATCAATATGTATGCACGCCACAAAAAGCTGGCGCTGGAATCCGTTGAGGTCAGCATAGCTCATGGCAAGATTCACGCAGAAGATTGCGTCGATTGCGAAAGCAAAGAAGGCAAGGTCGATAGTTTCAAACGGAAAATCCGTCTGAACGGTGAACTTACAGACGAACAGCGGCAGCGCCTGATGGAAATCGCCGACCGATGCCCGGTGCACAGAACCCTGCACAGCGAAGTGGAAATTCTCAGTGAACTGATCGACTGATTGTCGTGTCGCTGATCAACAAGCTGATGCATGGAGTGAAGTAGGCGCCGCACGTTCAGGTTTTTCATCAACCTGAACTCCGCAGAAGCCGGGTTTTTATTCAGGCTAGGGATACCTGCTATCGGCACAAGGCTTTTTCATACGGTCGTGGACATGGGTGGCAGGGGAGTGACTGGGCAATGTTCTGTTGGATCAGCCCGCTGGCTGTGGAAGCACAGCAACGGCCCTGAAATGAAAAAGGCGACGGGTTTGACCCCGTCGCCTTTCTGATTTCTACTGTTTAGAAATGATACTTGACTACAACCCCAATTTCCCGAGGTGGGCCATGACGGCTGAAGTTCCAAAGGGTAGCGACGGCTTGTCCTGATGACCGCCAAACTTCATCTGTCAGGTTCTTACCGTACAGCGTCAAGTCCAGTGCTTCATTACTGCTCTGCCAGGTCACAAAGGCATCCAGTAAAGTACGCGATTCGCCCTGGGTGTTGGCTTTCTGGATGATGATCGGATTACCGGAGGAATCAGCACCCTGGGCATTGGCCGGGAACGGATCGGTTTCATAGTCATCCTGATAATGCACACTGGCGTTGAAAATCAAGCCAGAACCTGAGGCCAGTGGCAGGACGTAGGTGCCAGCAACTCCATAGTTCCATTTCGGAGAAAATGGTGGTGTCAACGCAGAAAAGTCAATCGGGCGCACGGGGCCAGGCAGGCCGAGAGGGCCAGGGTCGGCACTTGGGCTGAAGCTATCGTATTCATGATCAAGGTAGCCCAGGTTGACGTCGAAGCGCAGGTTATCAGTCGGTAACCAGTTCATTTCCACTTCGAAGCCATCAGCAGTACTGTTACCTACGTTGACCGATTGGGTTTCCTGGAACTGATTACCCGCTGCGTCGATGATGGTGACCACCGTGTCTCTTTGCAGGTTGTCGTAAGTCATATGGAACACTGCAACGTTGAGTCGCATGGTGCCATCCAACAGATCGCTCTTCATGCCGATCTCGAAACTATCATTCTCTTCAGGACTATAGGGCATACAGGAAGTAATTGAGCCGCAGGTCTCTGAGAAACCGCCAGCAACAAAACCCGTTGCATAGCTTGCATAAGTCATCAGGTTATCGGCCCAGGCATAATCAAAAACCAGCCGATAAGTGGTTTCATTCCAGCTTTCGGAGTCCGTGATGTTGTTGCCAAATGCCGACTCGGGTAAGGGATTGACATGAGGCCCCTTATACCCGTCGAGGCCGACGAAATTACTTACGGGGTTAGCAGCTGTACCCCCATTCAGGCGATGAAAGTCTTTCTTTTCATCGGTATACCTTATGCCGGCTGACACGCTGGCTTTGTCGGTAAATGCATAGGTTCCATCAAAATAGTATGCCATGGTTTCCCGGTCCTGGGAGGTGTACTGTATTTCGAAAGTATCCCGGTAAAACTCAGCGCCAGCCAGCGGCAGGAAGAAGCCCAGGCTTCCAAAAACCACGAATTCAACATCATCGGTGTAATAGGCGGCGCCCGTCACAAAATTGAATGGGCCGTCAAATTCACTGTTTAACCTGAGTTCCTGCTGGAACTGCTCGCGTTCGTTGTTTCGACTTGCATCATAGAGTGAAGTGTAGGCCTCACCGGTATAGGTGCTCGCCAAAATCTCGTCTTGTGTTCTATAGCCAGTAATGGACTTCAGCACGTAACGATCGAACGAAAAAGCCTGGGTGAGATACAAACCATCAACATCAATCTGGTGACCGCCAGGGAGGTCAACAGCGGCATTGTTAGTGTATGACTGTCCGGTACGGAATGGGTCTGTCCAGCCCATATCCTGGATACCCGGCCAGCCCAATATCGGCCACAGGTAACCTTCGCCTGAAGGTGTTTCATTGGAGGTTGCGGGTGTGTCTGACCGGTCTTTCATGTACTCGTAAGCAAAGTCAGCCAGGTACCAGTCGTTCGGTGCCCAGCGCAACTTGAGTTTGGCAGCCAACACGTCTTTACCGCTGATGTCTGCTCCGTCACCAGTGGTGGGGAATTTGGTAAATATCTCTGCGGTTGTGGGTTGACCCGGACCGTCACAGGCCAGGCAGAGGAAGGTTCCGCCCATTGGCTTGTCGTTGGTGTAATAGCCTTCGGAATTATCGCTGATGATGGCCAGTCGCATGGCCACGGTGTCACCAAACGGCACATTGAGTGCAAAATTGAGTTTGGTCAGGTTGGAGTTATTGGAACTGAACTGACCATAAGTACCTTCGACATCACCAAAAAACTCGCCAAGGACTGGTTTCTTGGTAGTAAAGGCGATGGCGCCACCCGTCGTGTTCTTGCCGAACAGCGTGCCCTGGGGCCCACGAAAAACTTCAACCTGTTCGATATCGAACATTTCAATAAACTGCGACTGCACGCTGTTGAAAATGAATTCGTCTACACTAACGGCAACGGACGGATCCTTGGTTACCAGGATGGAAATAAAACCCGTGCCGCGTATGCCGCCAGAGACTGCGTTGAAGCCGTTATTGTAAGTAAGCGTTACATTGGGTGCCATCTGCGTAAGTGCGGTCACATCAGTTGAGAATGTTCGTTCCAGCTGTTGTGCCGTGATGGTCGTGATGGCAATTCCCGCATCCTGCTGTGACATTTCACGCATGGTGCCTGTGACTGTTACTTCTTCGATAGCCAACATTTTGGGGTCTTTGATCGACAAGTCTTCTTCGTCTTCAGTCTCCTGCGCCAGGACGACGTTAGAGCCCGCGAACAACAGTGCCAACATGGCCGGGTAAAGCGTTGATCTCGCGTCTATTTTAAAAATTTTGGTCATTTAGTGTGCCCTCAGTCAATAAAATAAAGAATAAGGAATTTATTATTGTCTTTGAATTTCTGAACTAAATTTTTTTTAGAAGGATGATAGACACCCTGTACCACATTCTTTGAATATAATTCAACATCATCAGATTAGCAAGGTGAATTGACACATCCAACAAGAAGGATGTGCTGTCTCTGACAGTTCGCACCTTGCCGTTGAAAACTTGTGGAATTGGTCATTATTGGATCAAGCAGGATTCGGCAGTGAGTCGACGGTATTTCGCGCATGCGGACACAGTTGAAAAGGCTACTTCTCTATGGGCATAAATCCATCACTAATGATCTGTGTGTTTAAAATGCTGACCGGTAATTGGTGTTTTTTACTTTCCAGCCACACTGAATGCGAGCAGAACATTGCCAGCCATCCGCCCGCCAAACAGATAACCAGAATTGATCAGAACGGTGCCACCTGCAATCACTGGGCCGTCCGATTCAATGGATCCACCTCGGGCTGTATCCCCCGATAAGGTTTTGAACTCCCTTGCCGTGTTGAAATCCCAGATGATGGCCCCGGTGTTACGATCATACGCCCGCAAGTGGCCATCAAAGCCACCAGCAAAAACCGCTTGCGGAATGGCTGTTACTGCCGCCGATAAGCCCGGGTCACAGGCTGGTTTGGTTTCCTCAGGGCATGCGTCTGGCGCCGGTGTAAACCACAACTGTTCACCCGAATCTGCGCGCAGTGCGTATAAGCCCGGCCGTCTTTCGCCCTTCCACTTGTTGATGAAATTTGTATCGGCGTTGGGTGCAAACAGGACATCATTGTCCGCTGCCATTCCCCAGTGAACCCCGCCGGCAAAGCCACCCAGGCCGATGCGCCTCTTCCACATCAATTCGCCCTGCCGATCTGGGTCGAGAGCAAAAACGTAACCGGATTTTTGCCCCACCAGCAACACGTCGCGACCATCGGAAAGCGTCAATAGAATCGGCGAAGCACCGATGTCAAAATCAGGCCCGTCTTCTTCCGGGCAGTTGGCCTTGTCGGGTAGATTGCAGGCCATGTTCCAGGCATCGCCTGGCGTTGCCTGGTGGACCCATTGGACAACTCCGGTATCCAAATCAAAAGCAATAACCGAGTCGCTGCTGGCTGCGGCTGGGGAGCTGTAACTTTCACCGGTTCCTACGTAAAGTAAATTACGTTTTTCATCGATGGTAGGGCTGTTCCAAACGGGTGCCCCTGACGGGCCTCGAAAGCCTGTGCCCTGGCTGTTCTTCTTGCCAGTGAGTTTTGGCAAATCCGGGATGACATGGCTTTTCCATACCATCCGGCCGTCCGTGATATCGAACGCAACCACCCCCCCGCGGAACGTACAACATTCGTAGGCGGGGTCAGCGGCTGCTGCCCACTCGCTGGAGGACATCGGTACGTATAAGCGGTTCTTGTGCAATTTGGGCGAGCCAGTAATCGTCACGTTCGGATGGTCAACCAGGTTGGACTTCCAGCTCAGCGCACCCGTGTGTGCATTTAACGCGTACACATGGCCGTTGAAGTCGCCAAAAAAGGCCGAAGCCTCTGGCCTTTCGCCGTCACCTGGGACTGAACTGATGGTAATGGCTGAACGAACTTCGGCGTCGGCTTTGAAAGTCCAGCGCACGCAACCCGTAGCAAGGTCCAGAGCGTAAACAGTTCCATCCTGGCTGCCGACAAAAATCATCCCCCCAGCAACGGTTGGTTGTGAGCGCGCGCGGGTAGCCTGTGGATAGGCAAATGCCCACTTCAGTTTCAAATCCGGGATTTCCTTCGCCGTCAGCCCGGCAAGCTGGCCAGTCACGGAACGGCTATTGCCGGGTGTAAGGCCCCAGTCAAATTGCCCTGGGGGCAGCTCAAAGCCCGTTGTTGCACCCGCTGGCTCGCAGCTGAAAAGGGGCCGTGTATTTTCGGCAGCTGGCAAGCTCCCTCCCAGGAACTCCGCAAGCATCAGCTTTTGATCCGCGCCTAGTGCTGCTGACTGGGTTTGCATGGCACCGCTGTTCATTGCATTGAGGATGGCTGCGGAACCCATCATTTGAAAAGACACGCTGTGTGGTGCTTTAGGCACGCCACCTTCATGGCACTGCGCACAATGCTGCTGGTATAGCTCAGTCGCGGATAACCGCACGGCGTTCGCTGGCTGATTTCCAGTCTGGCTATCAGGCAATGAAGGCGTGTCGGCTTCACTGGAATTCAGCATGCAACATGCTGCGAACAAAGCAACAATTCTGGTCAACAGATTTGTCATTGGTAACGGCGCCTCCGGCGCGGGTAATCAAGCGGATAGGCAAATTGTGATGCCGGGCTGAGCACCTCTTTTTTGTATGTGCCTTGAGAGCAGGTCCAGGCCTGGTATCGATCAGCCCTTCCTGCACCCGCTTTCAACGCGGAGGCAGAATTTGGCGTTGTGGCCATAGAAAGTCTATGCGTGTTCTGTGAATCAGCCATTGGCTGTCAATTTTCTTATACAGGTCGTCGTAAACGCCAGCCAGGAACAAGGGCTGTTCGTTGCCTTGTTTCAGGTCCCAATCAAGCAGGTAACAGCGACCCTTGGCGGTATCAGGTCCGGTAAGTTCAACCATGTGATTGGAGATCACATGCATCACCCTCCAGGGCTCTTCGCCATTATCCAGGTAACCCAGAAAGTTAGCCCGGATGGTCGCTGAGCCTTCCCAGTTGCCGCCATATTCCGGTCCAAATTCACACACTGCGTCCGGGGTAAGCAGCCCCATTAAATTATCGAGCTCCTTGGCGTCGAAGTAGGTGGAATACTTGATTCTCAGATTCTTGATTTCATGGATATTCAGCAGATCATCAATGCTAGTCACAATTATTATCCTTCTGTGATGGTTGGCTACTCAGGGTCGTTGTAATTTTTGAGAACCTCGCCCGCCGGCTGCTCAATAGTGCCAAATTCAATGTAAAGACTACCCAGCACCTTACGTACCGGTAATTTATACAGGGGATCTTGCTCGGAACGACCAAACTCTACGCTGCCCTGACCGTGAAAAATCATCGGGCTACCGTCTTCGGCCTTTTTGATTGTGGCCTTGACGCGCTTGCGCAGAAGTTCAGCAATTTGTGGGCGATCATTTCCCACTTCGCCACTGGGAATCAGCCGCAACACGAGCAAGGGCAGGAATTCGAAATCAGTCTCCTCTCCCTGGCGATCAAAAGGGCCAGCAATCATGTTCACCAATCGGTAGCCTGCCGGGCGCTCTACAGTGCCTAGCATCAGGCCGCGGCCCATCTGCTTGCTAAGCTTGATCTGGGCAAGCTTTTTGGAATCACCGAGCACTTCGCGTCCAGCCGCAAACCATTCTTCCGTGCCCTCACCCAGATAAACCACCCAGGGAAATAAGTGTGGTTCACCTTCGTACATCACGCTTATCAGCGGGGCCATTTCGCAATAGGAGCCACCGCCCACTGCAAAATCATAACCCGAGTTCAGGAAACACGAGATGACCGGAGGGTCCGACATGGGTGTCATTTCAGGCGGTAAAAACTCCAGTACAGCATCCATGTCGGTTTCGTAGTTAACAACGATGGCTTTGCCGCCAAACATTTTCCAGGGGAATGGTGGATACAGAGGTGATATTGCGGGCTGGTTATTGGGTAGTGCCGAGACATCCAGACGACCGTTTGGCAAAGTGGTTTTTGTCATGTTTGTGATACTCCTAATGGGCATGTGACCTTAATAGAGGCTGCTGCTTTCAAAGTTCCTCGGGTTTTCCCAACAGATCTTTCAGCTTCGCCAAAAATCCAGCACCAACAGCGCCATCAATTGCACGGTGATCACAGGAAAGCGTAGCTCGCATGATAGAAGCGCAGGCGAACCCTTCCTTTGCCGGTACAAGACGCTTTTCGCAGACTCCAAGTGCAAGAATGGCCCCCTGTGGCGGGTTAATGATTGCCTGAAACTCATTGATGCCATACATGCCCAGGTTGCTTACGGTAAAAGTGCCCTCCTCCAGTTGGCCGCGTTGCAGTGCGGCATCGCGTGCCAGCGCGCTCAGCTTTGCGGCCTGTTGCGACAATTCGGGAAGCGTCAACTTCTCAGCACTTGGAATCACCGGGGTGATGATGCCCCGGTCGGTTGCAACGGCCAGCGCCAGGTTGACATGCCTGAAGCGGCGGACTTCGTCCTGTACCAGGTGGATATTCAAATCTGGCACGGCCTGCAAAGCCAGTACAACAGCTCGCATGACGAAATCGTTGAGCGAGATTTTCTCACTGCTTGCCAGATTCAACTGGCTGCGGCGTTGCAACGCTGCGTCCATTGGGATGTCCATGGACAGGTAAAAGTGTGGTATTTGCTGCTTGGCTTCGGTCAATTTTCGAGCAATGGCCTTGCGCGTTGCACTCAAGGGTATTGATTCATAAGCTGCGCTTGGTGGGCCCGCAGCGTCGCTGTCTTTTTGCTGTTGCGCGTAACGTTCCACGTCTTGCGGAGAAAGTCGCCGACCAGCTGCCTTCACCAGGCTGATGTCCACACCGAGTTCCCGGGCACGGAGGGCTGTTGCCGGGCTGACCCTGATTTTATTACCCGTGGGTGAAGCCGCAGGCTCCGGCTGCCGCGCTGGCGGTGGTGCGGCATCGACGGATGTGGGTTTTGCGCTTGTGTCTGACTGGCCATCCGGACTGTAGGAAACACTGGTGGGCTTGAAACCAGCAATAAATGCGTCGATTTCGCTGTCTTCCAATCCTGCCGAAGCAATGACACCAAGCAAAGCGCCCACCTGCAGAGTGTCTCCCTCTGCTGCAAGACAACGGTACAAGATTCCGCTGGCTGGTGCTTCCATGGTGTTGACGATTTTGTCTGTTTCCACGTCAATTAATTCGTCACCGTGGTTGACTTCGCTGCCTTCCTTCAAGTGCCAGCCTGTTATTGTGCCTTCGCGCATTTCAATGCCCCATTTCGGCACGGTGATAGCACTGATTTTGCTGCTCATTGGGTGTTTTCCTCTATCAATAGCATGTTCAGTATTAAACTGCCGAAGCACTCTGCAGCTGCTTCAACAGCGCCGGATGATTGTCAATCAAATGAACTGGCCTGCATTTCAGCTGGCTGTGTATTTGAATCGGACTCCACTACCTGCCGAATGCCCAGAAACATTTTGCTGTAAGACGCGCTCAGCAACTTTTCCAGCTTGTCCGCCGCTGTACCTGCTGATGCCAACTCTGCTTTGCCGCACCATGTCAGGCTGCTGTTACCGGGTGCGCACTGCTGAACAGTTCCGGTGGCCTGGTAAGAGATCAGACTCCAGGGCAGCTGCCCAATCATCGAAAGTTCCAGCACTCCCGCCTCAGTGTCAGCCCGGTCCAGTCGTTCCGATAATTGCACGCCCTGGCCGGTAACCATGTGACGGATCTGACCAGCAGCATTATTTTCCAGCTGCAGGCTGTGGATATAGCCGTCTGGCATCCAGTCGACAATGGCAGCCCAGTCGGTCAGCAAACTCCACACCTGCTGGGCGGGTGCGGCAAACTTGGTGCTTCGCGTGACGATAAGCGTGAAACTCATTGAGGGCTTGCTACGGTCAAATTTGCGTCATGTCCCATGGCTGGTCTGCAATTCGGGCAGTTGCTGCAGAATAAACCCTGCTTGAACGGGTAACATTTCAAAGACTGGGTTTGGATGCTGCGTCAGTTTCTTCACCGAGATATCGATCCAGTTCATTGTGGAAATGCCGCAACCGCTGTTCCTGTTCGCCCCAGATAGCGCCTTTGAACCCACGTGAGCGTACACCCTTCTGTACCAGGGGCAGTAACTCTGAATCCTGATCGAGTACCTGGCCCAGATGAGGCGGTTCACCCAAAGGGACATATTCGGTATCCGGACGAATTTCGCCCGAAACGTCCGTGCCTTCGGGTACGCCCATCCAGCCTGGGGTCTTGTAATTCGGGTCTGGCACCGGGCGTATCAATGTCATCGTATCGTAGAAGAAGCGCTGCGGATAAGTGGGGTGCGGCATGAAACGCATCAGGAATGCACCTTCAGGATGCAGCCCGATCTGTACATTCGGAAAAATTCCCGTAGCCCAGCTATCGGTAAGTTGACCATCAGTAAATCGCTCGTAATCCAGATTGTACTTGGCAGAGCGCTTGCGCTTGGCTTGCTGTATGGCGCCACGGACCTGTTGCGCAGTTTTGGGGAACTCTTCCTTGGCTATGCCGGCTTCAGTCATCATGTACTCCAAGCTGGCGTTTAAGCTATCCTGGTCGGACTGCCGTTGGGTTTTTACGCCGATCGGTACCAACATCCGACTACAGCCATGGGGATAAAGGTCAACCTGTACGCCCATATCATCCATGACGTCCTGGGTTTCCGGGTGCACCGCATGCAGGTGATATGTTTCGTAAAACGCATCCACACCGGTTTTCCAATTAGCGGCCCATTCACTTACCACGTGGCGCACACAATGCATGCGCTCAAGTTGATAGGTTTCGAGGTAGCCCGCCGGTAATCCCAGTTGTTCTACCAAGGGCGCGGCATTGTCATCCAGATTGATAAACACGATGCCGGCGTGGGTCTCGCAGCGGATTTCTGTCAACTTGGGATTGCTGCAAAGCAAAGCTGGATTGATGGTTTCGCGGTCAGTTATCCGGGTGCATTCGCCATTGAGTGAATATTGCCAGGAATGAAAAGAACAGGTGAATTGCATCACGCTGCCCCTGTCGTTGTGCACCAACTGATTTCCGCGGTGCGCGCAAACATTGTAGAAGGCCTTGACGCTGCCATCGTCCTGGCGAACGACTACGATACTTTCGTGCAGCAATCGATACACTGAGTAATCACCGGATTCGGGAATATCCGTTTCTATGCAGGCAATTTGCCAGGTCCTCGTCCACATGCAGTCCCATTCGCGCTGCATGAATTCCTTGTCGTAATAACGCCCTGGAGGGTATATGTTCAAGCCATTGTCAATCGATGGCTGTTTGGCCTCCAGGTTGTCTGCATTGGCCAATGGATTGATCAACCACTGGTCTACCGGGTTTTTCCACATATCAGCTCACCTCACTCTCGCGTGTGCTTATTGACTTCCAAACTGGCAATATGACTCTTTTTCAACCAGGCCAAACGTAAAGGACAGTTTTACCAGGCCTACTATGACTGCCAGACAAAGCCCCAGCTCGAGAATTTCCTCATCGCCAAAATGTCGCTTCAGCTTGGCGTGGAGTTCGGGAGTCAGCTTGCCGTGTTCATTGTTAAGGGCAATTTCGTCCGCCAGCTCCATTACCGCCTGTTCGTCTTCACTGAATAATGAATAGTCCTGCCGCCACATGGCATCAATTTGCTCTTGGGAGTATCCGATATTGGCCACACCGATCAGGTTTTGTAAATTGCAGGTGCGGCAGCCGTGATTCATGCTCAGGCGTAAGCGAGATAATTGCTTGTAGGTCTCCCCGACACGCCCATCAAAGAAAATATTCTGGTAGAACTGCACCATGGCAAAATCCAGCAATTCAGGTGCTTTGGCGAACACGTCCACGAAAGCGGGCATTCCAGTCAGCTCATTCAGAGCATCCCAGGCCATCCTGTGGTTTGGGGATAGCTGGTCCGGAGGGACTCGAGTTAACAGCGTTTCGCTCATGTTGATTCTCCTGAAGTTCGCTTGGCGCCAGTAAATTCAAATTTTGATTTCGGTATGATCATTCAAATCCGCTTCGATCATGCCGTTTTCTATTCGTACAGGAAATGATTGGATAGGCCGTGAGGCAGGCGGTCCGGTGCAAGAGCCATCTCGAATGTCGAACGTTGCACCATGCAAGGGGCACATGATCCGGTAGCCTCTCATTCGTCCATCATCGAAGCGCGAATATGCGTGCGAACACATATTTTCTATTGCGTAATACTGATCTCTAAAGCGACAGATCAACAGTGATATACCGTTGATATTGAACGCACAGAAGCGCTTTTCTTCGATGGATTCTGTGGCTGCAATAGTGACGAAATTTGAAACTTTCATTGGAGAAAACCCCGCCGGACCAAACTAGAAATATGCTGAAAGTTGGCAGCGGGAAACGGCTGTAATGGCTGTTTCCTTCATGCTGGTCAAATGCTAACATAACTTGAAATTAATTCAAAATACGCCTCAGGAGACCCTGACATGATGACATTCTTGGCCCGCATGAAAGTCAAAGCAGGAATGGAAGCGAATTTTATTCGCCTGGCGAATGACCTGACTGACAAAGTTCGGGCGCATGAACCGGATACGATTGCCTATGAGTTTTATCGATTGCGAGATGATCCTGGTTCGTTTGCGGTTTATGAACAATTCAGCACTGAGCAGGCTGAAGAATTGCATCGCAACACCGACTATTTTCTTGAATTGGCACCCGCTTTGATCGAATGCCTTGATGGAGATTATGTGCGCGAATATTTGGATCCCCTGGAGTAAATGAACATGAAACTGTCTCAAGTTCGGCTGTCGGCCACTACGATGGGTGATGTGTTACTGGCTGCGGCAGATCAGAAGCCACATCAGCCTGCGGTGATTTTGCCAAATAGTCGCCGTACTTATGCACAGATACGCGATCGGGCAATACAGTTCGCACTTAGCCTGCAAACTCTGGGGGTATGCCCTGGTGACCACGTCGGTCTGCTATTACCTACCGGTATGGATTTTGTTGAAAGCATGTTTGCCATCAGTCTGTTAGGGGCGGTAACCGTTCCGGTGAATGCCCGTTACCAACCTCCGGAATTGGCTTACCTGGTGGAAAATGCCGATTTGCGCATTCTCATCACTACCGACAAAATTGCTGATTCAGTCAACTTTGTCGATCGCTTGTACACAGCGATTCCGTCTTTGTCCGAAGCAGATGCAAACAGGCTGAATCTGGATCAACTGCCAAAGCTCAGGCAAATTGTTCTACTGGGCACTTCCTCGGCCAAAGGAATGCTCACCCAGCAATCCTTTGATGCTTTGGCGGCAGCAGGAGACGAGGAAAAACTACACTTGCGTCGTTTACAGATTAGATTGGGTAGCACGGCGCTAATCATGTACACCTCCGGAACGACGGCCAATCCGAAAGGATGCATGCTTTCCCACGAGGCCATTGTTCGAAACAGCGTTGCGCTGGCAGATCGATACGAATTAACCGCCGATGATAGTTTTTGGTCACCACTACCCATGTTTCACATCGCGGCCATACTTCCCTTACTGGCCATTTTTTCAAAATCCGGCAGCTACGTTACCACGGGCTATTTCCAGGCTGGTGAAGCGCTGAAAATGATGGAGGAAGAAGCCGTAACCGCCACCTATCCGTGTTTTTGGACGATCATGTCAGATCTGGTTGATCATCCGGATTTTGAGAAAACGGACCTCAGTCGCATCAAGCTGATGAATGCCAATTTTGCCGTTCAACCTTCTGAAGTTGCGCGGAAAATGAAAAAAGCGCTGCCCAATGCCGTATTTGTAGGTACTTTTGGAATGACGGAAACTGCTGGCACGGTTACCACCAGTCGCCTGGACCATTCAGAGACGCAGCGATTTACTCGCCTTGGAACACCCCTATCGGGCATGGAAGTCAAAGCCATGAGTCCGGAAACAGGCCAGGAGGTGGAGCCAGGACAAAAAGGAGAGGCCTGGATTCGTGGCTACAGCACCTTCACCCAGTACTACAAATCGCCAGAAAAAACCGCAGAAGCCCTGGATGCGGAAGGCTGGTTTCACTCCGGGGATCTGATTTCAATTGACCCTGACGGGCAGATCATGTTTCACGGTCGTTTGAAAGACATGCTCAAAGTTGGCGGAGAAAATGTCGCTGCGGTGGAAATCGAAACCTTCCTGCAACAGCATGAGGCAGTTAAGTTGGCCCAGGTTGTGGGGATTCCCGATCCGCGCTTGAGTGAAGTGCCTGCCGCATTCATCGAGTTGGAGCCAGGGAAGAGTGTTGACGCCGATGAGTTGGTGGCATTTTGCAAAGGAAAAATAGCCGGGTTCAAAGTACCACGCCATTTTCGTTTTGTTGAACAATGGCCCATGTCTTCGACCAAAATTCAAAAACACCGCCTGCAGCAGCAATTGCTGGAGGAATTACAGCGCTGAGGCTAGTCCGGTTTTACCGGACCCAGCGCCAGTAGCAGATTGCCCGGCATGTGGTTGTATAGGCCGTAACCGGAGTTGATATACAAAATTCCATCGGCCACCAGCCCGCCAATACCGCTAAATGATCCGCCTCGTGCGGTTTCTCCAGAAACCGTTGTGAATTCCTGCAGGCTGTTGAGCTCCCAGATAATGCTGCCGTTATCACTGCGGTAAATTCGTAAACGGCCATCCATATGGCCGGCAATAATTGCGCCGGGTATGGCGGAAATCGATTGAGAGATGCCGGAATTGCAAAACTCCATTCCTTCACAAACTTCCGGTGCGGCAGTTGCCCACAGCAATTCGCCGGTGTCGGAATTGAGTGAATACAGGCCCGGTTTTGCCGGGCTTGTGAATTTGTAGCGTGTTATATCTTCCGGGTAGAACATGTCATTGATGGGCACGTAAACCTGGCCACTCTCGGCCGCCATGCCGAAATGCACTCCGCCTTGGACGCCACCACGGCCAATTTGAGTCTTCCACAGTGTTTCACCCGAATCCGGGTCGACTGCCATTACAAACCCGGATTTTTGTCCGCCGATTATCACTTCGCGTCCGCTGGCTGTGGTCAGTAATATGGGCGATGAACCAAAGTCATAATCAGGACCGTTTTCTTCAGGGCAGTTGGCATCGTCCTGGGTAAACTCAATCAGGCATCCAGTATTCCAGGCATCGCCGCTGGTTTGCTGGCTGACCCAGATTTTCTTGCCGCTAATCATATCCAGCGCCATGATGGCATCAGAGTTGCCATCGGCTGGAGAGGAGTAATTTTCTCCAGTGCCGAAATACAACCTGGAACGCTTGAGGTCGATAGTGGGTGTATTCCACACCGGTGCTCCAGAGGGTGCGAGGATGGCAGTTCCGGCACGATTGACTGCCTGTTGGGTAGGCTCCTCATCAACGGTATGAGTTTTCCAGATACGTGCTCCAGTTGACGCATTCAGTGCCACAACGGAGCCTCTGAACGTGCAACAGGCATAAGCTGGATCCATCGCTGGCACTACTTCCAGTGATGAAACCGGCACAAAAAGCATTTCGCCCGACAATGCCGGCGCCGCAGTAATTGTGGCATCCCGGTGTTCGTCCACCTTGACCATCCAGCGCAGTTCACCCGTGCGTGCGCTTACTGCATAAACACGGGCCAATATGTCGCCGAAATACAAGATGGGGTCTGCCTGGTCGTCACCTTTCATCCATGGAGAGATGACGATGGCTGTTCGCACTTCTGCGGAAGCTTTGAAGGTCCAACGCAGACAGCCTGTCTTGGCGTCCAATGCCCTGACCGTCCCATCCTGACTACCGAAGTATATGGCACCACCGCCATAGGCAGCTTGAGAGCGGGCCTTGATTGCATTGGGGTAAGCAAAAGCCCATTTGACTTCAAGCCTGTCAATATCCTCAATCGTTAGATTTCCTGAACTTGCAGGATAAAAGCGGCTGTTGGTCTGCTGTTCCCCTTGCCCGGCTGAAATGGCAGCAATTGATGGATCAAAGCCGTGATCAGCATCACAGATCGGCGGCTGAGGCGGGGTGGTGATGGCGTCCAGACTTTGGCCGCCCAGATATTCGGCGATCGCCCGGCGCCCCGCCTCATCAATCCCTGCGGCTTGCTGGGACATGGGTCCTTCATTCATTGCATGAAGAATATTGGCTGCCCCCATCATGCCAATAAACAAGCGGCTGGGTGCCTTGTAAAGGGCCCGGTCATGGCAGGCGGCGCAATTCGTTTGGTAAAGCGTTTCTCCAGATTGGGTTATCGATACAGAAACCGGTGTCTCCTGCTCTGCTCCTGAGGGTTTTGCTGTCGAGCCTGCCGAAATTGGACCATCATCAAGCGCCTGTTCAGCGACACAGATGCAAACGCTGAAACCTGCCAACAACACGATTGCCAGTCTCAGCTTATTCAATTTCATTGCATGACTCCAAAGTTTGTATCCATACATACTATGGTTATGTTGCTGGAAGCTGCAACAGCCGAGCACTCGAATTTTGCACGGTAAGTGTTAACATCAGGATCCCGAGTGATTTTCTGGTCCGGTAATCTCCTATGAGCACGTTATTGACACCCGAGTTGTTGGTCAATATTGGTACAGTTGAACCAAGCCGTCAGGAGTTGGTGACACGCAAAGACATCCGCAAGTATTCCATAGCCACTGGGCAAAAATTACGCAAATTCCTCGACGGTGATGTAGCACCACCGATGTTTCATATTGCCTTGTTCTGGGATGTTGAGGAACTGGACGAGCTGACGCCCGACGGAGTATTCATCGACAAACTGGTGCCCGAGCTGCCATTGAAACGAGCCATGGCAGGTGGGGTGAAAATAGAATACAAGCGCGAAATTTTCCCCGGGGATGTACTCAAAGCGACGCGTGTCTTCAGTGATTTGTATGAAAAACAGGGTTCCAAAGGGCCGTTGATCTTTTATGTCATCACGACTCGTGTCGAGACTTCCGAGGGTGAGTGGGTGTTGACAGAGACCAATACCAGGATCATGCGATGAGCAAGACCACAGGAGTCAGGCGAATCCAGCCTGGTGATGCCTTGCCCAGTAGCGAATTTAATGTGAGTAATGTTGAACTGTTTTTGTACAACGCAGCGTTGTGGAATGCTCATCGAATTCATTATGACCAAGCTTACAGTATGGATGTTGAAGGCTATCCCGGCCTGGTGATTGCTGGCCCCTTGATAGGGGACTGGCTGACACAGTGCGTGGTGGAATGGATGGGCGATGAAGGAGTGCTGAAAACCATAGAGTATCGCAATCTGAGTGCTGCTATCGTCGGCGACACACTGTACGTTGGTGGAACTGTGTCTGCCTGGGATGCTGCTGCAGGCATTGCAAGCCTGGAACTGTTCGTCAAGAATCAACGTGATGAGCTGATACTTCCTGGCCAAGCTTTGGTCAGTTTTCCATCCCATTGATTTATTGCCGCTGACCGGGAGACAAAGTGGGAACTCTTAGGGGAAAGGTGGCAATTGTAGGCGCGGCGGATACGCGGGTAGGAATCGTTCCCGAGTTCAATGCCATGGGTCTTTGTGTCGATGCAGCGCTGAAGGCGATGGACGACGCAGGAATAGACAAATCTCAAATTGACGGTTTGGTTACGTGCAATTCGATGACGGAACCACATTTTTACCCGGCTGAAGTTCTGGCCGAATATTTACAGATATTTCCAAGCTATTGTGTCAGCACCAGCGCTGGCGGCGGAACCACTTATACAAGCCTGTTTCAGGCTGCAATGGCCATTGAACAGGGCTTGTGTAAGACCGTATTGCTGGTACTGGGGGATTGTTTGCGCAGTGGATTGAGCCGTGAACAAGCGATGCGCATGCAGTCTTCTACAGGACACCGCGAATTCGAGATTCCTTATGGCCCTACCGTTCCGGCTTACTATGCCTTGATTGCCCGGGCGCATATGGATCGCTACGGAACCACTGCGGAACAATTGGCTGCCGTAGCCGTTAATGCGCGACAGCATGCTGCAAGAAATCCAGCAGCACAGAAGCGCGATCCTATTACCATCGCCGATGTTCTGAGCTCACGAATGATCGCAGACCCGCTGCATTTACTGGACTGTTCCCTGGTTTCAGATGGTGGGGCAGCGGTGATCCTCACAGCTGCGGATCGTGCAGCTGATTTCCCCAAACCGCCAGTGTATATCCTGGGGGCTGGAGAGGGTCATGGTCATGAACACATCAGCGCGGCCCGCAGCCTGACCACTTCTGCCGCAGTGGAGTCAGGCCAGCGTGCTTTCGATATGGCCGGCCTACGACCTGCCGATATTGACGTGGCAGGAATTTATGATTGCTTTACACCTGTGGTACTGATCGAGTTGGAAGATTTGGGTTTCTGCGCTAAGGGTGAGGCGGGTGCATTCGTTGAAGCGGGCGAAACGTCTCTGCAGGGTTCCCTGCCCATGAATACTCATGGTGGCTTGCTGTCTCATTGCCACCCGGGCAACCCAGGTGCGATGTTTGCCCTGACAGAAATGGTGACCCAACTCAGAGGGACAGCGGGAGAGCGGCAGGTTCGAAAGGCTGAAACGGCCCTGGTGCATGCCCAGGGGGGTATCATGTCCAGCCATGCCACCTTGATTCTGGGGCGTGATAAGCAATGAGCGGGACCGTGCAAAAATTCATGCCTGCATCAAACCCTGAAACGGCACCGTTCTGGGAAGCCTGTCGCCAGCAGCGACTGTTGATCCAGCATTGCAGTCATTGCGGTCATTACCAGTTTTACCCGCGCAGCCTGTGCGTCAGCTGCATGCAGCCTAATCCCGACTGGTATCAGGCTTCAGGTCGCGGCAATGTGAAATCCTGGACGATTGTGCGCACACCGGTTTCTCCGGCCTATGCCGATATGACACCCTTTGTCATCGCCTTGATTCAACTGGACGAGGGGCCCACCATGATGAGCCAGATTCATGATTGTGATGTAACGTCGTTGCAGTCCGGGATGCGGGTCAAAGTCATCTTTGAGGACTGGTCCGGGCAAGTCACTATGCCTGTGTTTATGCCGGCAGGAGCTGACAGCTCTTAGCCTGATCTGCTCTTCTGCCAGTGGCCAGTAGACATCGGCAGCAAGCAAGTCCGCTGATTATCTGGTCAGTTGCGCCTTTACTGAACTATCAGGGCATTGTCCAGCACCAATTCTGCCCCGTTCATGTATCGGGATTCGTCACTGGCCAGGTAGAGCACCAGATTTGCGACATCCTCTGGCCGACCGATACCCACCGGGTTTGCTGGGTCCGGTTTGTCTGGGTTCGGCGCTTCCAATCCCATCTTGGCGAAGGAATCATGGACCATGGGAGTATCAATGGCGCCGGCATGGATGGAATTGCAACGGATGTTGTAGCCATTCATCTGGCAATGCACGGCGATGGCTTTGGTCATGCTACGCACCGCGCCTTTTGCGGCGCTGTAAGCGAAAAACACGGGGTATCCCAAGTGTGAAGCTACCGATGACATGTTGATGATAGATCCACCACCCCGACGTTTCATTGCGGCAATGGCGGCTTTGCAGCCCAGGAATACACCTTCACTCATAATCGCATTGGACAAACGGAATTGTTCCAGGGTGGTTTCTTCAGGGTTGGCGACAATTGCAATTCCGGCATTGTTGACCAATACATCCAAACCGCCAAAGCGCTTTTCGACATCGTCGATAATTTCAGTCCAGCGGGCTTCATCGCATACGTCATGTTGGTAAAAGCGGGTGGTTTGGTTCGTGGCTTTGCTGATTTCTTCGGCCACCGCTTGGCCTGATTCATTGATATCTGTAAGTATTACTGTGGCTCCTTCCCTGGCCAGGTACCAAGCATCCGCTTTCCCCAAACCGGAAGCGGCGCCAGTAATCAGTACAATTTTTCCAGACACACGATCCATTGGCAAAACTCCCATTATTTGAAGTACCGAACAATATTTGAATTAGGTTTAAATATGGATAGACTGAGCATAATTCGGTAAAAATGCAACACTATAAAATGTGTCAAGGATTCTGGAGTTGGTTCTGGTATGAGGTGAGGTAATGAACTTTGAGCTTGATGAGGAAGTTCAGATGTTCCGTGAATCGGTCCGTAAATGGGTCGATCAGGAGTGTCCCAAGCACTGGTGCCGGGAACTGGAACGTCAAGAACACCAGTATCCGCAGGAATTATGGGACAAGCTCACCGCGGCTGGTTTTCACGGTATTGGAATTCCGGAAGAATACCAAGGTATCGGCGGGGACATCATTGTGCAGGCTACTTTCATGCGTGAATTTGCCCGCAATGCCGGTGGCCTGGCCTGGATTTGGGGAATCACCTCGTTTTCTGGCGTGAAATCGATTGGCTTTTATGGCACGGAGGAACAGAAATCCCGATTCCTGCCCAAGATGGCAGCAGGTGAATTAAAAACTGCCATCAGTTTCAGTGAGTCTGGCGGCGGTACCGATTTGTTGGGTGCTATGAAAACCAGCGCGGAAAAAGCGGAAGGCGGCTGGCGTATCAACGGTGAGAAAATCTGGAGCACCACGGCTGATTCAGCCGATTACCTGCTTTTGCTGGCGCGCACCAGCAAGAGCAGCGAGCGCAAAGCTGACGGCGTCTCGCTGTTCTTTGTACCGCGCGAGAGCGAAGGCATCACAACAACACCGTTGCCCAAGCTCGGCATGCGTGCACTCAGTTCCTGCGTGGTTAACCTGGACAATGTATTTGTGGCTGACGATTTGCTGTTGGGCGAAGAAGGTAATGTGTGGAAGGCAACAACCAAGACACTGAATAATGAACGTATCATGATGTCTGCCATGTGCCTGGGGATGATCGATGGTGTGCTTGAAGATGCCATCGAGTACATGCAGCAACGGCGCGCATTCGGCAAACTGATCGGCGAATTCCAGACCTTGCAGGGCTATGTTGCCGAAATTGCTACCTGGCAAAAACAGACTGAGTTGATGCTATACAACGCCGCCTGGTTGCAGTCCTGCGACAAACCCTGTGCCATGGAAGCTGCCATGACCAAGACCATCGCATCGGATTATGCCTGCATGGCAGCCGACCGTGGCATATCTATCTTGGGTGGCATGGGCTATTCAGCCGAAACAGATATGCAACGCTATTGGCGCGACGCGCGCTTATTACGAATTGGTCCGGTCAGTAACGAAATGGCCCAAAACATGATAGCTCAGGGGCTTGGTTTGCCTCGTTC
>JBBKVS010000280.1:0-16906 GCA_037968555.1 Lysobacterales bacterium | reverse complement strand
GAGTCTGCCCAAACCTGGGCTACCGACGGCATTTCCGGCCTGCCATTGATTGAAGGCCCAACTGCAGAAGAGCAGGCGCGGGGCATGACCTTTACTACCTCGATTCCCGGCATGTTCGTAGTCGCACACCAGGACTATGTACGTTCGGTCAGGATGATGCCACTGGGGCCTGAATCCACCTGCCTGACGGTAGACTGGCTGTTACCGGCATCTTCCATGGATGCAGATCCTGCGGCCATAGAAAAAATGACAAGCTTCGCCCGGCAGGTGGTAAAGGAAGATGCGCGAGCCTGTGAAATCAATCAAAAAGGATTGAAGTCCAGCCGTCACCAGCATGGTGTACTGATGCCTCAGGAATACGACGTGCTGGTTTTCGATAACTGGGTGCGTGACTGTTTGGGTGAGGGGCTTTAGTCGGTCTTACCGGATGGCCGATCGCGGCCCACTTCCGGTACCTTGGGTTTACGAATTCTGCCCAGACCCACCATCAGCAGACCCAGCAGCAGTTCATCTACAAAGGGAATCACATCCGGTATGAACAGATCAGCCACGAACAGCATGGCCGTGACCAATACCAGCACCGGGAAACGCAGGGATTCGGCATAACTGAGGATTTTCTTAAGTGGGCTCATGGACGGGATCATATACTGCCAAAGCTTCTAGTACACTAAGCGTCAATTTCCGGAAAGCTTATGAACGACAATAACCAGAATCATGATATCCAGCATCTGGACGAGCAAAAGCTGAGCGACTACCTCAGCGCAAACCTGATCGGATTCAAAGGTCCGCTTGAGTCACGCAAGTTTTCCGGTGGCCAGTCCAACCCTACTTATCTCTTGACCAGCGCCAGCGGTCAATACGTGCTGCGCCGTAAACCACCTGGCCAGTTATTGGCTTCTGCCCATGCTGTGGATCGCGAGTTTCGCGTGTTGCAGGCGCTGCAGCACAGTGAAGTGCCCGTAGCCAAGCCTTTGCTGCTCTGCGATGACGACAGGGTGGCCGGTAGCATGTTCTACCTGATGGAGTACGTTGAAGGACGCATACTGTGGGACCCGTCACTGCCCGACTCCGGCAAACAGGAACGCGGCCAGATTTTTCAGGAGATGCTGCGGGTGCTGGCCGCCATTCACTCGATTGAGCTGGAAAAGTCCGGGCTGAGTGATTTTGGCAAGCCGGGCAATTACTTCGAGCGCCAGATTGGCCGCTGGAGTAAACAATACCGTGCCGCCGAGACCGAAAATATTCCGGAAATGGAACATCTGCTGCAGTGGCTACCTGACAATCTACCTGCGGATGACGGCCAGGTTAGTCTGATTCACGGCGATTACCGACTGGACAACCTGATTTTTCACCCAACCGAACCCCGGGCGCTGGCAGTACTGGACTGGGAACTGTCGACCCTGGGCCATCCGCTGACCGATTTGTCCTATTTCTGTATGTGTCTGAGACTGCCTCGTACCGAACGCCTCAAGGGTCTGGCTGGCATGCCTATAGACGAACTAGGTATACCCAACGAGCAGGCCATGGTTGAACAATACTGCCAATTGCGGGGCCTGGCGCGAATTGAGCACTGGCATTTCTACCTGGCTTTCAGCATGTTCCGTCTCTCTGCCATATGTCAGGGCGTAATGAAACGCGCGCTGGATGGCAATGCGGCCAGCGAAAATGCTCTGGCTACTGGTCGAATGGCCCGGCCATTGGCAGAATTGGGTGCCAGCCTGGCAGTTTGATCCATATCCAGGCCAAGCTGTGCCTGGCAGGCTAAGACACAACAGCTATACTGCTGATTGAATCTCTTCACTCAAGAATGAGGCCAACTATGCATGTATCACGCCGTATTACTTTTATCTGCATTGCGCTACTGACTTTTCTGGGCCTGGTGGCCTGCAAGCAGGAAGCCGCACCCGTCCCACAAAATGATTCGAGCACGCCTGTGGCGGCCGTGGAAAGCCAGGCCGATGTCATCCAGCGCGCCGGTGCACCCTTGTTTGAAGGCATGGGTAATCATCACCATGCCATCACAACGGATGACCCTTGGGCGCAGAAATATTTTGACCAGGGCCTGATCATTGATTTCGCTTTCAATCATGCCGAATCAGTACGATCTTTCAAGGCGGCACAAACCCTGGACCCCGAATGTGCCATGTGTTTCTGGGGCGAGGCGCTGGCCTTGGGCCCCAACATCAATGTCACCAGCAATGGCAAGGCGGTGATGGATGAGGCCTCGCAGACAGCCGCCTATGCAGCTATCCAGAAAGCGGTGCAACTGCAAGCCAATGCCAGCCCCAAGGAGCGGGACTACATAGCAGCACTGGCTACCCGCTACAGCTCTGACATCAGCCAGCCGCGTGAGCCTCAGGATAAGGCCTATGCCAAAGCCATGGAAAAATTGAACCAAAAGTATCCAGGCGACGATGATGCGGCTTCGCTGTACGCCGAAGCCCTGATGACCACCATGCCCTGGGACTACTGGCTGGATCCCGACCAGCCCAAACCTCAAACCAAAAAAGTGATTGCTGTGCTGGAAGCAGTGCTGGCGCGCTCACCGGATCATCCCATGGCCCTGCACCTCTACCTGCATGCGGTGGAAGCGTCTTCCAGGCCCGAACGAGCGGAAGCCGCCGCCGATATGCTGGCCGACCTGGTACCCGGCGCCGGCCACCTGGTACATATGCCCTCGCATATATTCTGGCGGGTGGGTCGTTATCACGATGCCTCTGAGGCCAATATGCGCGCCGCAGCAGTGGATGAAAGTTACATCGCGCAGTGCAACGCCCAGGGCTTTTATCCGGCCATGTACTATCCGCACAACATCCACTTCCTGTGGGCCGCGGCCAGCATGGAAGGCCGTAGCGCTGTGGCTATAGACGCTGCCAATCGCGTGGCGGCCAATGTGCAGGTGGAAATGATCAAGGAATTCCCCATGGTGGAGTTCTTCCACACCATTCCATTGCTGGCGCTGACCCAGTTCGGCCAATGGGACGAAGTCCTGCAGCAGCCACAGCCAGCTGCCGATCTGGATTATTCCAATGCCATCTGGCATTACGTGCGAGCCACCGCCTTTACGGCCCAGGGTGATCTCGATTCAGCGGCTGCCGAATACACCGCCATGCAGCCTTTGCGCGACTCCGGCAAAGTACTTTACCTCGATGGCGTGATGTATCCGGCCAGCCAGTTACTGTTGATAGCTGATGAGTTGATTCAGGGTGATATGGCCATGGCCACGGACAATCTTGATTCCGCCATAGCCCACTACACCGCCGCGGTTGAGGCGCAGGATGTCCTGCCCTACACCGAACCTCCCTTCTGGTATTACCCCAACCGGCAATCGCTGGGCAAGGCCCTGCTGGCTGCGGGTAAGCCAGCTGAGGCAGAAGCGGTATACCGCCGTGACCTGGAAATTTACCGGCACAATGGCTGGTCAATTTTTGGCTTGATGCAAGCCCTGAAGGCTCAAGGCAAAAATGAGGAAGCAGCCGCCCAAGAGGAAATGTTCAAGCATGCCTGGAGCGAGGCGGACGTGGAACTCACTTCCTCGCGACTCTAGGCAGTGGGGTTTGGCGGCGGCGATTGCCGCCGCTGCGCCAGCCACTCGCGCAAGGGCAGCGGCAGGTAAAGCAGGAAGAAGCCGAAAATAATCAGCGGCAGCTTGTCCGCGCCCCAATGGTCCATACCCGCTCCGGCCAGCAAAGGCCCAATGATGGTACCCACTGCCCAGCAGGCGGTGAATGCTGTGCTGGCCATCGCCAGCTGATGGCCTTTGAAACGTTCGCCCACGAGTATCACTCCCAGGGCATAGATCATTCCTTCTACACCGCCCAGCACAAAAAAGTATAGCGTGGCCAAAATGTTGTTGTGCAACACATAGGGCATCAGCAACAAACCCAGCATGGTGAAAACCACGCAGGCCAACAGCAAGCCCATGCGATTGACGTGATCCGCCAACCAGCCCAGCGGCAGGTTTAAAATCATGCTGCCCACTCCCAACATGGTCAGCAGGAACAAGGCGAATCCTTCCGTACTGCCGAGGTGTATACCAAACAGGGGAAAGAAAGTGATCATGGATTCTGCAGCAGCAGCGTAAGTCACATTGGCCAGCATAATCACCGGTGCCAGCAGGAACAGTTTCCACAATCCCTCGGATGCAAGCTCGTGTTTTTGCATGCGCTGCCCGTGGGCGAAAAACAGCGGCAGTGAAGCCGCCAGAATCAAGCTGCTGGTTGCAGCAAAAGGCAGCAGTCCCTGCGAACCGGTAAAAATCAGCAACAAGGGCCCAAGCGCAAAACCAGCAGCACCGGCCGAGCCGTAAATTCCGATCACCCTGCCCCGCGTCCGTTCTTCTGCCAGCTCATTGATCAACGCTTCGCTGGCTATCCACAACATGGCATTGAATGCGCCGATCAGGAAGCGCAAGGGAAACCAGAACCAGACATTGGGATAGCTGCCCGCCACCAGCAGTAATACCGCAACTACGATGGTCACGGTCTGCATGATACGAGCGGGTTCGAAACGCTGTAGCAACATGGGTGCGAAGGGAGCGATGGCCAATATGGCCACTGCCTGGCTGACCGTGCTGAGGCCGATCAGAGTCTTGCTCACGCCCTGGGCATCCAGAACCAGTGCTAACAGCGGAAAAGTAATGCCGTAGACCAGGTTGACGATGGCCATGGCCACAATAACGCCGACCAGTCCGCGGCGCCGCTTGGAGCGAGTTATGCTGTCATTTGTTGACATAATTTTATTGTTTCGCGGGTCTGAAGGCGCACGGGCATGATAAATTGCCAGGCAACAACTGTCACTGCGATTTTCCCCATATGAATACTTCCCGAGCACTTAACACGGTATTTTTGCTGGCCGCTCCGCTGCTGGTCGCTGCCGCTGATCTTTCACTGATTGCCGCCATCAGTCTGGTCGGGGTACTACTGCTGTGGCGCTGGCTGCTGGTGCTGGCCAGCATGATACGGCCTCCCCGTGGACCCGAGTTGATACTGGACAGTATTTCCGCCAGCCACTACGTGGAAAAAGTCCGCTGGTGCCTGGACCGATTGGGACTGGATTACCAGGAACGCACCAGTGGTGGCACTCTGGGTGCATTTTTCCTGGGACGCACGGTGCCCAGGCTGCGCTGCAAGACCGGTATGGTTGAAACCTCCATAGGCAATTCCGCAGAAATACTGCGTTACCTCTGGGGTCGGTATCAGATCCCCTTGCATCCGGCCAGCGAATTTCTCAGGGCCGATGCGGCACGACTGGAACTGGAACAGCAGATTGATCGCTGCGGACGCGACCTGCAGGTCTGGGTCTATTACCACCTGCTGCCGCACCGGTCGTTGACCTTGCAAGCCTGGGGTGCCAATAACCCAGCTGTGCCCGCCTGGCAAAGATGGGCTCTGCGGCTTCTGTTTCCGCTGCTGCGTGTGCTGATACGACGCGCTTTCCGGATCAGTACGGCGCGCTACAACAAAGCCAAACTGGGCGTGGATGATTTGCTGGCTCACAGCGAATCACTGCTGGCCGATCAACGCCGGTCGTTACTGGGTGGAGAGCAGTTGAATTACACCGATATCACCTTCGCTGCCATCAACGGCCTGTGGCTGTGGCCCGCAGCTTATGGCGGTGGCCAGGCGGATGCCGTACGTCTGCCAGAAGAGCAAAGACCCTTGGCCATGCAGGCGGATGTGAACCACTGGAGCAGCCGCTATCCGCTCAGCACTGCCTTTATTGAAGGCCTGTACCACAGCGAACGCCAGGCTGGGCAGATTTTAAGCAAGTCCGGAAACGACTGACAAAACACGGCAGTTTCTGTTCCAAAAAGGTCAATCTATTGGCTTGCCATAAACTTTCTCTTTGGCCTTATGGACTTTTAATTTATCAATATATACAGTGGCTTATAATCATAATCCGGCTCAAAATACAGAGTCGAGACTGTTTGGCATGCTTTCTGCATTGATAAGCTTGAATCATTCGTCTGCCAAGGCGAACCCACAGGGAAAAGCAGTCGGCCAGGAGGGCCAGTACCATGTCAGTCTCAGCCATCAGAATCACATATTTCCAGGCCGATAAACTCCGTTGCGTGAGTGGGCAACAGCAGTCTGCACCCTACCGCATCACCACCTACAGAGGTCCGGAACTGGGATTACTGGGAGCACTGCCAGCGGTGTTGAACCGCATACATGCTACGAGCACTGCTGCAGCGGCCAATTCCGACCAGTACCAAAATTCGACCTCCCGCCTGATTGAAAAGCTCGTCCGCTATTGTCGCCACGGCTGATTTCGCGGCCATATCGGGTAGAAACAGGCTCTATACCCTGCTGATTTGCTAGACTCCTCCTGACACCCGGCGCAACCGGGATTTAGAGAGGGGCGCAATGACCCAATTCCTGACGGCAGAACGCAGCGGCAATTTGCTGTCTATCAGCCTGAAGAATGACTGGCTGTTTGCCAATCTCTCACAATTACAAAATGAACTGAACTCACTGCCCATAGCTGACATAGAGCAGGTGGCGTTTCGCTGTGGCGGTTTGAAGGCCTTTGACCTGGCTGGGGCCTGGGCGCTGTACGACAAATCACTGGACCTGGAAGAAGACGGGCTTAAAGCCGAATTCATTGATTTCAAAGCGGGCCATCTCAAATTCCTGCAGCACATAATCGATGTGGCCGCAGTTAACGAATACGACCCGGATTTTTTCAAACCCGTACCCCGCCAGTTGATCAAGCATCAGCTGGAGAAAATCGGCAGCGCTACCCTGCGCGGCTTTGAGCACTTTGGAGATATCGCCAAGGCGATACTGAATGGCGTGCGTAAACCATCCATGCTGATGGTGGGCGAAACACTGCGGCAGGTGAACGAAACCGGAGCCAAGGCCATACCCATTGTGATGGTGGTTTCCTTTTTGATGGGCGTTGTGCTGGCCTACCAGAGCGCCGGGCAATTGCAAAAATTCGGCGTGACCATTTTCGTAGTGGATCTGGTAGCCAGTTCAGTATTACGGGAGATTGGTGTATTGCTGGCGGCCATCATGGTGTCCGGCCGTTCGGGCTCGGCCTTTGCAGCCTCAATAGGCACCATGAAACTGAATGAGGAAATCGATGCATTGCAGGTCATGGGCCTGAACCCCAACCAGGTTCTGGTGGCACCGCGTGTATTGGGGTTGGTTATTGCCATGCCATTTCTGACGCTGTTTGCCGATGTGGCCGGCCTGGCAGGTGGAGCCTTTATCTGCGTTATGGTGCTGGACATCAACCTGGTGCAGTTTTATGAGCGTGTGGCCTCCAGTGTGGTCATGATGGACTTGTGGGTAGGCTTGATCAAAGCACCCTTTTTCGCCCTGTTGATTTCAGCCACCGGAACCCTGCGCGGTATGCAGGTCAAGGGATCAGCTGAAGAGCTGGGACGCTTGACCACCACCGCCGTGGTGCAGTCCATATTCCTGGTCATCATCGCCGACGCCTTTTTCACCATCCTGTTCTCACGCCTGGGCATTTGATATGGAAAATCCACCAACAGCCATTGCCCAACTGAACGACATTTCTGCTGATGGCTTTGAACACGTTATCCGGATACGTCAGTTAATCAACCGCTTCGGTAGCCAGACGGTGCACGAAAATCTCAACCTGAATGTACGCCGCGACGAAACCCTGGGCGTGGTGGGTGGTTCCGGCACAGGTAAATCGGTGTTACTGCGCAGCATCCTGGGGCTGCATGACTTTGATGAAGGCAGCATCGATGTGTTGGGCGAGGCCATCCGCTACCAGCGACCCGGACCGTGTAAACAATGGGGCGTGCTGTTCCAGGGTGGTGCACTGATATCCGGCCTGACGGTGCAGGAAAACGTCGAATTGCCCATCGCCCTGCACTCGGATATTCCGCTGGATATGCGCCGCGAGATCGCCTGCCTGAAAATATTCATGGTCGGCCTGACCCTGCAAGCGGCATCGAAATATCCCAATGAACTTTCCGGCGGCATGCGCAAACGTGCCTCGCTGGCACGGGCCTTGGCACTGGACCCCAAAATCCTTTTTCTGGATGAGCCCACCGCCGGGCTGGACCCCATTGCTGCCACCGAATTCGATAAGCTGATATCGTACCTGCAACACAATCTCGATCTGACGGTGGTCATGGTGACTCACGATGTGGACAGCCTGTTCAGCATTTGCGACCGCATTGCGGTATTGATAGACAAGGGAATCGTAGTGGATACACCCGAAAGACTGGTGGAACATCCCCACGCCTGGATACAGTCCTATTTTGGTGATCCCAGGGCCGTGCGTGCACGCCAGGCAGGGAGCAGACATGTTCAAAGGTAATCCCAGCCTGGCAGTCGGAGTATTTGTCAGCGTAGCCCTGCTGGCCCTGGCCAGCTTTGCCATGTGGTTGGCGGGCACCAAGGGCAATGAGCCCATGAATGATTATTCCGTATTGTTCGAACGTGATATCAGCGGCCTGTCGCTGGGCGGTCCAGTGTATTTCATGGGGGTCAGCGTAGGAAGGGTATCGAGCATGGATCTGCTGCCGGGTGATCCGGTAAAAGTACGGGTTGATATCGAAATCCTTGCCGACACGCCCATTGACCAGGGCACTTATGCCAGCCTGGCGTCGCAGGGCATTACCGGTGTCAACGTCATCAATATTTCCGCTCAACCGGGACAGCATGCGCCTTTGGTGCATTCAGATGATGATGACCATCATCCCCTGATCCCAGTCAGGCAAACCGGTTTATCCGCCATGCTGGCACAAGCACCGGATACCATTTCCAAGCTCAATGCCGCCCTGGATCAAACCAACATGTTGCTGGGGCCGGAAAACCGGGCTGCCATTAGCCAGTCGCTGGCCAATCTGGAAAGCCTGACTACAGCCCTGGCAGAAGATCGTGCGGCCTGGGCTGCCCTGCCTGGCAACGTGCAAAGCTTACTGGGCGATGCAAAGAAGCTGGTCAATGAACTGAATGCTGCAGTTGCACAGTTAAAACCCGAATTGTCGGAAACTTTGGTGCACACCCGTCAGACCGCCATCAATGCCGAACAACTCAGCGCCCGGCTGGATGATTTGATCAGTGCCAATGAAGCTGAGTTTGAACACTTCATCGATAATGGTCTGGGCCAGGCACCGGAAATGATTTTCGACTTGCGCAATTCATTGCGCGAATTGCAGAAACTGCTTCGCCAGCTGCAGGATGATCCTTCGCAGTTGATCCACCGACCACCGAATGATGCCCTGGAGGTGAATCCCTGAATGGCTGCTTCAAATAAAGTTCTTTGGATGGGTTTGGCGCTCAGCTGCCTGACAGCCTGCGCCGGAGTACTGGAAAGCAACAAGCCAGCCCGCGAAGTTTACTTGTTGCAGCCACCTGGCGGCCAGACAATAGCTCCTGCAGCAAAAGCACCGCGACTGGTGCTGACATTGATCACCGTGCCCGGGCTGGACACCGATGATATCCAGGTACTGAGTCGCAAGGCCCGGCTGTTTCCGGTGGCGAATGCGCATTGGACGGATAACCTGCCCGAAGTCATGAGTTCGCTGAGCCGGCGCTCACTGATGAATTCCGGTCTGTTCCAAACCGTCAGCATGGGCAGCATCGCTCGCCCGGGAGACTGGTCACTGGATTTGGAATTGCAGGCTTTTTATGGAGTACAGGACAGCTCCGGCGCAACCGAGTCTGTACTGATGCAACTGGAAGGCAATCTGCGGTGTGGCGATCAGGTAGATGTTCTAAGACTGGAATCCAGCAAAACCGTCAGCTCGGCCAGCCTGGCTGACCTGGTTAGCGCACATCAACAAGCCCTGAACGAGATCCTGCAATCCCTGCCGCCTGGTATCAAACAGAGCTGCAGCGCCAACTGATTTTTACAGCGTGCTCATTTGCAGGTGATAATAAGGTGGCTTGTCCTTGTAACGTCGTATCGCCAGTCGCAGGATTTCTTCCAGAAAATCGCCATATTCCATCCCGGCCAGCGCCGCCACTGAGGGCACGCAATCGGTAGGCCCTATGGAAGGATTGGGATTGACTTCCAGCACATAGGGATTGCCTTTGGCATCAATGCGCACTTCGGCACGGCCGTAGTCACTGCAACCCACTACATTGAACGCATCCAGGGCAATTTCTGAAATCAGTGCGGTGAGCTTGCCCGGTACGCCTTTGGGTGGCCGTTGCACTTCAATATTTTTCTTATGTACCGGGCTGCCCAAAAACTTGGCTTCATAGGGATACATGGGCCAGTAACCTTCCGGCAACTTGCTGAAGATGGAGCGCGATAAGGGCAGCACACGCTGTTCGTCTTCCCAATTACCGAGTATGGAAACATCGTATTCATCCCCACTGATGAATTCCTCGATCAGTGCCGGGCGTTTCAGCTCATGCAGAACATAGTCGATGCGCTTTAGCAATGCGGCCCGACTGGTCACCACTGAGTCATTGCTGATGCCTATGGAGCTGTCACTGTTGGCCGGTTTGACGATAGCGGGCAGTGGGAATTCCTCATCAAACTGTTCGGAAGCTTCGTACAGATAATCCCAGCGCGGTGTAGGAATATGATGGTAAGCCAGCAGCTTCTTGACGCGAATCTTGTCCAGGCACAGTCCCAGGGTAAATGGGTTGGAGCCGGTATAGGGCACCTGCAAAATGTCCAGCAATGACGCAGCATGCGGCTCCAGCAAGCCGGTGTGATTGATGCGCTCACACATATTGAAGACGATGGCGATCTTGTCACGCTGGATCTGTTGCACCGCTTCAAAAGGCTGGTTGAAATCCAGGAAAGTGGTGCGATAGCCGCGCTGTTCCAGGGTCTGCGCAATGCTGCGGGCATCGGAAGTCAGCTCCGCCTCAATGGGGTTGTCACTGTCGGCAAAACCATTACTAGCTATACCAACGTGCAGGCTGCGCTGCTCGTTCATGGGCAGGTTACGGATATGTTCTATGCGTGCTGCACCTATGACGGCGCGCCGGGCTATGCTGGCCGATGACATGCCGCTGCGACGCACCGTCTTACCCAAAGACGAACCGCGGGAGAATTTGGCCACTTCCATCTTGACACTGCTGACAATGCGATCAATGCGCTCTTCCGCTTCACCCAGGGTGTCTGCAACCGCATAGGCCCAACCCATGTACTCATACCCCAAGGGTGGCGCCAGTACCGCATCACCCACTTTTTTGAAGAATTGCAACTCACCGGACTCCACTGATTCCGGCATATCCAGGGCAGCCAGGACGCCGGAATGCGGCGGCAGAAAGTACTTACCGGAAACATATTTTTTGGGTGTCTCCGGCTTGGCAATCGGGCTGACGTATTCCCCCAGCATGATGCGCGCGGCGTTTTCAATCAGGTCCACGCCCCAGGCGGTTTTGACAAAGTAATACACCTCATCACCACCCATGCGCAGATTGACTTCAATCGGCATGGGGCCGCGCGAGCTGTACTTGGCCTCAAAATGAACACAGCCATCTTCCACGCCCAGTCGCTCCAGTATCTCTTCCGCCTGCTCCAACAGTTCGGCTTGCTGCGATGCGGCCAGGCGGCTGGGTATGCACTGACCGGTTTCAACAAAAAAGGGCTCACGGGTAGCATCGTTGTCACTCATGGACCAGAATTTCAGTTTGCCATTCTGCAGCAGTATGTCGATATCAACTTCGTTACCGTCGATATATTCCTCAGCCATAATGGCTGTACCGGCAGTCAGCGAACTTTCCATTTCGGTGTTGATGGTGCTGCGGATGTAATCCACCGTTTCCTGCAATTCCTGCAGGTTATTGACGCGCACCACGTAAGCGCTGCTGCTGCCGAAAACGGGCTTGACCACCAACGGAAACTTCAGTTTGGCTATCGACTGTTCCACTGGCAAATCGGCAGCAATCATGGCATGCCCCGGAGTGGGTAAGCCGTTCGTGCTGCAGAATTCGCGGAACAGGTGTTTATCCCGGACAATGCACGCTACTTCGTAAGGTATGCCCACCAGACCCAGGCGATCGCGGATGCGCGAAGTCAGCAACACATCGTCTTCCCAGAAAGTGATCACGCCATCCGCCTGCAGATCCGGGTTGGCTTTGAAGAAGTCGTTCATGGCACGCAGCGCAGCCGTGTGATTACTGGTATCAGTGAGTATCCACTGCTCGGCATAGTTGCGTGCCCAGTTGACCTGCTTGTGCATGATGATCAATCGACAACCCAATTCGTGCAGTCGCTTGAGGGTGAAGCGTTTTTTGCGGTTACCGGTATTGACCACCAATAGCACGCGACCTTTAATCGAACTGTTCTTGCGGACTTGCGACACTTATTCGAACTCCTGCTCTGCCTCGGACTGATCTGACATCAATGGCGAGCTCAAAGGCATACGAAAATAAACCACGCGCTCGGTTTCTGCAAAGCCCAGGTGGGCATGCGCTGCCAGGCTGTCGTGATCATCAATCAGAACGTCCGAGGCGAACTCCAGGCAGCCGTTTTCAACGCCGAATTGTGCTGCTGCATTACAGAGTGCCCGTGCCACGCCCTGCCCGCGAAATTGCGAACGCACAAAAATTCCTTCCAGGAACAAAGCCGGCCGGTGCTGGCAACCGTTGACATAATCACGCCGTATGGCCACTTCGGCAAAACCCATCAGCTGATCCTGCTCATCATTCGCTACAAAGGCGGTAAATTGGCCAGCGGGATCCAGACTCTGCAGGAATTGCTGGTGATCACCGGGAAAATCTTCCGGAAAAAATTCGCCCCTTAACAGCAGCCAATCCCGGTCCTTTGCATCTGTGGTGCAGCGAATTTTCATGCTTGCTGGCTCAGGAGGCATCAGCCAGGGCGGGTATGCATTTGCGCAACCAGATATACATGCCACTATAGATCATTAAACCGACCACGGCGGCCATGGCGCCCATGCTGAATACCGCACTGTAACCCAGGCCTGCACCCAACAAACTGGCTGCAATATTGGGGCCGACGATCTGTCCCAGGCCCTGTGCACCGGGCATCAAGGAGGCAAAAGCGCCGGAATGATCAACATTCGCTACAGTAGCCATCTGGTAGACATCAATAAAGATCCACAACAGGTTAAAACTCAAAACGCTGAGCAAAATGCTCAGATCTGTAATGCCCATGCTCAGCCAGAACACGGCGGTAATCATGCCCACCAGCGCCAGCATCAGCGGCCGTGCCAGCCCAAAGCGGTTGCTGATCAAGGTGGCCACCAGGCAGCCTACTATGCTGCTCAGGGAACCCCACACCAGTAATTTGCCCATGTAATCATTATCGATACCAGCATCCAGGCTGGCCAGTTCAATATAGGTCCAGTAGGAGCCTATGTTGACATAAGTAAAAAAGATCGCCGCCAGGCACAACCAGGGTACAAATTTCGGTACCTGACGGTGTTCCAGATGGTGGCCGCCGGAAGGCTCTTCAACATCCAGCTCGATATCCAGCAGGGGATCAACCTGGTGCCTTGGTATCCAATGCAAAAACAACAAGCCCAAAGCAAAACAGCCTATGAAGGCATAGTAAATACCGTTCATGGACAGCATGGGTAATACTTGCATTTCCAGTGCCTGGGAGAAGGCAAAAGCAAACAGCATCATGTTGTAGGCACGTGCCGGTTTGGATGAGCCACCCAGGGTGGCTACCGCCACCGCGGTATAAATACCACTGCCAGTTCCGGCCAAAACCCGCAACCACAAAACCACTTCATAATCCGAGTAGATCGTACACAGGGCATTGGCCAGGATTGCCAGGCCGGCACCGATCAGCACCAGGTTGCGGCGGTTCATGCGGCTGATGACCATCGAAGTCAACACGGCACCCAGCGCCAGGCCACCCAGATCAGCGCCCGCTACCCGGCCCACTTGCTCTTCTGTAAAGCCCAACAGCTCTACCCAGGCTGTGCTGATGACCGGTATGCCAACTAACACACCGTAACCCACCAGGGTCATGTACAGCGAAATGGAGATGGAGCGCCAGCCGTCGAAAATGCTGCGTTCGTGGATGAGCTGTTGCGACCGGGAAGCTGATTGCATAGAGATGACATCATACCGTCTTGCCACAGGGCTGCCAGTCGAATTTTCTGGCCGCGAAAGCTGGCAAGCATAATCGGGCTATAATCCACTCTTCAGGTCGCTTTCGGGCTGCTATTTACCGCTGATGTGTGAACCGTCAGGAATCGGCATGGTCAGAAGCGCATCAATCAACACGACCAGGGAAGGCTCAGGATTTCAACATGTCAGCAATTTTGCGAATAAACAGGCGCTTGAAAGCGGCTGCATTGACTGCCTTGATGTTAGCCTCCGGACTACCGGCAACAAGCCAGGCAGCGCAGTGGGGACCCATCAATATCGCTGGCCGGGAAATCTGGCCAGGACAAACCCTGCGTTTTCCCTGGGGTGGCGAAACCAGTTTCGAATCGGCCTACCTGGATTCTCCGGTGTTTGTAGCACGCGGTACCCGTGAAGGGCCAACGCTGTGTGTTACCGCCGGTATCCACGGCGATGAAATCAACGGTACCGAGATTGCCCGGCGTTCTTTCAGCTGGATAGATCCGCAAACTTTAGCCGGCACCGTGGTGGTGTTTCCCATGGTGAATGCAGCAGGGGTGCGTACCGGTAATCGATACATGCAGGACAGGCGTGACCTGAACCGCGAATTTCCCGGCCGATCCAATGGCAGCGTTACCGCCATCATTGCTTTCATGCTGTATACCGAGATCACGCAGAACTGCAATTACCTCATCGACCTGCACACGGGTTCGTTCAGCCGTGAAAACCATCCGCAAATCCGCGTGACCGGCGATGACCCGCGCGCACTGGACCTGGCCCGCCATTTCGGCGTCGGTATCGTGGTCATCAATGAAGGACCCAAGGGCAGCATACGGCGCGAAGCCAACGACATGGGTATACCTTCCATCATTTACGAAGCCGGTGAACCTTCGCGCTTTGACCTGGACCAGATTGCCTCCGGGGTACAGGGCATCGAATCGGTGATGGCGCACCTGGATATGATTGAAGGCGCGGAAGAGATGGAAGTGCCTGAATCCCGCATTTATACCCGCACCAGCTGGATACGTGTACCTTCCGGCTCAGGTGGTTACTTCTTCCCCACCATAGAACTGGGTATGCGGGTAAAAAAAGGCGACCGGCTGGGCACCATAGTGGATCCTTTGACGGATCGACAAACCAGCATAGAGGCCACCTCAGATGGTGAAGTGATAGGCATGGCCATGGCGCAAATCGTGCTATCCGGTTATGCGCTGATACACCTGGGTCTCAGCCACCGTTAAGCCCGGTACGCAAGCCCAATACACTAAACCAGGCACGCTTAGCGATTGCCGGCTTTCTGTTCTTCTTCTTCGTAAATCTGCGAGGCGGTTTGCACCGAGGTCAGGGCTTCGCTGAAAGGTACCTGTCTGTCCTTTGGAGCCGATGCGCGCCGTGGTATACGGGTCAGTATGTAAATGAATACCAACACATGGACCAGGGTGGTGTACAGGTACAGGCTGCTGGTGCTGAACAGCGTCATGCTGGCACCGGCCAGGAAGGGGCCGATGATGGCACCTATGCCATACATCAGCAGCAAACCACTGGACACCATGACGTATTCGCCCGCTTCGGCGTAATCGTTGGAATTTGCGACCGCGATGGAATACAGCGGAAATGAGGTGGCACCCCATGCTGCACTCAACAGTATCAACATGCTGATGTCCAGGCCATCGTAGAGAAAACCCATGGCCAGGCCTATGCAGGCAGCCAGTATGGCCGCCGCTGCCATGACGATGCGCCGGTCGATTCTGTCCGACCAATAGCCCAATGGCCATTGCCCGGCCGCACCGCCAATCACCGCAGCCGTCATAAAGGTGGCAGCGGTGGAGACCTTGTCTGAAACACCTGCGGTGAATACTGGCGCCAGCGACCAGAATGCACCATTGGTCAGTCCTGACGCCAGGCAGACCATGGCGCCGGTGCGGGAAATGGCAAACAGGCGTTTGAGATTCAGCCGTACCGAATCTGAATGCTTGGGAGTAGTTCCGGTGGACATCAGCACCGGTACGGCGGCCAGCGAGACCAGCACCGATGCAATAGCAAACAGGATCAGCCCGGCAGGGTCATGAAATTGCAATAACTGCTGACCCACCGCCATCAGGGTCAGGCTGATAAAGGTATAGGCAGAAAACACCAACCCGCGATTTTCGTTGCTGGACTTTTCGTTCAGCCAGCTCTCAATGACTATGTACAGAATGGCAAAACAAAAACCGGTAATCAGTCGCAGCAACCACCAGGACCAGATATTGACGAACAGCGCGAGCAACAAAGGCGCGGCCGAAGCGATCGCTGCCATGGCGGCAAATACCCGCACATGACCCAGCTTCTCCACCAGGGTAACGCCGCGCAGACACCCAATCGTGAAGCCAAGGAAGTAGGCACCACCCATCAGACCAATACCGATGGTGGAAAAATCTTCCAGGTTGGCGCGCAAGGGTACCAAAGTACTTTGCAAGCCCTGGCCTGCCAGCAAAATGGCAACGCCCAATAACAGGGCCGCAACGGGTGTCAGTGTTCGTATCATGATGGGTGGCAATGATCCGAACTAAGCGTTGTCGAGTCCAGCCAAATTCTTCCGCAGTAACAACCCAACATCAGATCTCAGCCTCATCATCCACCACAAAATGACAACCCTTACTGACCGGATTCAAGCCCGCCGCGTGCACCACCAGCAAGGCCGTCTGGACGGCATTGCGCAGTTCGATCAGTTCGCGTGTCAGTCGGCAATGACGATAAAACGATTGTATTTCTTCACGCAGTCCCAGCAATATCCGCCGGGCACGTGCCAGCCGGCGGGGTGAACGAATGATACCGGCATAATTCCACATGGTCTGCTGCACCAACGACAAGTCCTGGCGTACCAGCGTGGCATCGGGCAATTCTGTGGGGCTGCTCCAACGACG
>JBBKVS010000279.1:0-12101 GCA_037968555.1 Lysobacterales bacterium | reverse complement strand
GTGCTGTTGGGCGGCCACTACGGTATTCCCTACCTGGACAAAAGACATATCCTGTTCAATGACTCGGCATTGGCCGCGCAGGTGCCTTATCCTGATGACACCAGCCCGATTGCATCGCAGACTATTTCCACGGCCCAGGCAGCTGGCTGGGTGTGGGACATTGGCCTGAGATCCAGGCGCGGTATCGGCTACACCTACTCCAGTGATCACAGCAGCGACGAGGCAGCCGAACAGGCGTTACGCAAATATTTTGCAAACATTCCCGGCGTCGATCCGCATGCGATAGCGGTTCGCAAGCTACACTTCAGACCCGGTCATCGGGAAAAGTTCTGGCACCGTAACTGTGTTGCCGTCGGTTTGTCGGCAGGCTTTCTCGAACCCCTGGAGGCCAGTGCACTGGTGCTGGTAGAGCTGTCAGCGGCCCAGATTGCCGAGGACCTGCCGGCGCATACCGGTGAACTGAAACTGGTCGCCCAGCGCTTTAACGAGAAATTCCGCTATCGCTGGGACCGGATCGTCGATTTTCTCAAGCTACACTACGTTTTGAGTCAGCGTATTGATTCTACTTACTGGAAGGACAACCGTGGCGATGAGAGCATTGCGGATTCGCTGCGAGAGCAATTGGCACTGTGGAGTAACCACTATCCTGGCCCGCGCGATTTCCCCCAGGTTGACGAGGTTTTCTCTGCGGCAAGCCATCAGTATATTTTGTATGGTATGGGTTTTGAAACCAGGGCACGCAGGAGTTCGCGCTATGTGCAGCAAGCCGAGAGAGCGCAGCAACTTTTCATCGACAACAGCAAGAAGGTCAAGCAGTTGATGCGGCAACTGCCCGACAACCGCACATTGTTGACCGCGATCAGCAAGAATGGTCTGCCGGTTAACGGATAAGTCCGAAAAACCGTGACCGCCTGCCTGCCACACACGAGTGATGCAAAATGACAAACCACGTTCTGCTGGATAACAACACGCACCGACACCTGAAGATCAACCGGACTTACCAAAAAGGTCAGGGCTATGACGTTCAGGTCACGCGGGTATTTCCTGTGGAATTCGTTCGATTGCAGGCTGAGTATCCATTGTTTTTCTCACGTAATGCAGAATCGGGTCATTTTGAAGCGGTGACGCTGCTTGGGTTTTCCGAGCACGAAAACCTGTACCTGGGTCAGGATGATTGGCGCGCCAGCTATATTCCAATGAGTATTGAGCGCCAACCCTTCCTGATTGGTTTCCAGCTGCAGGATGAAAACGGAATACCGGCCAAAAAGCCGGTGGTGCACATCGATGTCGACCACCCGAGCGTGAACGACACCCAAGGTGAGCCCGCGTTCCTGGCTCATGGCGGTGAAAGTCCGTTCCTGGAGCGGGTGAGTTCAATCCTGCGAACCATCCACGATGGACACGAGGCTAGCCAGGCATTCTCGCGCCTGCTTGTTGGACTGGAACTGGTCGAGTCACTCAGGTTGGAGGTCGAGTTCAGGGATGGTTCCAAACACGAACTGAAAGGCCTGTACACGATCAACGAAGACAAGCTGAGGGAGCTCAACGCGGGCAGTCTGGAAACCCTGCACCGTAAAGGCTACCTGCAGAACATTTACATGATGCTGGCCTCCCTCCCCAATGTGGCCAGGCTGGTTGATTGGAAGAACAATCTCCTGGATGCGTGAATCCGTGACTCAGGCTTGCAAAAGTATCCAGGAAATCAGCGGAATCGAAGCCCGCGACATTTTCACGCAAGCTGCTCGGCTCGACGCCCCGGCGGTGTTTCGGGGGCTGGTGAGTGACTGGCCACTGGTACAGCAAAGCCTGAAGTCATTCGAACATGCCCAAAACTACCTGCGCGGTTATTACCAGGGAGCACCGGTCACGGCCTTCATCAGCGAGGCGCGACTTGGTGGCCGGATTTTCTACAAGGATGATCTCACGGCGATGGATTTCGAACAGGTTGAAACGGACCTGGACTGGGTGCTCGAGCGCATCAAGGAGCATGCAAAGAATGCGGCGTCGCCGCGGGTTTACATGGGCTCTTCAGCCGTCGATTTCTGCCTGCCGGGATTCAGTGATCACAATGCACTGTCACAGGAAGAGATAGCGGCCTCCGTCAGGATCTGGATTGGTAACCAAACGACGGTGGCGGCACACTTCGACGTGCTGTACAACATTGCTTGCGTGTGTGCCGGACGCCGGCGCTTTACCCTGTTTCCCCCGGATCAGATGGACAATCTGTACGTGGGGCCGATCGACTTCACCCCCGCCGGGCAGCAGATCAGCCTGGTGGACCTGAACAAACCCGACTTCGAGCGTTATCCACGCTTCGCCAAAGCCCTGGAACATGCCCAGGTTGCGGAGCTGGGCCCCGGTGATGCCATTTTCATTCCCAGCATGTGGTGGCATCATGTCGAAGGGTTGGAAAATTTCAATATCCTGGTCAATCACTGGTGGCGCACGGTGCCGGCTCACATGGGCGCGCCGGGAGACGCACTGTTGCATGCCATTCTGAACATCCGCGATCTGCCCGCCGCAGAACGCGCAGCCTGGCGCGCCATATTCAATCGTTATGTTTTTGCCGACAGTGGTCCAGCGGTAGAGCACATTCCCGCTCACAGCCGGGGTGTCCTGGGCGAGTTGGATGAAACCGGAGCCAGGAAGCTCAGGGCGATGCTGCGCAACAAATTGAACCGGTGAGTACGGGCATGAAATTCAAACGGGTGGTCATCGTCGGTGGCGGAACGGCGGGCTGGATGGCAGCGGCGGCTCTGTCCAAGACATTTGCCCGGCACCTGCAGATCGAGCTGATCGAGTCCGATGAAATTGGCACCGTGGGTGTCGGCGAAGCAACTATTCCTGCAATCAAGAATTTTCACCTATTGCTCGAACTTGACGAGGCGGAGTTTATTCGGGCAGTGAGCGGCACTTTCAAACTCGGTATCGAGTTTGAAAACTGGGGCATGCTGGGTGATCGGTACTTCCATCCGTTTGGACCCCCCGGTGCTGACTCATGGGCGGCGCAATTCCACCATTACTGGATGAAAGCAAAACATGCAGGCGATGAGCGAGAACTCCGCCTGTTCAGCGTCGAAGCCTCGATGGCAGCCGCCAACAAGTTCAGCCATGGCAATGAGCGCAAGGCCAACTACGCTTATCATTTTGATGCAGGCCGATATGCCAGATTTTTACGAAAATTCGGTGAAGACCTGGGCGTAAACCGGACCGAAGGCAAGGTCGTTGGAGTTACTTCCCATTCCACAACCGGGTATATCGAGTCAGTAACGCTGGAGTCTGGCCAGGTGGTCAGCGGTGACATGTTCATCGACTGCAGTGGCTTCCGTGGCCTGCTCATTGAGCAGGAGATGAAAACGGGTTGGGAGGACTGGTCACACTGGCTGCCCTGCGACCGGGCCGTGGCGGTGCAGACGAAGTCCGTTAGCGAACCCGTGCCTTATACACGTTCAACCGCACGCAGCTGCGGTTGGCAGTGGCGGATTCCACTGCAGCACCGGGTAGGAAATGGCCTGGTTTATGCCAGCCCTTATCTGGATGACGATGCGGCCGTGAAGATCTTGCTGGATAACGTCGATGGCGAATGCCTGACGGAACCACGCCCCATTCGTTTCCAGACGGGACGGCGCCTGAAGCAATGGAACAGGAACTGCCTGGCGGTTGGACTTTCCAGTGGGTTTTTGGAACCACTGGAATCCACCAGCATCCACATGATCCAGAACAGCATCATTCGCTTCATCAAGTTGTTTCCGGCCAAAGGAATCGAGCCGGCAGAAGTGGAACAGTTCAACCGCGAATCCAAAGCCGAAGCGGAGTTCATTCGCGATTTCATCATTCTGCACTATCACGTTAATCAGAGAACAGATTCACCGTTCTGGATTAATTGTCGCGAGATGGAAGTACCTGAAGCCCTGGCGCACCGCATTCGCCTGTTCCAGGCCAGCGGACGGATACACCAGGACCCGGGCGAGCTGTTCGCAATGCAGTCCTGGCTGGCAGTGATGTCCGGGCAGGGAATCGTTCCCCGAGCTTACCATCCAGTGGTCGACCTGCTGGGCGACGATGAGCTGGCTGGATTCCTGGATCGCGTCCAGTCATCTATTACGCAGATTGTCGAGCAGCAGCCCACGCACCAGGAATTTATTGCTCGATATTGCCAAGCCGCCGATCATTCATAGGTATATGCCAGTGAAAATTGCACTGAAAGGGTTACTGTTCCTGAGTCTGCTGCTGGCCTGTGTGCCTGTTGCAGAAAGTTATGAGGCGGTGTGGGCAGTCAACGTGGGCGGTCCGGCGTACCAGGCCAGCGATGGTACGATTTACCGGGCCGAACAGCATGTCTCCGGCGGCCAAACGGGGCGAATTGAAACGGTACTGGGCTCGAATGATGCCACTCTTTACGAGACCTATCGTGAAGGCGAAATCCGAATAGACGCCCCGCTACCATCCGGCCGTTATGACCTCACCTTTCTGTTCGCCGAGCCAGCAGAACAGGCTGCCGGTGAGCGCTTGTTCGACGTGTTCGTCGAAGGCAAGAAAATACTGGCTAATGCCGATGTCACGCTGATGCGTGACGGTAAAGTCAAGTCAGCCTTGATCGTTACCGTTCCCGATGTCAGGGTCACCGACGATTCCCTCGATGTACGCTTTGTCGCTTCAAAGTCAGAACCGATCCTGAGTGGTCTGGTGGTCCGCAAAGCTGTGCCGTCACCCACCTCGTGGAATCTCGTGTGGAGCGATGAATTTGACCAGGATGGTGCGCCGGACCCGGAACGCTGGACGCTGGAAAACTGGCCCCCTGGAGTAGTGAACACGGAAGACCAGGCCTACACGCAACGCCTGGAAAATGCCCGCGTGGAGAACGGAGTATTGATCATCGAGGCGCACCAGGAAAAATACCAGGGTGCGGATTACACCTCGGCCCGTGTGCAGTCAGCAGGGAAGGGGGATTTTCTTTATGGCCGCTTCGAGGTACGCGCCAGGCTTCCACGAGGCAGAGGTACCTGGGCGGCCATCTGGATGCTGCCCAGCGATCCATATGTTTACGCCACCAACTGCACTGCAGAGAAGACTGAAATTACCCATGGCAACTCCGACTGCAACGCCTGGCCGAATTCAGGCGAGATCGACATCATGGAGTTTGTGGGTTACCAGGAGAATAATATTCATGCAACCGTGCACTCATCGGCTTATTACTTTTCTTTGTGGAACCAGCGAAAAGGCCGCATCCTGATTGATGAGCTGAATGAAGAGTTTCATGTCTACAGCCTGGAGTGGTCACCAGACAGGATCGACATTTTTGTCGACGATTCGCTCTATTTCACCGATACAAAACAAGGTTTCGATTGGCGCACCTGGCCTTTTGACCGGCCGTTTCATCTGATATTGAACCTGGCAATCGGAGGCGACTGGGGCCGTGCAGGCGGGCCTATTGATAACTCGATATTCCCGCAGCAGATGCAGGTTGATTATGTGCGCGTTTACCAGCGTGCACCCGCGCCATGATGACATGCTTGCTGGGCCTGTATTACCCGCAATAAATGAAGAATGTATACGCGCGCGGAATACGGCGTGAATTCACGGCAGAAGTATTCAGAACCAGGACGATTTAATGAAAAACGAAATTACGAAATTATTGGAAGTCACTCCGGTCGTTCCGCTGGTGCAGGCAAATGATCCCGAGACGGCTGTACGGATCTCACGGGCGCTGGCCAGGGGTGGCCTGACGGTGGCCGAAATCGTCTTGCGCACGGATGCTGCGCTGGAATGCCTCGCCGCAGTTGTGTCCGAGGTACCGGAGATGGTCGCTGGTGCCGGTACGGTGCTGAATGCTTCACAAGCTGAAAAGGCCATGCTGGCTGGTGCCAGGTTTGTGGTAGCCCCTGGCCTTGACGCTGACACGGTGCGCCTGTGCCAGTCGCAATCCATTCCCATCTATCCGGGCACAGCGACACCGACAGAGGTGATGGCGGCGCTTAACCTGGGTCTGTTCGAGCTAAAATTTTTTCCGTGCTCCCTGGTGGGAGGTATTCCCATGCTCAAAGCAATGGGTTCGGTGTTCCGCGGTGTGCGTTTCATGCCAACCGGTGGTGTCTCGGTGTCCAACCTGGCCGATTTCCTGGCGGTTCCTTGCGTGCTGGCCTGTGGTGGTAGCTGGTTGACACCTGCTGCGGCTATCGCATCCGGCAACTACGATGAAATTACCCGTCTGGCGAAAGAAGCTGTAAGCATTGCAAAGCAAGCGAGACCATGAATCTCATTCTGTAGATAGCCGGCTTGCGTGAATCACGTGGTTCCCATGTGCTCGCGCTTGAGTTAGCATAGCGTTGTTCCCTGGGGGTGGCCCAATTCGGGCCTGAGATCTGCATGGCAGGAACCCTTCGAACCTGATCCGGTTAGTACCGGCGTAGGAAGAGGATGAACGTCATGAATTCCCCACTCCCTCCGTCATCAACCGGGTTCCTTTTGCAACCACGGTATTGATGATGACTGTTCGATGTTTTAAATCTTTGGTTTTCTGCTCATTCGCACTGGCGGGTGGAATTCATGCCGCTTCTGCATTGGCGGAAGACAAGGTCCTGGAAGAGATTGTGGTTTCTGCTTATCGCCAGGTGTCTGCACTGGAAGTGGATACCAGCCTGACGATCCTGAGCGAAGCAACCATCCGCGAATCCAGCATTGCCAACTTTGAAGAGCTGGTGCCGCTGATCCCCAATATGAACCTGTCCGGCGAGGCTTCCAGGGCCCGTTATTTTCAGTTGCGTGGCGTGGGCGAGCGCGAGCAATACGAAGGTGCACCCAATCCTTCGGTGGGTTTTTTCATTGACGATATCGATTTATCCGGTATCGGTGGTGTGGCTGGGTTGTTCGATATCGCCCAGGTTGAGGTCTTGAAAGGCCCGCAAAGCGCCCGCTATGGTGCCAGTGCTTTGGCTGGCGTGGTGTATATGCGCAGCACCGATCCTTCTTCTGAATCCAGCGCCGATACCGAACTCAGTTTAGGCAGCGATGATTATTTCAGCGCATCGGCAGCGGTGGGTGGGGCGCTTTCGAAGAGCGTGCAGGGCCATGTTTCGGTCAGCGCCTTGCAACAGGACGGTTTCCGCAACAACTCCTATCTGCAGCGTGATGACACGAATGGCCGCGACGAACTCACGGCACGGGCCAAACTGAATTGGGATATCAATGATGATTGGTCTGCCTTGTTGACCGTGCTCTACATGGATTTTGATAACGGCTATGACGCATTTACCGTGAACAATGATGCCATCATGGAAACTGATCACCCTGGCTCGGATGCTCAGGAAACGCGCGCCAGCTCATTGCGGATCAGTGGCCCGTTGAATAAGCAGGTGGATTTTGTGTCCATCACCAGTTTTACCGACAGTGATATCCATTTCAGCTTTGATGGTGACTGGGGTAACGATGAATTCTGGGCTGGCTACGGCGGCTACATCTACGATTACCAGTACAGCAATCCGCGCCAACGGGATTCGCTGAATCAGGAATTCCGCTTCTTATCCTCACCACAGGGGCGCTGGTTCAACGACAGCACCGACTGGGTGCTGGGCATGTTCTTGCAGCAGCTGGAAGAGGACAATCAGATTACGTCTGTCGGGGTTTATGACGATAGCCAGGCCGAAAATTATTGTCCGCCTTGCGTAACTGGCAGGGAATTGCAGAGCACCTATCAGGCCGCAACCTGGGCTCTGTTCGGCAGCCTGGATAGCCAACTGGACGAGCGCTGGAGCCTGGGGCTGGGTTGGCGCTATGAGCGCTGGTCAGCGGATTACCAGGATCACTGGTCGGATATCAACTACCCGGGCCAACCACCGGGCGGTAGCAGTTGCAGCCAGTTCGACTGTCATCCGGATGAAGGTTTGTGGGGTGGGCATGTGTCGCTGAGTTACGACTTCAATTCGGATTTGCGCGGCTATGCGCGTGTGGCGCGGGGTTTCAAAGCCGCTGGCTTCAATCCATCGCTGGCGGCGCTGCAGGGGGTTGCGGTACTGGGCGCCGAGTTCATTCCCTATCAGGCTGAGACCTTGTGGAGTTACGAACTGGGTTTGAAAGGCCTATGGCTGGACAATACCCTGCAAGGTGAAATTGCCCTGTTCTACATGGACAGGGACCATGCCCAGCTCAGTCAGTCCAGTCAGCAAGTGGAGTTTGATCCCAACAGTTTTGTATTTGTGACTTACAACGGTGCGGCCACGGTGCAGGGATTGGAAACCAGCCTCAGCTGGCAGCTCAACGAGGCCTGGGAGCTTCACGCGGCCGTGGGTTTGCTTGATTCAAATATCAGCAATAGCCCTATTACCGCCACTGTCAGCCCTGAGGCAATCAATCGAGAGCTGGCACATGCGCCGGCGTGGAATTTCAACCTGGGTGCAAGCTGGCACCACGTTCAAGGCTGGTTTGCCCGGCTGGACTGGAATGCCAGCGACGCCTTCTATTTCGATATCAGCCACAATCAGCGCTCGCAAAGCCATCAGCTGGTGAATGTCCGGGTGGGCAAAGAGTGGCGAAATTGGGCATTGTCTGCCTGGGGGCGTAATATTTTTGATGAAGATTATGCAACACGCGGATTTTACTTTGGCAATGAACCGCCAGATTTTCCGAATACGCTTTACACCAAATTTGGTGATCCGGCGCAGTTCGGTGTTAGTCTTGAATTCCATTACTGATCAGAATTAAGTGAGGAATAGAGTATGGAAATAACCGCAGAGCTGAGCATGTATCCATTAAATGCCAACTACAAGCCGCCGATTATCGACTTCATCATGGGTTTGCGTGCGCAGCCCGGCATTGAGATTGTCACCAACCAGCTCAGTACCCAGTTGCGGGGTGAGTTTGATGCGGTTACCCGCGCCATTAACCTGTGCATGGAAAAGACCATGCAGGCAGAGAGCCGGGTGATATTCACGGTGAAGTATCTCAATATCGGCCTGGACATTGCGCAGCCGCCCAAGCTGGAAATTGCTGCAGGCGAACGAAGCAGCTAGTGTTGAGAATATTCACATGATGGCCTGGGAAGCATTGGCTGTAGTGCTCGCCATCACTTACCTGGTATTGGCGATACGCCAGAATATCTGGTGCTGGGCAGCAGCGGCAGTAAGTACGCTGATTTACCTGTTCATCATGTTTGATGCCAAGTTGTACATGGAGTCCGTGCTGCAATTGTTTTACCTGGCCATGGCGGCTTATGGCTGGTACCAGTGGCGGCAGCACGGCCAGAACAGCGAAGTGCTGCAGGTCAGGACCTGGCCGCTGGCTTATCACTTTTTTGCGATTGGTAGCGTGTTGTTGCTGGTTTTCATCAGCGGCCATTTATTGAGCGAATACAGCGACGCCGCTCTGCCTCATGTGGATTCTTTCACCACCTGGGGTGCCGTGATTGCCACTTACATGGTGGCACGCAAGATATTGGAGAACTGGGTTTACTGGTTTGTCATCGATGCCGTTTCAGTTGGCCTGTACCTCAACCGCGGTTTGTTATTGACTGCCCTGCTGTTCGTTTTCTACCTGGTGCTGATCATCATCGGCTACCGTTCCTGGCGTGCCAGCATGCGCCAGCCGCAAGTGAGTGAGACAGCGGTTTGAACCTGAAACAGGCATTGGTGCGTGTGCCCGGGCTGGCGGCTGATTCGGTCGTCAGTGTGCTGTCCGATGGCCCAACCAACGCATCCTACCTGGTCAAACGAGAAGATGGCCTGTGTGTTTTGCGGCTGGATAAACCACTAGTAGCCGAATTGGGCCTGGACCGCGAAGCCGAGCACGATATCGTTGAGACCGCAGCTCTGGCTCGCATTGGTGCCCAGCCCTTGTACTTTGACCTTGAAAACGGGGTCAGCTTGCGGCAGTACCTGCCCGGTCGAGCCTGGCATGAAAATGATTTGCAGCAGCCGAGTAATCTGCAATTGCTCGCCAGTCGTTTGCGCGACTTGCATGTCTTGCCACCGGTGGGGGCCATCTATGAGCCAGGGCGTGCTGCGCGCCGATACGCTAACCAGCTGGGCACCAGTGAAGCCCGGGAGTACGCCGATCAGGCTAATCTTTTGCTGGCCGAACTGCGTTTTCAACCCAGTCGTGAATGCCTCTGCCACAACGACCTGGTGGCTGGCAATATCCTGGAATGCAGTGATGGCCTGAAACTGATCGACTGGGAATATGCCGGGCTGGGCGACCCCTGGTTCGACCTGGCGCTGGTGATTGAGCACCACCAGCTTGATGACGATTTACAGGCGGGTTTCGTGCAGGCCTATCTGCAACGCGAGCCACGTGTGGCAGAGTTGAGCCGGCTGCTGGCCTGGCGCAAGTTCTACCGCTCATTGCTATCCTTGTGGCAATTGCGTACGGGTTAGACTCTGGGTAGAGCACAAATGCAACGTCGGGAATTACTGGAAAAATTAATCAGCGCAGCCACAGCTGCGGGTTTGCTGGGCACCTGGTCAATGGTATCTGCGCATCCGCATGCTTGTGAGCGGGATGCGACAGCGGATGTCGATGCATTGCGTTGGGACTTGCAGCGATGGGCCAGGCGAGACACTTCCGAGCAAAGCGCGCCCATGTTTCTGGGGCTGGAAAACCTGGTGGAGACGCCTGGTCAACAGCACTTTGTTGCAGGCCAGATGAACAAGGAATTGACCGCAAAGTTTGAGCGCTTGGCGGACTTGCTGCTGCAGTACAAGCCTGAGCCGGATGAAAGCGATGTGGCCGCCTTGATTGTGCTGATGGCCGAGCAGGAATTGGTACCCGAAGCTGCCAGGTTTTGCACATGAGCGACAGTGTCAGCTTCGCACAGCGCAAGCAGGAAATCAGCCAGTTGCTGGCTACACAGCCTTTGGTGCGGGCCATCAATTTCCACAATACCTCCAGCTGGCGACGGCAGGAGTTCGAGCAGCAGCTGCAGCTTTGCCAGCAAAACTTCACAACGGTGACGGAAAATGACCTCGATCTCTATCTGCAAAGCGGCCAATGGCACAAGCCCAAGCCGGGTGTGATCCTGGCTTTCTATGAAGGCTATCGCAGCAATTACGATGTGATTCTACCGATGCTGGATGAATTGGGCTTGGTGGGATGGTTTTTCGTCATTACCGGATTTATTGATGCGCCTGTTGAACAGCAGCTGACTTATGCCAATCAGCACGACATTGGCATGGATCTGAACGAATACCTCGATGGCCGCTATGCCATGACCTGGCAGGAATTACGCGAGATCGACCAGCGCCATGTGGTGGCCAGTCATGCCTTGTCCCACCAGTTCCTGCAACCCATGGATGCATCCACCCGGCGGCATGAAATCATCGGTTCACAAAACACCTTCCGCGAGCAGCTGGGGCACCCGGTACGCAGTTTTGTATCGCGTGGTGGCCCGGCCTATGGCGAAAATCCGGAGGTGGATCAACTGGTCATGGAAGCGGGTTACCAATTCCAGATTTCAAATTTTCGCATTCAAAGATTGCGTGCAGCCTGAATCATCAGAAGGAGTCTTCAATGAGCGATTGGCCATTTGAGGCGCTGGATTTCAGCGGGCTTGATGAGGCAGAAATGCAGCAGCAGGCGCAGGCGTTTTACCAGAAAATCAAGGGCCGCCGCACGGTGCGTGATTATTCAGACAAGCCTGTGCCACGCGAGATCATCGAAAACGCCATACGCGCTGCAGGTACGGCGCCCAGTGGCGCCAATATGCAGCCCTGGCACTTTGTGGCGGTATCCAATGCCGAGCTGAAACAGCGTGTCCGGCAGGCTGCCGAGACTGAAGAGAAAGAGCTTTACAGTCACCGTGCCGGAGACGAGTGGCTGAAGGCGCTGGAGCCATTAGGCACCAATGAGCACAAACCCTTCCTGGAAACTGCCCCCTGGCTGATTGCGGTATTTCTGAAAAAATTCACCATCGGTGCCGATGGCGTTAAATTCAAGAACTATTACACGGCTGAATCGGTGGGTATTTCCTGTGGTTTTTTGCTGGCTGCTTTGCATTTTTCCGGATTGGTCACGCTGACCCACACGCCTTCACCCATGGGTTTTCTCGGGGCTGTGCTGGACCGGCCCAAGCATGAGCGGACCTTTATGCTGATCGTCACCGGCTATCCGGCGGA
>JBBKVS010000278.1:0-21249 GCA_037968555.1 Lysobacterales bacterium | reverse complement strand
GTATTGAACATCAGATTTTACCCATGTCGGATGATCCGGTACGCACACGAGTACAAACCCAGTCAGGTTGGATGGACTTTCAGGAATACTTCGTAAAGCAGCAATGCCGACCGGCAGTAACGGGGTTTGAATATTCAGGCTCAGAAATGGCCGCAATCAATCCACAGCTGGTCGAGTTACTGCACAGTGACAATCTGGCAGGTATCGTGATCTGCCCTTCCAACCCTTTCGTCAGCATAGACCCTATCCTGGCTTTGCCGGGTATGCGCCAGGCCCTGATGGATAGCAAAGCACCGGTGATTGCCGTCTCGCCCGTGGTCGGTGGCTCAGCAATTAAAGGACCCACCGTGAAAATGATGCAGGAACTGTCAATTCCCAATACCGCCGGTTGGGTTGCCGGACACTATGCTGATGTACTGGATGGGTTTGTGCTGGACCAGCAGGATGCCGGTTTGAAGGCCGGCGTTGAATCGCTGGGTTTGAGTGTGAACTGCACACAAACCGTAATGAACACGCTGGAAGATCGGGTAACGTTAGCGCAGGATTGCCTGAATTTTCTGCGTCAGCTGAACTGAATTATTCACTCATGTTCAGGCGATATACCCGCGCCGCTGTGTCATGCAGCAGTGCCGCCCTTTCCGCAGCTGAGTAATGCTGGCTTAGCTGCTTGAATGTGTTCCACAAAACCGTGTAGGAGCAGGATGCCCGGTCTACCGGAAAATTACTCTCGAACATGCACCGTTCTGCACCAAACAAGTCGATACAGTATTGATAGTAAGGCCCCACCGCTTCCACCAACTCACCTGAACCCGGTGGCTTATCCCGCTTGTGCCAGCCGAAACCAGCCATGGTCAAGGTGCGCCCACCCAGTTTGATAAAGACGTTGTCCAACTCAACAAGCAATGTCAAAGCTTCCTGCCAGTCATCCCTGACCTGCTCACGATCAGCCGCGTACGGACCCACGCCAATCGGCCCCGCCATGTGATTAAGTACAATCGTTAATTGCGGGAAAGCACTGGCCAGCTGCGCCAGTTGAACGATTTGCGGATGAAACAGCCAGGCATCAAACACCAAACCTGAATTCTGCAGACAGGCCAGTCCGGCAAGGAATTTTTCCTGTTGCATCACATCATGGGCGGGCCGGGTGTGTGCATTGTGTACCTGTTCGCTGGCATCCCAGGCCGTAGCATGACGTATGCCGCGTAGCCGCTTACTGGCTGCCAGGTGAGCATCCAGAACGGCTTGAACTTCCGCCCCCAGCGTCAGGTCGGCAAAGGCAACAATGCCTGCAGCAAGCTCTACCGGACCGGTGGGCAATGGGTACTTTCCGGCCACGGAGTCGATGAATTCAGTTTCACCCACGGGCTTGAGCTCGACAGGTCCGCCCGGGCGGTAGAACTGCAAACATTCGACAAAAATCGTGGAGACAATTCTGTGGCCGCCGCTGATATCCTGCAAAAACTCATCAGCCAGGTAGCGGCTGCCAGGATGATTCCACAGATGATGATGCGCATCACAAACAGGAAGTGCCGGCTCCAGCGCAGCTTCTTTGGTCAGTCTGAGCCAGGCTTCACGGTCTGTCATGCAAAAATCCGGGTGCTGTCACCAGGGGACGTCTGGCTTTAGTCTTTCTGGCCAAAATCTGCCTGGCTGAGCAAGGCTGCATGAAACAGGCGGCGGGCTTCTTTGAGTTCCAGACGTTGATCAAAAAAGGCTGCTGTACGCAATCCAATCAACATGGAGTAAGTGATTTCTGCATGATCCCTGGACGAAACTTTCTTACCGGAACCGAGCTCAAAAAGCTCACACAAATACTCCTTGCAATGACGGTCCAGCTCGGCCTTTTTCTTGTGCAAGCCATCATCGTGTACCGCCACGCCAAAACACTCCAGCATGAATCCGGTTTCGGAGTTGGAAATGCCTTTGCCCGCAAAAAAAAGATCGGCCAACATATCCGCCTGACGCAATGGGGCTTCCTTACGGATAACATCAATTCGGTTGGTGATACGCTCTGCAACTGACTCAAAGTAAAATTTGAGTATCGCGTCCTTTCCGGAAAAGTAATACAGCAGGTGGCTTGCCGTCATATCGGCGGCATTGGCAATATCACGCAAAGTGGTTTTGGCAAAACCTTTGTTGATAATGCATTTGTGAAATGATTCCAGAATCAGGTTACGTCGTATCCCGCCTCTGGAACCAGGTGGCGGTATGGGTTGTTTTACTTTGCTTTTCTTATTCATCGGTAATTCTGATTCTCGCTAAGCCTGCAACAACTCATCGCTGGGGATTTCTGCCAATGCATCGCAGGACATGGAGTGATTCTAGAAACTGTCGCAAATCATTATTTCGCATCCGGACAGCTTGCACAAGCCGGTTACAATTTGCAGGACTCTCCACCATCAATTACGAAAATACTTCCAGTGATGAAGTCTGAAGCAGTGGATGCGAGGTAGCAGATCATCGGGCCAATTTCTTCTGCACTTCCCATTCGTCGAACAGGAATCTTGTTCAAACGCTTGCGCAATGTTTCTGGCGACTCCAAAACTGCCTTTTGCGCTTCGGTTTCAAATGCTCCGGGGGCGATGCAATTGACCTGAATCCCTTTGGATGCCCACTCAGCTGAAAGTGCCTTGGTAAATTGAACCAGCGCTCCTTTAGAAGAAGAATAAGAAACCAGCCATGCCTTGCCCAAAATTCCCGAGGTTGACGCAATGTTGATTATTTTGCCGCTACCTTGTGCTATCAGGTGTTGGCCTGCAGATCGCGTCAGAACTGCCGGTGCAGTAACATTGACCGCCAACACGCGCATCCATTCCTGGTGATCCTGCTCCAGAAAGGCTCCCGCAGGCGCAATACCGGCATTGTTCACCACGATATCCAAACGCCCAAACGTCTTGATTGCCTGTTGAGGCAATGCCGCTACAGCCGCAACATCCAACATGTCACAGGTTTTCGCCACGATTTTGCCGGAATACTCGGCTTCCAGCTGTTGCAATTCCGCAGCGGAGCGAGCCACTGCCAACACTTGCACGCCTTGATCAGCCAGTGCCTGGGCTGCAGCCCGACCCAAACCCCGACTGGCACCGGTTACAATGGCGACCTTGGCTTCCAGTTCAAAATTGATCATTCAACGATTTCCGTGAGTTCACGAGCAATGCCAAGGCGCAGCACCTCGGAAGCACCTTCATAAATGCGCATGGGCCTGGCCTGACGATAATACTTCTCAATTTTGGAGCCTCTTTCCAGGCCATATCGACCCATACTCTGAACACAGCGATCCACCACCCGGGTGGCCATCTCGCTGGCCGCCAGTTTGGCCATGGACGAATGCGGTAAGGTAGCCGCCGGATCATCTTTGGCCATGTAAGCTGCACGATAAGTAAGCAAGCGTGCCATTTCAATTTCAGTCCAGCTGTCGGCAAGCATTTGCGCGACGGGCCCCAGTCGGGCCAGAGGTCGACCAAATTGCACACGTGTACGAGTGTGCCGTACTGCTTCTTCCAAGGCCGCCTGTGCCAGACCAACCGAAGCACCCGCAACGGATACACGAAATACCGCCAGAGTTGCCATCACCAGCGCCAGTCCACCCCCCTGCTTACCGAGTCTGGCTGTGGATGGAAGTTTGACGTTGTCAAAATCAACTTCGCCCAGCACATGGGGCGCGATCAGCTCCGGTGACTTACGAACAGAAACACCGCTCGCATCTGCGGGTACCAACACCATGGAATAGCCCGATCCTTCTTTCGCAAAAACAATGTAGTAGGCGGCAAATCCGGCATTGGAAATATAGGATTTGCTGCCGTTGAGGCGGTAGCCATCGCTTTCTGCTGTCAGAGTGGTGGTGATTGACTTGAGGTCTGAGCCCGCCTCCACCTCGGTTAATGCCAATGCAGCCAGGACTTCAGCCCTGCCAATTCGGGGCAGCCATTCATCACGTTGCGCAGCAGACCCTGCCGTGGTGATGGCAAAACTGCCAATACCTTGCAAAGCAAACAAAGAATCAACATGGGATGAGGCGGCCATCAGCACTTCCCGCACCACACAGATAGCCAGCGGATCCAGTTTCTTATAGCGTCCGCCGTATTCCGCCGTGACCATGAGACTGGATAAATTGCTGTCCTGCAGGGCTTTAAGCATCCCCGGGTGGATAACACTCATTTCATCTGCTTCAGCCGCGATCGGCTCAATTGAGCGGGCAAACTCACGAGCTTCCTGTTGCAGTTGCAGGTATTCAGGGCCCAGGGAAAAACTCATGGTTCCGGCAGTGCTTAAGGGCTCAGTCATGCTTTCTCTGCTGTTCGAAGTGCGTGCTGTATCGGGTGGGTTCATATTGACTCACTTGGATTTTTTTGCTCGCCCCTGAAATTCAGGAGCCCGTTTTTCCATGAATGCAGAAGCCCCTTCGATCATGTCGTGTGAGCCTATGGCTTGCACCAGCATACCCAGTCCACTCAGGTAACTGTCGCGGCATTGATTCCACCAGACATTGGAACTGATTTTGGCAATCTCCAGATACCTCGGACTCATATAAAGTAACTCATCAGCCCACTTGGTGACTTCTTCTTCCAGCTGCTCGCGTGGCACCACTGCGTTGATCAAACCCATTTCCAGGGCCTTGGCGGCCGGATAACGACGACACATAAATGCAATTTCCTTGGCGCGCTTTTCCCCAACACTCATGGTGAGGAAATTTGTCCCGCCCAGAATCGGTGCGCTGCCAATCCGCACGCCCGTCTGACCGAAAGTAGCATTTTCAGCTGCTATGGCAATATCACAGGCAACTACCAATTCGTTGCCACCGCCGGCAGCGGCACCATTGACGGCCGCGATCACGGGTCGTGGGCTGGTTCGCAAGGCCTCATACACCTTTAAGGAGCCGTAAAACATACTGCGTAATGCTTCTGGGTCCGGGTCGCTCAGATTGGCCAGATAACCACCGGCACAAAATGCCCGGCCCTCACCCGTAAGCACGATAACCCCAGCATCAGAGGCGTTTTCGATGGCTGCTATCAGTTCTTTGGCCATGGACGCATCGTATGCATTCATGCGCTCTGGGCGATTCAGCGTAATCCATTCTACTTCACCCTTTCTTTCAACTTTGATATCAGACATTCAGAACTCCTTAAGTTAATAAATAGCCAAAGCGGCTCTGTGTTTATTCGCATCCATGATTCTCTTAGCTCCCCTGGTCCATGGCAATGCTTGACAGTAAACCGTATTTTGTGGAATTATTGAATGAAGTTCAAGTTTTGTTTTCAAGTGTTGATGGTGAAAAGAAGGGAAATACCGCTACCGGGACAGATGGCAGGTTCCGGCCTAATACTATTCAGAACTGTAACGTTCACATCGGGGACGAGAAAATGGCACGACGTACACACCGCAATTCAATTAAAAAAATAGCACCCTTGGCCACTTGTCTGGTCTTTTTACTTCCGGCCGCCTCTATGGCACAGAGTAATACAACTGACGGCGTGGAGCCGATGCTGGAGGAAATAACGGTAACTGCCCGTAAGCGGGTTGAGAACCTGCAGGAGGTAGCGCTTTCAGTCAGCGCAATGGGCGCGCAGGAAATTGATGGGAACTTCGCCACTGACGTCCGCGATCTTGTCTACATCTCACCGAACACTGTGTTGGATGACACCAGCCAGGGCCCGGGCGGTGTAGCAGCCGCTTATATTCGTGGTATTGGTGTTTCGGAAGTAGAAAAGAACTTCGACCCGGCAGTTGGTCTGGTCGTGGACGGCATTTTTCGCGGCACCATGACCGGTAGCATCCAGCGCGCCATTGACCTGGAGCGTATGGAAGTGTTGCGTGGCCCGCAGGGAACCCTTTTCGGACGCAACACCATCGGCGGTGTGATCATCATGGAGCGCAGCAAGCCGAAACATGAATTGAGCGGTAAATTTCGGGCCAGCTATGGCAATTACGAAACCATGGGACTTGATGGCGTGGTCCATTTGCCGGTTGGAGAAACCCTGGCGGTTAAGCTCAGTGCCGCCTATCGCGATCAGGGCGAAGGCTATTACACCAACCTGAATACAGGCCGGAAAGATGGTCAGTCCGAATACAAGTCCATTGGCATCAACCCCTTGTGGACGCCGGTAGAAGGCCTGGAAATCGAGCTGACTTTCCAACGCGAGCGTACCGACCAGGATTCACCGCCCTTGCTGAATGTCGGCCAACCTGGACAGTTGTTCTGTAATTTTTTCAGCTGGTGCTCTGCGGACACCAGGACTCCTGTTTCGGGAGATCGCTACACCGTGCTGACCGCTTATGGCAAAGAAGCCACCACGGTATTTCCGGACCTGCCGTGGAATCCGCCAGGATATAACGAACCTCACGGCTTTGATCAATCCACTTTTGACTCCGATACCGACCAGATTGAAGTGCGCTGGGACATCAATGACGCTTATCGCCTGGACTACATACTGGGAAGCTGGGACACCGAGGAAACAGCAGTCAACGACTGGGATGGCGTCACCGATGTGCTGTTCCATACCGACCGGCCTGCTGAATACAGCCAGACCACCAATGAACTGCGTTTGACCTACGATGCCGGAGGCCCCATTGCCTACACCGTCGGCGGCTATGCCTGGGATTCGGATTACGAAATCCGCCTGCGCAGTTACATTGGCTTTGCAGTTCCAGGCCTGGTTCTGGACCTGCCACAAACTACCAAGCAAACCAGTAAATCCAAGGCAGTCTTTTTTGAGGGTGATTACACCTTCAGCGACAGTTGGACCCTGACTCTTGGCGGGCGCTATACCAAAGACAAGAAAACCACCAATCAACGCGGTATCAATATTGGTGACGCAGCCGAAAGCTGGAACAAATTCACACCCAAGGTAGCATTGCGTTACACCATCGACGATACCTCCATGATTTATGGTTTGTATAACGTCGGCTACCGCGCAGGTGGGTTCAACGGTCGAGTCGATTCCACCGAAACAGCAGAGCAACCTTACAATCCGGAAACCGTGGACAACTTCGAGTTGGGTTATCGCTCTGAAATGATGAACCGGCGTGTGATATTCAACGCCACTGCGTTCTACATGGATTACCAGGACAAGCAGGAAGAAATCCAGCAGCCTTCAGCCACCAGCGGCACCGGCCAGGTTACCCGTGTTGTCAACGCGGCCACGGCGACTATCAAGGGCCTGGAATTTGAATTGATGTACCTGGCTTCCAGTGGCCTGACCGTGCGTGCCAACCTGGGTTATCTGGACGCCGCTTATGACAAGTTCCTGGTCAATACCGGCACCAGTGCAAACCCGATAATCACCGATTTCTCCAACCTGGATTTCCGTCGCGCTCCTGAATGGACCGGAGGTGTCGGCATCAGCCAGGAATGGGCTATGAGTTCCGGTTCCATGGCACTGCACGCTGGATGGCGTTATCTCGCCAGCCACGAAGTCGATTTTGCCAACAAACCTGAATTGCACAACGAGGCGCAGCACCTGGTCGATGCCTCGCTTACCTATAACCTGGATGACTGGTACTTCAGCCTTTATGGCAGGAACCTGCTGGAAGAGGACGGATACCAGATCGGTTTTGACGTGGCTGGTTTGTGGTCCTATGCAGCACCCAGAGCACCTCGCACCTACGGCTTCGAGGTGGGATACCGTTTCGGTAACTAGGATGAGATACAAGCCGTCTCGTTAATGCGACGGCAATGAAATACCCGACCCGACTGCTCCTCGGATGGAGCTGCCGGGTCAATTCTGAATCAAACAGAACCAGTTTAAGGGACTGCAAAGTGATGCCGGGAACGGAGACTCGCAGTCCTTCCGTGAGGATGCAATTCAATCTCGCGACAGAGCGAGGAAATCACTCAATAAACTCATTTGTACCAATTACCAGGAGCACGTAGATGGGTCAGTGGGATGACAAGTTTGAACGTCACGCGAAAAAGTTTGCCTCGTGGAAAATGCAGGAATATGCACAGCACGATCGCGTACTTTCCAAAATCATTGAAGACAAAGCCCGGCAACATCCAGACCATGTGGTATTCCAGTTTCGCGATGATCCGATTACATTCGGCGAACTGAATGAGCGCATCAATAAGACCGCCAACGGCTTGATCTCGCTTGGCGTTAAGCATGGTGACAAAGTTGCCATCATGCTGCCGAACTGCCCCGAGTTTCTCTATATCTGGTTCGCACTCAACAAAATTGGCGCGGTCGAAGTACCGGTCAACGTAGCATTGAAAGGCCAGGGCCTGGCATACCAGATGGTACAGTCAGATTGCGTTGCGCTGATTGCAGATGTGGAGTACCTGGATCGACTCGAAACCATAGTGGATGAGCTGAAGGCTATTCGCCATATTGCCTACACGGATGCCACTGGCAGCGGTGTAGCACAGCCCACCTGGGCTGGTTTTGAGCATCTCTCTTTTGCCCAGTTGATGGATCATTCCGCAGATACTCCGAATGTCATTGTGCACTACAGCGACCTGGCCTCCATTCTGTATACCTCTGGCACCACGGGGGTATCCAAAGGCGTGCAATTCAGCCACCACTACTGGTATGACATCTGGGCTGAGTGTGTGAAGTACTCGCGCTATACCGAGGATGATGTGCTCTACACCGGTTTGCCATTCTTTCACGGTAACGCCCAGGGCATCACGGTTGGTCCAGCCATCCTGGCAGTCGCCAAGGCCGTGATTGTGGAGCGCTTCTCAGCTTCGCAGCTGTGGGATGACTGCCGCCGCTGGAACTGCACCGAAGCTAATTACATAGGTGGAATCATTCCGATTCTGCTGAAGCAGGATCCATCCGATTCCGACAATGACAACCCGGTTCGCCTGATGGTCGGTGCGGCTGCGCCCCAGGATGAGTGGCATGCTTTCCAGGATCGTTTCAACACCAAGATCCTGGAAGTGTATGGCATGACCGAATGCTATTGCTGCCTGGTCAGCCCTTACGACGAACCCCGTGCGGGTGCTTGCGGCAAGCCCATCACCGGCTGGGACGTTAAAATCGTTGATGACGACCGCAACGAATGTGAACCCGGCACTTTGGGTGAGTTCGTTGCGCGCTCGAACAAGCCCTTTGTCGGCACCACCGGCTATTACAACAAGCCGGAAGACAGCATGGAACTGTTCAATAACGGTTGGATTCATACCGGCGACATGGGTCGCATGGATGAAGATGGCTATTTCTACTTTGCGGATCGCAAAAAGCAGGCCATCCGCCGTCGCGGGGAAAACATTTCGTCGTTTGAAGTTGAAGCTGTCATCAGTGCCCACGATGCCGTATTGGAGTCCTGCGTGGTCGGTGTTCCGTCTGAACTGGGCGAGGAAGAAGTCAAAGCCGTGGTCGTTCTCAAGGAAGGCCATCAGTTGAGCGAAGAAGAATTGATTCGCTGGTGCGAGCCTCGCCTGGCCTATTTCTCCATACCGCGCTACATTGCTATTCGCAAGACCTTGCCGAAAACACCCAGCGAGCGGGTAGAGAAATTCAAGCTCAAAGCTGAAGGCATTACGGCCGACTGTTGGGACCGGGAAGAAGCAGGCATCGTTCTCGAAAGATAAAACCAGGGAGCAACCCGGATGGGTAATAACACCAAGGATACTGGCACCAGCAGTTCTGCCAGCGACGCCAGCCAGATCAGCCGCCGCAAGTTACTGACCGGCAGCGGTGCCATGGCGGCGACACTGGGTGCGGTTTCGCTGGGGGTTGTTGTTGTGGATACGGCCCAGGCTTCCGAGCAGGTTTCATGGGATCAGGACACCGACATCCTGGTGGTGGGGAGCGGGGCTGCCGCCTGTTCGGCAGCAATCACCGCCAACCAGAATGGCGACAAGGTCGTGATGGTCGAGAAAGCCCCCATCTCCGGAGGGACATCAGCAAAGTCCGCCGGGGTGCTGTGGATTCCCAACAACTTCACTTTGAAAGCCAAAGGCATCGAGGATCGCAGGGAAGATTGTCTGCGCTATATGGCGCGCTTCTCCTACCCGGAACGCTACGATGCCAGTGACCCGAATTTGGGCGTCAGTGCTGGTGAATTCCAGCTGCTGCAAGCCTTTTACGACAATTCATCTGCAGCTTTGGAAAGCCTGCGAGCCAACGGCGATATTCGTGTAGGTGAATGGCGCATGTTTTTCCTGGACCGCCCGGCAACGGACTACCTCGACAACGTACCGGAAAACAAGACACCGACGGGTCGCGCTTTAGGCCCGTTAAAAGCCGATGGCAGCATGGGTGATGGAGCTGAATTAATTGACCAGTTCACTACCAGCCTGGAGCGTCGCGGTGTTCCACTTCTGACCAACCACCAGGCCACCCACCTGATCAAAGACCAGCAAGGCCGGGTGATCGGCCTGGAATGCAATGCTGCGGGCGAGACGGTGCGTATACGTGCCCGTAAAGGCGTTATTTTTGCTACCGGTGGCTATGCGCACAACACTGATTTTATAGACCTCTACCAGGGTTCCAAGCTGTTTGGTGCCTGCGCCATGCCCTGGTCCACCGGGGACTTCATCAGCATTGCGGGCGCTGCCGGTGCCCGCATGGGCGATTTGTCTACGGCCTGGCGTTCGCAAGTCCTGCTGGAAGAAGCCATGCAGGCCAGAACTACAGCGGCCGGCGTGTTTTATCCGCCGGGGGATTCCATGGTCCAGGTGAATCGCCACGGCAAGCGGGCCGTGAACGAGAAACGCAATTACAACGATCGTACCGAAGTGCATAAACAATATGATTCGTCCCGCGCCGAATTCCCGAATTTGCTGATGTTCATGGTGTATGACCAGCGTACTGCCGAGGCTTTCGCCAATAACTACCCCTTGCCGGCAACACCGCTGGAAGCCGACTACGTTTTATCCGGCGACAGCTTCGAGGAGCTGGCAAGTAAAATCCAGGCCCGTCTCACGCACCATGCTTCCCGTATTGGGGGCTTTTCCCTGTCGGAAGATTTTGCCCGCAACCTGGAAGCGACTGTGAAGCGTTTTAACGGCTATGCAGAAAGCGGTGAGGACGAAGATTTTCAGCGTGGCGCGGCCGCCTATGACACCGAATGGATGGGGGTTTTCTCGGTGATGCAGCCAGGTGGAAAGTGGCCCGCACCCAAGGGCCCGAATAACACCATGTACCCTTTCCAAAGCACAGGCCCCTATTACGCCATCATCCTGGCAGGCGGCGCCCTGGACACCAGCGGTGGCCCAGCCATTGATGCCTCGGCACGTGTTCTGGATACCCACGACCAGCCCATTCCAGGCTTGTACGGTGCCGGCAATTGCATCGCCAGTCCCTCTGGCGAGGCTTATTATGGCGCTGGCCATACCCTGGGGATGGCCACCACTTTTGGATTCATCGCTGCCAATCATGCGCATCAGCAAGCAGCCGACGAAAGCTGAAGCAACATCCAGGTGTAAACCGCTACGAAGTGTTGGAGTGGCTATGGCACTGCTGTTGAGCACTCAGGTTGCGGCAGAAAGCCAATTCAAGCGCGACATCCAGCCTTTGCTGACCAAGCATTGCCTGATGTGTCACATCGCCGGTGCCGCGCAAGCCGAGCTGATTCTTTACCCTGACCCCTGGTCCGCACTGGTGAACGTAACCTCCGTTCAAAGCCCCTTGCTGCTGGTGCAGCCTGGCGATGCGGAGAAAAGCTACCTTTATCACAAGCTGAAGGATACTCAAAGCTGCGCAGGGGGCAGCGGCGGCTCAATGCCATTTGAAAAAGATCTCTTTGACCAGCAACAACTTGAACTGATCCGTGACTGGATTGATCAGGGAGCACAGAACAACTGATGCTCTGTTCAGGGAAAATACGCACACTCTCCATACTGAATTCATAAAATTACGGAAACCATCATGAGTGGACCAGCAAACAGCACTTCTCCAGACCAGGCCCTGAATAATCACATCGCGAAGCTCGAGCAGCGCATTGACGAGCTGGAAAGTCGATCCGCATTACGCGATCTGGTCAGCGACTACTGCCTGGGCTTTGATAATCGCGACTGGGAGCAATTCAAGTCCATCTGGCATGAAGACGCCGTCTGGGAGATTGGTGAACCCTTTGGCACTTTCCAGGGACATGAAGGTATCCGCAAAGCGGTATACGACATTCTCTACACCGTATGGCGTGAAACCCACCACCTCACTTCCAATCTCAAGCTGTCATTCACCGACCGGGATCACGCGCACGGTGTTTGCAACGTAGATTGCATGGGTGCAACGCTGGACGATGTGGTGCAAATGATCAGTGCTACCTATACCGACGATTTTGAACGCCGCAATGGTGAATGGAGGATTGCGAAGCGCCATGTAATAATCCATTACTTCAACCCGATACCGGGAGCAACAATGAGCGCGCCAGGCACATGAGCAAGAACGACACCAAAGACAGTAGACCCAGCTGGGTTGACCAGCACGTAGCCTTATACCGGTCCGAACCGGAAAAGGGCCACCTGTGGGACTCAACAGCCGTAGGGGGACCCGGATTACTGCCAACCCTCCTGCTCTCCACACGCGGCCGCAAAACCGGCAAGACCAGTGTTCAGCCACTGATTTACGGCAAACATGGCAACAGCTTTGTCATCATCGCTTCCAAGGGCGGCGCGCCCAAGCACCCGGCCTGGTACCTCAACCTGCAGGCTGCACCTGAATGTAAAATTCAGGTGGCCAGCGAGCACTATCAAGTGACTGCGCGGGATGCCCAGGGTGAAGAGCGTGCAAGCCTGTGGCAGCAGCTGGCGGTAATTTACCCACCCTATAATGATTACCAGAAGGCCACATCCCGGCAAATTCCGGTGGTGGTTCTGGACCCAACGGATTGAGGAATCAATCCTCCGGCAAGGCAAATACATACAAGGCATTGCCACCATTGGGTTGATAAATGTCCGGGCTTTGCTTGGCTGTCATCAACTTGAATACGCCCATACCGGTAGGTACCGCGATGTACTGCCTGCCATCCACCGCAAAGCTGATTGGAAAGCCGTGCAAGGCTGCACCCAAACGACTTTGCCATAACTGTTTGCCGGTATTCACATCGAAGGCCTTGAAGTAACGATCCAGGTCACCAACAAATGCCAATCCGCCCCCGGTGGTCAGTACCGCTGTCAGGAACAGGGCACGCTGCTCATGGTTCCAGCGCTGCTTCAGTGTGTTCAGGTCATAGGAACTGAGCCGCCCCAACATACCTTTACTGCCTGGCATCTCATAGATACGGGATTCACCACCGTAGCCACCGTAACCTTCCACTTTCTGCACTTCACGCCCCACCATATCAACGCAGAGCTGGTGCAGTGGAATGATCAGGCTGTGTGTTTCAGGGCTGTATGCCGTTGCCTGCCAGTTATGCCCGCCGTAGATGCCCGGGCAGGCTGAAACGACGTCGCCGATTTCTGCATCGATAATATCCTGGCGGTATTTCAGTTTGCCGGTTTGGTGATCCAGCGGTTCGAAAATGGTCTGGTTCATGGTATCCACGAAGCTATCGAATTCACCGGTTTGCCGATCCAGTTTCCACAGGATGCCATCCTTGCCAATGGTAACCACCCATTGCCGCCCCTCCAGATCCACCAGCACGCGTTCAAAACCCACTTCCATGTCCAGGGTTTCACCCGGGATATGCTGGAAATACCATTCGATTTTGCCGCTGCGGGGATTTATTGCCAGGGTAGAGTTGGTATACAGCGCTTCGTCCAGGGGCGACATGCCGCGACTGGCGGCCACCCAAGGCTTGGCCTGGGCGGTTCCGATGTAAAACAGCTCCAGATCCGGATCGTAACTGCCCGGTATCCAGGTATCTCCTCCGGCCCTCAATTCAATCGGTAAACCAGCCCAACTGCTGTCATTCGGGTCTCCCGGCAGGGCGATGGTTGAAGTGCGCCACAACTCTTCACCGCTTATCGGGTCATGGCCGGTAATGAAGCAGCCTTCCTGCTTGAAACGCTCACAGCCGTTGATACCACTGATCACGACTCCACCCCCCACGACAGGCCCGCTGGTATGGGTAAAGCCCTTGGTAAAATCGGCTTTGACCTTGCGCCACAACAACTGTCCGGTGCGGGCATCCAGGGCCACCAAAGCGGCGTCGTAGGTAGCCATGAAGATCCGGTCACCGTAGATTGCAATATTGCGTGTGGGGCCGCCCAGAGTCTTGGCCTCCGGTGGAAATGCGTAGGCATACTCCCAGATCAGTTCGCCCGTATCGGCTGCTATGGCCTGAACAATATTTCCAGGATGCGTCAAATACATCACACCATCGTGTACCAGGGGTGTGACCTGGTTACTGCCTTCGTGCATGGTCAGAACCCAGGCCAACCTGAGCTCAGAAACATTGTCGGTGTTCACCTGAGCCAATGGGCTGTAGCCTTTACCATCCAGCGTACGACGCCAGCTTAGCCAATCCTCCGGCGGCGGTTGGTATAACAAGGCATCGGTCACTGGTCGAAAATTCTCTATCTTGCGGTTAATGAAACCTGCTGCCTGTTGTGCGGCCGCTGCAACGGAGCCTGCGCCTTCCCAGCTCTCCCACACCGGATTTGAACCCACCGGCGCGGAATCTACTGTGTCGGGTTCCCAGTCTTCACCCATGATGGCTGCGCCGATCAGAACTCCAGCATCGGCGCGCAAGGCAGTATCACCACCCACCGCACCGTTGGTCTTGAGAATATGCGCCAGAAGCGCTTCATAATTGTCAGTTGACAGGGAGTCGGGCTGAGTGGGCGGCATTCTTTGACGTGTGTAGCTCAACAAATCAGCCACGCTGCTTTGCTCCCAACGCAGGCGGAAATTAGGGCCGGCCAATTCACTGCCGTGCCCGGAACCCCGCAAGCTCATGTGGTGGCATTCAGCGCACTGCCGGTCATAAAGGGCTTTCCCCAGCTCCGCTTGCTGTTCGGTAAACACGGCCGATTCGGCATAGACAGCCGAATTCAAAGCGCCAGCCAGCAGCAGCCACCAACATTTTTTCATACGGGCATTGATACAAACCTCCTGTAGTCTGTTGAATTGATACCGCTCAGGCCAGATCGGCGCGATGTCGGCTCAAATCCCCCACCAGGTCGGGAGAAATTTCCCGGCTGACGAAACACCAACCGTCTTCGCGACGCTCAAACTTATCGTAGTAGTGGCCGCCGAAAATGGCCTGCATGGGAAAATCGGGCAAAACCTGGAACAGGATCAGGTAGCTCTGTGCTGTCGCTTTTGTGCCGTCCTCATCCACATCAATTTGCACATTGCTGACGACATGCTTGGTATGCGGTTTGCCATCGTAAAGAATGACATTCTGCAAAAACTCAAGCACCGCAGCTTTGCCAACACAGGGGCCACCGGGGTCACCGATAACACCAAAACTGCCATGTTCAAACAGGCTGGCAAAACCGTCCAGGTTTCCCTGGTCTATGCAGTAACAATATTCATTCAACAGTCGTTGGATTTCTTCCTTTGCTTCTTTCATCGGTCCCGGTTCTCCTGATTCAGTCAGTGATTTTGATCAAGACATGCGCAGGGCGCCGTCCAGGCGAATGGTTTCGCCATTGATATAGGCATTTTCAACAATCTGCTGTGCCAGTTGGCCAAACTCTTTGGAGTCTCCCAGCCGCGGTGGAAACGGAATATCCTTGGCCAGGCCCTGCTTCATTTCCGGGCTCAGGTTTTGCAGAATGGGCGTTTCGAATACACCCGGAGCAATGGTGACAATGCGGATACCGTAATACGCCAGGTCACGCGCGATCGGTAAGGTCATACTGATCAGCCCACCCTTGCTGGCGCTGTAGGCCACCTGACCTCGTTGACCTTCAAAAGCAGCAATCGATGCGGTGTTGATGATGACCCCGCGCTCGCCATTTTCACCCGGTTCGTTGAGTGCCATTTTCTCCGCAGCCTGGCTCAACACACTGAAGGTGCCTACCAGGTTGATGTTGAGCACCTCGCGAAACAATTTGATTGGAAACCGACCGTTTTTCCCCAGGGTTTTGGTGGCGCCGCCGCCCCTGCCTGCGCAGTTGACGCAAATATGAATGGCCCCAAAAGACTCCATCACCCGGTCAATACCGGCTGCAATCGCATCGTCATCGGCGACATCAACGGCACAGAATATGACCTGGTCGCCCAACTCATTTTCTGCTGCCTGGCCTTCCTCCTCATTAAAGTCAAAAATCGCCACCCGGGCACCTTGGGCCAAAAATCGTTCCACGGTGGCACGTCCCAAACCGGATGCCCCGCCCGTTATCAGTGCCACTTTGTCCTTCAACTGCATATTTTTCTCCCTACTTCAGGCCAGGATCTCGCGAATTGCACCGCCGTTCGATTGATCGCAAGCTATAAAAAATCGCTAGTCTTGCCTGCGTCCACCTGCCGCTGCTGCGCATTTCAGGCCATTCCACAAACTTCCATGCTATCAGTTTTTGAACTTTATACAAAAAATATGTTAGCTTTATATTCGGAACAAGACTATCCAGCCATTTCCCAGGTTCATTGGTGATCCATTCAAGCCACGGCTTGAGGTGTTCTGGCTGTCACATATCAAGGTAATACCATGCCCGAAGCCTATATTTTTGATCATATCCGTACGCCCCGCGGCAAAGGCCGACCGGATGGATCCTTACACCCGGTATCCCCGGTTGAAATGCTCGCGCAGGTTTTGCGCGGCCTGCGTGACCGAAACAAACTGGATACCTCCCTGGTAGAAGATGTAATCGCGGGCTGCGGTTCACCTATTGGGGAACAAGGCAGCGCCATTGGGCGTTCTGCTTGCCTGGCAGCCGATTACCACCTCTCCGTACCCGGCCAGCAAATCCATCGCTTCTGCTCATCGGGTCTTGAAGCTGTCAATCTGTCTGCGGCAAAAGTCATGTCGGGACAGTGCGAACTGGTGATTGCCTGCGGGGTGGAAAGCATGTCGCGGATACCGCTCGGATCCTCCGGGGGCGCCTGGTCATCAGACCCGGCACTGGCCTATAAAATCTATTTTGTACCGCAAGGTATCTCTGCCGACCTGATCGCCACCCTGCATGGCTATACGCGAGAGGATCTGGACGGCTATGCCGCCAGCAGTCAGCAGCGTGCAGCGGCAGCCTGGGAACAGGGCTATTTTGATCGCTCGGTCATCCCGGTAGTCGACAGCCTGGGCCTGACCCTGCTTCAAAGAGATGAAGCCATTCGCCCCTCAACCACCATTGAATCCCTGGCAAAACTACCGCCAGCATTTACTTTTATCGGCGATATGGGTTTTGATCAGCAAGCCATCCAGAAATACCCCCAGGTAGCAAAAATCGAACACCTGCATACGGCCGGCAATTCCAGCGGTATTGTGGATGGTGCCGGTGGGGCGCTAATTGGCAGCGCTGCCATGGGTGAACAACTGGGCTTAAAACCACGGGCGCGTATTCGTGCCTGCGCTTCCATCGGCACCGACCCCACCTTGATGCTGACCGGTCCCACTCCTTCTGCTCAATTGGCCTTGAAAAAAGCCGGCATGAACAAGTCGGATATCGACCTGTTTGAGCTGAACGAAGCCTTTGCCTCGGTGGTGCTGTTGTTCATGCAGGAAATGGATATTCCGCACGACCGCATCAATGTCAACGGTGGCGCAATTGCCATGGGACACCCGATTGGCGCCACTGGTGTGATGATTCTGGGTACGCTGCTGGATGAAATGGAACGGCGTGATCTAAGCACCGGCCTGGTGAACTTATGCGTAGGCGCCGGTATGGGCACAGCTACCATCATCGAGCGGGTTTGAGAAATGGATAACACAACAACAATGCAAACCCTGACTTATCGTCGCGCTGAAAACGGCGTGGTGTTTATCACCATCAATGTGCAAGACCGGCCGGTGAATGTGCTTACCCCCGAACTGCATCGCGAAGTGGGAGCCGTGGCGGAGCAGCTGGCCGCAGACGAGCAGGCTGTAGGTGCCGTGATTCACTCAGGTAAAGACTCTTTCATGGCGGGCGGCGACCTGAACCGAATCGTCAATTACTATGCGGCCAAACGCAGCGCCGAGCAGGCTTACAGCGAGTCACGCACGTTTACCGAATCGCTCAGGAAACTGGAAACCTGCGGCAAGCCGGTCGCGGTTGCCATCAATGGCACTGCTCTGGGTGGCGGTCTGGAACTGGCACTCGCCTGTCACTACCGGGTGGTCGCAGATGACCCGAAAATTCTAATCGGCTTACCGGAAGTCAGCCTGGGCTTGATTCCCGGAGGTGGTGGCACGCAACGCCTGCCGCGCCTGATAGGTTTGAAACAGGCTGCTGACCTGATCATATGGAGCAAACGCCTGGCACCTGAGGAAGCATTAAAGCTTGGAATTGTGCATGAGATCGCACCGCAGGAAGAACTGCTGCAACGCGCCGAACAGTGGGTTTTGAATGGCGGCAGCGCGGAACAGGCCTGGGACAAAAAAGGTTTCCGTATCCCGGGTGGCTCCAAACTCAATGACATGAGCATAGGCGGCCTGTTTCAGCAGATGACAGGCCGCATCAGCGCAAAATTTCAGCACAATTATCCGGCCCCGATTGCCGCCTTGAATGCCTTGTTCAATGGCACCACCGTGAACTCCATGGACGCGGCACTGAAAATTGAAACCCGGGAATTCGCCGCCCTGACCATGGATCCGGTGGCGCGCAATTTGATACGTACCCTGTTCCTCAATCGAGGCAAGCAGAGTCGTGAGGACATTCTTTCAGATGCCCAGGCTGAACCGCTGAAACAACGCTGCGTAACCGCCTACATCGAACAGGGTGTCGCCTTGGCTGAAGCCGGCATCAAGACAGTGCTGATTGAGAATGTCGCTTTGGCTGCCGGCATGGAGCAAGGCCCGCTGGCGATGGCAAAAATTGATAACACAAAGTACCAGGCCAATACCGCCTTGGCAGATGCTGCAGTGCTGCGGCAACAACTGATTTATGCCCAGGCGCTGGCAGCAGCGGAATGCTGGCAACAGGGTGAAACGGATCCAGTCAAAGCAGACCTGGTGTCCATCTTCGGCTGGGGCTTTCCCAGCTACACGGGCGGCGTGTTGTCGCTGATCGATACGCTCGGTCTTTCTGCTTTTGTTGCCAGCTGCGATGCCCTGGCCGAAGCGGGCAACACGGCATTCAGGGTTTCCGCTGGTCTGCGCCAACGATCGGCCCAACAGGAGCAGATTTACCCGGTAAACGACTAAGCCGTAAATTCCAGATCCCTGTTGCAATATGCGGGTTAACGCAAAAAGATCTGCTGAACTAAAAGCCTTTACTTGCGCTGATCAAACCGTCGGCCAATCATGGCACTGGCGATATTGATTTTCTGGATATCAATCGCTCCTCCCGCAATGCCCCAACCCCAGGCATCACGAAAGCGGCGTTCCATGGGATATTCCTTGGAATAGCCATAGCCTCCCATCAGCTGCAAAGCGTTGCCGGTAACCGTTCGGGCGGTTTCGTTGGCAAAACATTTGGCTACACTGGATGCACTGATACTGGGAAAACCCTGTTCGGCATCAACGGCTGCACGCCAGATCAATAAGCGTGCTGCATCCACCTGCATTTTCATTTCGGCCAGCTTGATTTGTACGGCCTGAAAATCCACGATGGGCTTGCCGAACTGTTCACGTTCCTGCACGTAGGCGCAAATATCATCCAATGCCGCCGTGGCCTGAGCCAGCGCCATGGTGGCGTTACCACAACGCTCAAGGTCGAAGGCTTCCATGAGCTTCTTGAAACCACCTTCCGGCACCACGACGTTGCGCAAAGGCACAACTACGTTATCGAAGAACAAATCACTGGAGGGAACTCCACGGAAGCCCATCAGGCGTTCCGGGCGACCAAATGTCAGACCTTCGGCCTCCTTTTCCACGTATACAGCACCAATGGCCTTGGCCCCCGGCTGGTCGGTGAACCGGCAATACACCAGGTATCCGTCCGCATGGCCGCCGCCGGAACACCAACGCTTGCTGCCGTTGAGAACGACTTCGTTGCCACGAATCTCGGCACGCGTTTTGAGGTCGGTAAGCGCAGACCCAGCGGATGGCTCAGACATGGCAATAGCCACGACTTTTTCGCCGGCACATACAGCCGGAACCACTGCTTCGGCTAATTCCCGCGAAGCAAATTTTTCGATGGCACGTACCGGTCCGACACAGGATTCAAACACCGGAAAACCAACGGCGGAGGAAATCCGGCCCAGTTCTTCGATGACAATCAGGGCCTCGAGATTACCCAGACCCTGGCCGCCCAGGTCTTCCGGGATATTGACCCCGAGATAACCCATGTCGGCAAATTCCTTGATCAGCTCATGCGAAGGCGGCTCACCCGATTGCTCAATCTCTTCGGCGATGGGGGTAAGCCGCTCTTGCGCATAGCGACGAACGCTATCACGCAACTCCTTCTGTTCATCACTGAGTTGAAAATTCATCTTTTGCAATGCCCTTTTAACTGTCTCACCTGGATACGCTGAGCACCATTTTGAGCGCTTTCAATCACGCTCCAACATCGATGCAGCAAAGTGGAACAGCCAGACCTGAAGTGGGCTTTTGCGCTTGATGGAGAAATGTCTTTGGCTGTTATCGGACGTCGAACGGTTTGGACATCTCATAAGTCTCATTGAACCAAACACCCCGCTCATACATATCAACCATCTTGCCGAAATCCCAGGATGTTGGTGAAGTTTTATTTGGAATGACTTTGATAATGGCTCTGTTAGGCGTGTGCACGCCTTTAAATGCAGCCGCGCGCAATTCATCATTGCCTTTGAGGTCGGACCAGTATTTATCAATAATGGCCCAGTGCACTTTGGTCAACAGCTCCTGATCAAAGGAGATTTCCGCATTGCCGATGATCTGGATTGATTTTTGACGCCTGGCATTTGTTCCATCATTGGAGATGCTGACCGAAATCTTGGGATTGGCAATAAGGTGGTCTATCTTCTTACGGTATTTCTGCACGCTGCTGATGTACATATAACCGTCTTCCAGGACCACGTAGAACATCGGTGTAACAATTGGGTAACCGTACTGGGACACATGTGCCATATGGCAGTAGCAATTGTGCTTATACAGGATCTCAAACTCGTCGGGCTCCATCGGGTAATCTTTATTTACATCGACTTGCTCTAGTTTGATTGGATCAAAATTGGGCTTCTTCCCGGTTTGTTCTGACATCGTGCTGCTCCATTGTGCTTGGTTCAGTGGGGTGAACTCCGATAAGGGAGTCAATCTGCGTTTAAAAAGCGACCACTGTGCCGTAGATTATAGAACACAACATTCGCTCTAATTGAACAATATTCAAAATTAAAAGGCTTGGCCTTGCTTGTCAAG
>JBBKVS010000277.1:0-5185 GCA_037968555.1 Lysobacterales bacterium | reverse complement strand
ACCACATCAATCAAACTGCCACTGGCACCGGACCACTGCAGAGTCACCTCGTGTTTGCCTTTATTGACCTGACCTTGTGCCGACAGACTGATGGCCGGTGCGCTGGCCGTTGTGCCGTTGGCAATATTGGACCAGGCGGACTCACCGCCGAAATTCACTGCCCGCAAGCGATAGAAGTAGCTGGTTCCCGGGTTGAGGCCGTTGTCGGTATAACTGCTGCTGCCAGCCGCTGGCTCTGCAACCTGCACCCAGCTGCCGCTACCCGAGGGTGAACGCTGCAGCTCAAAACCGGACTCATCCGGCTCGGGATGCTGCCACACCAGGCTGATGGATTGGCTGCTGGTACTGGCCACGCCCAGCGCGACTGGAGCCGTAGGCGGATCAACCGGAGTCGCATCGCCTGTACGAATCATCAACTGGTCAACGAATATGCTGTCGAGGCTATTGTTACCCTGTGCCTGGTTCGTATCCTTCACACGAATGTAAATCGTGCCACTGGCCGGTATGCTAGCCGACTGCACATTGCCAGAACTGGTGCTGCTGACGGTGAACAGGTTGTTGAAGGTCGAACTGTTACTGGACCAGGCCAACACAAAAGTGTCGCCATCACTGGAGCCGCTGGACCAGGCATTGGCAAACAGAGTCACAGAGGATCCCGGTGCGACAGTAAACTGCCAAACGTGCTCCAGGTAGCTGTAGCGCTGGCTCTTCTTGCCGCCACTTTCGATTTCCCTGATTTCCTGGCTGTTGTTGTCATCGGACTGTGTCGCAACATAGCTTGCCGTAATCTGGCCAGCGACCGGCAGATCGGCCTGTGCAAACTGGTCGATAGATGTGGGCGCTACGCTGACGGTAATCCCGTTGGATGTGGCATCAGTACCGCTATCGTTGTCAGTAACCGTCAGGCTGACCGTGTAATTACCACCAGCGGCGTAGCTGTGTGAGGGATGCTGTGCCGTTGAAGTCGCGCCATCACCGAAGTCCCAGGCCCAGCTGGCCAAGCTGCCATCGCTGTCGCTGGATGCATCGGTGAAATCGCAAACCAAATCGGTACATGAATAGGTAAAGTCAGCAACGGGATCAATATTGACCTCAGGATCGGCTATCCGGTAAGTCACTTCCAGTTTGGGCCGTGCCGTGGTTGTGCTGGATTCACGTGAGTGGAAATCCGCGCCATCACTGGTAGTCGGATGGGCGATGATCAGGCCGTAATTGCCGCCCGGATTATTCACCCAATCCTGCACCTGCGCCAAACCAGCTGCGGTCAGACTGACTGACAGCAAACCGGTACTCGAAGCATTCACCGTGCAAAGCACAGAGCCACCGCGATCGCTGGCGGCATTCGCACCTGCGGTACCCCAGGGCGATCCGTTGGCTGCCTGGTTCCAGGTCACTTGTGCTTCCACCCAGGCGCGCTCCAGGCTGTAACAGTTGTACACCCCGTTACTGATATTGGTCACCGTGAATTCCAAATGAGCTGCTTCAACAATGGCGTCCAGCGGAATGCTACTCAGGTCCCAGGCAGCGACGATACTCATATCGGTACCCGCCCCTGACGGTTCGTCGCCATCCATTTGCAGCGTCGTTTCGAGTCCGTGGGCCGTGGTGGCCGAGGCTTGACGGATATAGGCATCACGCGTGCCGTCATAACCCGGATTCGGTAACACGCCGTCCTGGAATGCCTGCGTCATGACATTGAAGAAATCAAAATTGGCAGAGCTGTTCGGCAGAATGGTATTGCCCACCAGGTCGCGTACATTGCTGACCTGCAAGGTGTAACTGCTGCCGCTGGTCATGGCGCTGGTGGTCAGCCGCACACTGCGATCGCCGCTGAGCAGTTGAGCCTGGCTGATACTCAAACCGGCAATGGTGTAGTTGGCTGTATTGGTGGCATCTGAAGCATTCACCGCTTCATTGAAATCCACCCGCACATGGCTGGCATCTTCCGCGGCAGCGCCGGAAATCAATGGTGGGTCTATATCCGGTGTTTTGAGCAACGTGAATTCATCTCTTACACTGCCAGTCTGGTCGAGAAATACCGCATCCAGCCGGTTACCCGAAACATCCAGCACCATGGAACCCAGGGATTCGAGGCTGATGAACATGGCCGGGTGGTTCAGCGGATAGCCGAGGGACACTTTGCCGGAGCTACCGGCAACGGCGTACACAGCACCGGCATTCTGTGCCGCAATGATGTCCGGTTTCTCATAGGCACCGTCACCACTGACACTGCCATCACCGGGGTTGAGCACGTTGTTCACCGGATCCAGGGTGCCGGAACTGCCGTAATGACCATCAATCAGGTAGGAGCGCTCATAAGTGTGGCTGTGGCCGGTCATGATCAGATCCACACCCCAGGCTTCCAGTATCGGCAAAGCATTTTGCCGCATGTCGATCAGCTGGCCTTCGGTATCCGAATTGTGCGAACCCTTGGTATAGGGCGGGTGATGCCAGAAGGCAATCACCCAGGGTTGGGTGTTCAGTGCCAGATCGCTTTCCAGCCACTGCAGCATGCTGCCATTGACGGCGCGGCTGCTGTCGTAGGAATCCAGGCAGATAAAATGAATATTGGCGTAATCGAAGGAGTAATAGGCTTCGGTAAAAGAAGCCAGTCCGCCTGCCTCGGCGTCTTTGGGCAGATTGAAAATATCGTAATAAGGCCCGGACTGGGTACCGGAATCGGCGCTGTGGCCATCGTGATTACCCAGGGTTGCCCATAAGGGCAATTGCCGCAGCAACTCGGGGTAGGTGTTGAAAACCGCAGCCTGGAACTCAGCATCGGTGCCGTTATCGTAGGCATTATCGCCCAGCATCAGCCAGAAATCGGCCGGATCGGAGGCAGACCAGGCTTTGAATGCATCCCGCACCGCACGCGCATTGCTGTTGGCCGTACCGGAATCTCCAATCACCCAGATGCGGGTGTCAGCAGCCGCGCCGCTGACCGGAGCCGTATAAAAATGATAGCTGGCATCGCCCGCCAGGGTAGCGATACTGTCACCCACCGAATAATAATACTGTTGAGCAGGGTTCAAGCCACTGAGCCTTACCGCGTGTTCGGTGGTGGACCCATTCACAGTAACCGTATTGTTCAGATTGCCAGAACTGGTTCCGAACCGGACAACCGAATCAGTGGCCACGTCGGTGCGCCAGTGTATGGTCATGCCATCAGCAGTCTGCAGTTGGAGATAAGGGCCACGCACCACGGTTTGGGCCTGCAAAGAGGCGCTGAAAAGCGATGCGATGACAACAAGAATGAGGTGTTTTGACAAGCGATTCATATAATAGCCCCCTAGCTGGGTCCGTCCAAAAAATCCTGATAATCCCTTACCAAGACCTTCCATCATACCCCTGCAGCAGAATTTGAAAAGCCTTTGAATTGACCGAGTGTCAATAGCTGTTAAACGAACGCATGGATTCAGTAGGTTAAAACCCTCACCAAAGTGTAAATCACCATCACCAGTATCGATACTGAACTGAAGGTCCAGAATGTGGCGCGGACATCGTGCAGCTGGGCAGTGGCGTAGGCAACCATATGTGCGGCTCTGGCAGCAACATAGGTCCAGAGCAGTATTTGGGCCAACAGAAGTGGTGGACTCACCAGCACAAACAGCAAGCCTGCAGCCAGAAAAGCCGGAATGCTTTCGAGGTCATTCAGATTCATACGACGGGAGCGTTCTACATATTCGTTTGGCAGCAGTTGGCCAGGATCTGGGTTGGGGTTTACCGGGCTTTTTTTCAGATCCTCAGGGCTACGAAAACCACCCTTTACTTTTAACATGCGCTGCACCGTAACCCAAGGCTGCAAAAGCAGTTTCAGCAGCATAATCGAAGCGGTCAGCGCGTAAGTGGCAAACACCGGGTTTTCCAAACTTAACAATACAGTTTCCGTTGGCATATCGATTTCCTCCGCAAGGTCTGGTTATACGAATTAATATATTGCTACTAATTTGACCTTTATTAAAGCAGCTCTTACTGGCTTGAATCCAATTTCACATTTGCCAGCAAACCCTCAACTGCCTCTAAATTGGATTTGAACCGTTTATTTATCTTCCATCAAGCTGGACAGAAACAGACTGAACACGCAGAACGCCAGGAACATGAAGAACCCCGGCTGCAGGGCCGTTCCGTTGGTTGTGAGTACGGACATATCGGAAGCGACCGCGCCTCGGGAAATGAGATCCAGCTGGCTTGAGATCATGCCGTTGAAGCCGATGTAAGTCATCAGGATGGCAATCACCATGACGTCCGCCATCGACCACTTGCCGGACTTCAAGGCAAAGAATTTAACCAGGGCATTCTCGCGCAGGGCGCCGGTACTGTAGATATACACAGCCGATGCCAACAATTTCAGCATCGGGAAAACCACACTGAAGGTCACCAGTAAAACGCCGACGAGCATCATGTCCGCCTCACGTTTGGCCATCAGGATGGAAACCACATCGAATATGCTTTTACTCTGGAAATACAGTACTTCGTTGAAGAACTCGACCGGGTGGCCCAATAACATGAATCGCAACTGCGTGATCTGCGCTTCCACTTCCAGCATGGGCGTGAACAAACCACAGAGCAGCAAGATCAGTGCTGCGCCACACAGCAGCATCCACATCAAGGGATTACGCTCGCCCTGATCCCGGCTCACCAGCCAGAGCATCAAAGCCGCGCAAAGCAAGGTCAGCAACGCACTGATTCGTGCCTGCTCATCGACTTTGTCCACTCGATCCCTGATGACCGACTTACAATGGCTGATCGTGCCTTCACAGCCGTGCCGTTGACGCGCAACATCACGGATGGTGTCATCGATGACGCCAAACGATGTGGTTGCGAAATCACTGACAAAGTCAGCCAGAAAGGCATTGATTTCCTCTCGTGTTTGCGGCTTCTCCAACTCGTCCAGAATCTGGTCGGCATATTCCGGTATCCCCGCCTTAACGGTGTCAATGTCCATCATGGTGTTGCGCATGCTCTCCTTGACGCGTCCGGTGGTCCGGTCCCACCAATCACCCGTCGTATGCTTTTCACGGATGTAGTTATCGGCTGCAGTGAGCAGGGTATCGAGGATGTTCTCAATGGCAGCTTTCGCGGCTACCCGTTTTTCCCCTTCGAGGTCAATTTCCTGGATTTTGATTTCCACGATATTACTGATCTGTCGCACCCAATGATTGGCGTTCAACATGCCGTAACGCAC
>JBBKVS010000276.1:0-2977 GCA_037968555.1 Lysobacterales bacterium | reverse complement strand
TACGTGCTGAGCCGAATCCGGGCCGGGGTTCTCGAACAGGGTCTGGTTGATCTTTTGCGCGAAGCGGGTGTCGACCAGCGCTTGAATACCGAGGGCGAACCCCACGCCGGATTCAACATCGCATTTCACGGCGAGCGATGTCATATCGACCTCGCCGATCTCACCGACGGCAAAAATGTAACGGTGTACGGCCAGACCGAGGTCACTCGTGATCTGTACGAGGCGCTGGATGCTGACAATGCCGTGATCATTCACGAAGCCGAGAATGTCACGCTGCACGATCTCGACACTGACAAGCCAAGGGTTACCTTCGACCAAAACGGACAGACGCAAGAAATTGCGGCCGAATTTATCGCCGGCTGCGATGGTTATCATGGGCCCAGTCGCCAGGCGCTTCCGGACGCTATCCGCAAAGACTGTGAACTGACCTATCCTTTCGGCTGGCTGGGTATTCTTTCCGAAACACCACCGGTGGCTGATGAGCTGATTTACGCCAGTCATGAGGACGGCTTTGCACTTTGTTCGCTGCGCTCACGCCGCCTCAGCCGCTACTATGTGCAATGCCCGATCGACGACCATGTTGCAGACTGGAGCGACGATCGCTTCTGGAGCGAATTGAAATCGCGCCTTCCTCGCGATGTAGCCAGCGCGCTGATTATGGGACCCTCTATTGAAAAATCAATCGCGCCCTTGCGCAGCTTCGTCTGCGAGCCGATGTCCTGGAACAGGCTGTTCCTTGCCGGCGATGCCGCGCACATCGTGCCGCCAACCGGAGCCAAAGGCCTGAACCTTGCAGCTTCCGATGTGTATTACCTGTCCAGAGCCTTGATTCGGTACTTCACTAAAGACCAGGAACAGGGCTTGACCGATTATTCAAAAACCGCGCTGGCCAGGGTTTGGAAAGCGGAACGCTTCTCCTGGTGGATGACCAAGCTGTTGCACCGCTTCCCGGACCATCAGCTTTTTGATGTACGCTTGCAGCAAGCTGAATTCGAATACCTGAAGACCTCGCAGGCTGCGCAAAAAGTATTGGCAGAAAACTACGTAGGACTTCCCTACTAGACTGATGACCAGGCAGTCCACTTTCCCGAAAAACGCATGGTACGTCGCCTGTACCCCGGATGAAATTGACCAAGGTCCACTTGGCCGCGTCATCTGCGGGATTCTCTAATCGAAAGAGTTGAGCGCATCAAGCTGACTGGCGAGCTGAAGTGGCGACTCAACAATACGCTCCATGGCCTTGATCGACTACCTGTTAAGCTTGTAAGTTTTCCAGGAAGGAGTTCGGCATGAAGTTCCAGAACCAGGCTACACAATCCGTTTTTGAACAATTCCAGATACGCGAAGCGGATGAGGTCAAACGCACCAAGGCTATGGCATGGGACGAATTTGCTTCTAAACTGGATGAATTCTTACTACCTGTTGGACAGGAAGTTGGCTGGTTTTTACACAGTCTTATTATCGCCAGAAATGCTGTTCGAGTACTCGAAGTTGGGACCAGTTACGGTTACTCAACAATTTTCCTGGCCGACGCAGTGCGGCAAGTGGGTGGTAAGTTGGTCACGCTTGAAATCGCCAAAAACAAGCAGGATTCTGCCAGAGATATGATTGGGAAAGCTGGGCTGTCTGAGCAAGTAGATTTTCAACTGGGTGATGCGATTGATTTAATTAAGGCAGCGACTGGTCAATTCGATTTCGTTTTGCTTGATATTTGGAAGGACCTTTATCTACCGTGCTTTGAAGCGTTTTACCCAAAGCTCTCTGAAGAGGCAATCATCGCTGCAGACAATATGATATTCCCGGATTCGGCGCGGCCAGACGTCCGGCTTTATAGATCTGCAGTAAAATCAAAACAGGATTTGCAAACAGTGCTTTTACCCATTGGTAACGGTATTGAACTGAGCTGCAAATGGTCCAAGGGTGGTCCAAAACTATGAACAGGCAGCGCAATCGAGCCGTCATCTTTCCTACCCAATCGAGAGACGTAGCTTGTGGAGACTGGAGAGACTGGAGAGACTGGGGACACCCCCAACTTGAATCCTGGACGTTTCAACCTGTATCTCAACAGAAGTTTTTACTCTGACCCGTAGCATTGATCATGCCCAATGTGCATAGGACACTGACGCTTTTTCTGCAGGCAACATTGCTTGTGGGCGTAATCCTGTTTTGTTTTCAACAGCGCTGGATGACGGCGATCGTCACGGTAGCGATTATGGTTGTCACTTTATTGCCATTACTGTTCCGGCAACGTTTCAATGTAACCATTCCACCCGAGTTCGAACTATTTACGGTTCTGTTTGTTTACGCATCGCTGTTTCTTGGAGAAGTGCACGGCTACTACGTCCGTTTTTGGTGGTGGGATGCGGTGCTCCACACCGGTTCGGGTTTCCTGTTAGGCGTTTTTGGATTCCTGCTCGTTTACATATTGAATGAGCGGCCCGATGTTGATCTCCACATGCGACCACGGTTCGTCGCCTTGTTTGCATTCATGTTTGCGGTCGGCATGGGCACGCTGTGGGAAATCTTCGAGTTTGCAATAGATCAGGCCTTTGGCATGAACATGCAGAAATCGGGCCTGGTCGACACCATGTGGGACCTGATCGTCGACACCGCCGCAGCGGCCGTCATAGCATTTCTTGGCTGGATTTATTTACACACCGTCGGCAACAACTCTTTCCTTGAACGCCGCATCGTGAGGTTCGTGCAAGCCAATCCACGGCTTTTCAAACAGGATGAGAGCTAGAAATGATGTAACCCCAAAAGGGGGCGGTGTAGTGGTTCAGTATTTTCGGGCAGGGATTGGGGTTTAAATCCTACAGGCAAGACGGGTGACATTGGGCATGATCATTGCCAGCATTCGACTGCAGGGATGCAGGAGGTAGAGCAACGCAGGAGCAGTTGCCGAGAAGATCCGGTTGTGATCAGGAAAATACTCGCTCACCTGAATGGCAAAACGACTACTCCAGCAAAAGATCTG
>JBBKVS010000275.1:0-5717 GCA_037968555.1 Lysobacterales bacterium | reverse complement strand
GGTTCCCAGCTTCCGTTTAACGTAGCCTGTGCCGTTGTATCGCCTAACATACCAAGTGCCGCCGGTTTTGGTCTTGCGGTAGCCCAAGTGGAAGCCTCGGTCCAGTTCATGCCAGTAGGGTTCATGCTGCGGCCGAAGCTTATCTCTAACGTCTTTTGAACTGAGCTTTAATGAGGTCATTTCACTCTCTAATTCGCTTAGGGCGGCGACAGGGGTTTAGGTAACCTAGGTAAGTTCCCCTGTAGACAAGTGTAGACCGCTATTGTTATGTTTTCCATAAAAACATGATGTTACATGATAATGGTTGTCTATCAAAGTCAAATGTTAGCCCCTTTCACGGCGGCGACACGAGTTCGAATCTCGTAGGGGACGCCAAGTCCTGTTTCGGTAGTGAAAGAACCGATACAACATCAAAACCACCGCAAGGTGGTTTTTTTGTGTGCGCCTTTTAACGCCGTCATTCTGGGATTCGCGCAGCGAAGACCCGGAACCCAGAAACCGATCAATCTGGAATCGAACACTGGATTCCAGATATCTCGTTTCACTCGATTCTGGAATGACGGTTTTATTAGCGTCTTTCCGGGATTCGCGCCGCAACTCTCTAACACCGTCATTCTGGACTTTGCGCAGCGCACCCTTAAACGCCGTCATTCTGGACTTTGCGCAGCGCACCCTTAAACGCCGTCATTCTGGGCTTTGCGTAGCGCACCTTCTAACGCCGACTTTCCGGGCTTCGCGCATCGCACCTTTTAACGCCGTCATTCTGGACTTCGCGCATCGCACCTTTTAACGCCGTCATTCTGGACTTTGCGCAGCAAAGATCCGGAATCCAGCCCTTCATCAACTCAAGGAGCCAAGGCCACAGCTTGCTCCCTAAGCTTGGCCGTATCCCGCTGCAATAAACGGAAAGCCGCAGGTCCCACCCGATCAGGCCCCAATAGCTGCCAGGGGTCCAGGTGTTGCGGCATCTCCTGCTGGAAAATTTCATGATAAATATTGTGGCTGACCCGGTAATTGGCCACCGCATGGGCTGAAGGGCTATCGTCAGAGCCATTGTTGGCGAAATGTCGCAATAAACTCGAAACCTGGTTGCCGGCAAAGGCCAGTTCGGTCAGCTTGGCGCGATACTCCATTGCGGCTTCAGGCAAGCCCGGAAACTCCCTGAAATCCACCAGGTGGCGAGTTTCATGTTTCAGCCAATTGACTCTGAACGCTTCGGAATCCAGGTCGTAGGACCAGCACAGACAGTACAGACCACTTGCTGTAGCCCAACCGCTGGTGGCGGTGAGGTCGAGAGAGGCAAAGTGCTGCCAACCTTGCACCAGGGGTTGATCGATCATGGTCACTTCAACTTCTTCCACCATGTCGGTGAGCTCAACTTCAAAGATTCGATTGTGGTGCCGGCTCCAGATGTACAAGTCACGCCAGGGCGGCGTATCTGCCAGCGAACTGCCGAGGCTTTGCACAGCCAGGGCCTGTTGCAACTGGAAGAACACATCGTTGCCCGGCTGGTATGCGGGATAGTCCTTGCGCAACAATTCCCGCAACTCAATTTGCAGGTATTGTTCAGCTTCGTCCGGGCTCAAAGAGTGAGTGAGGGCTGATCTCCAGTAATCCTGGTAAATCGCGATGGTTTGGTTGGCCATAGGAATTTCGCTGATAGGCCGACGAACTTCAGCAAGCCCAGAAAAACGTGCCTGATACTGATGCAACAGGGTGAGACTCAATTCATCCAGCGTGGCCTCATCCAGGCTTTCAATCAACTGCTCAACCGGCCGCAAATCACCCCTCAAGGCACTGGTTTGCAGTTGCAGCAGCAGTGCAGATTCGGTAGCAGCCTGGAGCTGACCCAGGCCTGTCACAGTAAATATCAACGCCACGCATGTGCCAGTTATATAAGGGCGTAAAACTCCGATACGGGCACTAAGCAGATAGTCACTGTTAAGAGATAGCATATTAAAGGTGATTATTTCCTGATTGTCAGCATTTGGCTGCGGGGCAGGTAAGACTGAAAAAATGATTGCCTGGTTTGAGGGTAAACATTCGATACTTGGCTGCCTATTGTCCGCGTACAGTGGAATTATTATTTTTACAAACAAATAGATATGCAGTATACCCACTAAAAATATTTATTATGGTCTCCAACTTTTTGTAAGCTTTATGGTATATTGAATATGTCGTTTGAATAGCTGCTTTTCCACTTGCAAGCGATCAAACGACCACAGGCGGCATAACCAGCTGGTTCACAAATATGCGGTTATGGCCTGGCTAGGTTGGCAGATGGGGATTAGTCAACCAAATAGACAGGGATCAAAAGGAATTTGAAAGTCTAATCGGCGATTACCAGCCACGGTTACATCGTGGGCCTGCTTCGCAGATAGCGATATCCGTGAGTCATAGCTAGGAGCATGCACGGGTCGCGTTGATAGAAGGGCTTTCAAGGTGGACTATTTATATTACATTCTCGCTATCCTGGTCATCGGCCTGGTAGCTATAACAGTGGTACGTCTGGCAACCCGTTCCCAGAATCCAGATTTACTCATCCAATATGAAGCACGCAAAGCAGCGGCCAAAGCAGCGGCCCTAAATCACTCAGCCAAAAAGCCTGGAGCCAAGAACGGACAGGTCAAAAATGAACTGGCGCCGGAAATCAAATCCTTAAGGCAGCGTCACCACGAAAAAATTCATCAGCGCACACCTTGGGGCTGGCCTGGTGCGCAGCAGCAATATGCCCAGCAACAGGGCCTTTCTGACACGGTGCGCAATTTCACTGATCGATTGATCGGTGACAAGCAGTTGGTCCAACACAGCAAATCCTCTGGCAGCGGCAGTATTCGAGCATTGCTTGAAGATCGTTATGGTCCGGTGGATCGCGGCATGACAGAAATGCCCTATCAGAAAGTCAAACGCCCTTTATTACGCGATCCCAGTGAGCAACACGACCAACTGGACAATCTGGGCAGCGCGGAAACCAGGCAGCTGCGCAAAAAATTACAGTTTCTGTCTGCAATCAACAATGATCAACAAGAGCAGGGCGCAACCAATGGGGCGAGCAAATCCCATAAGGTTGAGTTCCGTTATGTGGAGCTAAAAGACCTGAAGCAACCCTGGGGCTGGTAATTCCGGTTCCAGTTGATTACCAGGAATAGTTGGATTTTCAGTTAGTTGTAGTAGTGAGGAAGCGAACGATGCGCCTTCGATTGACTGATGTTTTTTTGATCAGAATTAAGGAGTGACTCATTGTGGATGAATTGGTCTTTTTAGGAACAATGGTATTGATTTTGGCGGTAGTAATCTGGCTGGCCAAAGTAATTCGTAACAAAAAAACGGGACGTAAATCCAGCCATCCGATTTACCAACACAACACCCGAAAACGTACTCCACATCAACATAAATCGCATGCGATGATGCACAGCCATTCTTCTTCCGAGCGCTTGCACGCGACGGATGATATTTGGCGGAACAGCCGTGTCAAAGTGACCGAATCGAATTGGCAAAGCAGCGTTATAGTGGCCAATAAAATCCTGTCCGACACGGAGTTGGCGCTGGAAAAGAGAGAACCTGCCCATGGGCATGGCATGAGCACCATCGATTACAAGCCTGATGAAACAAGCAAGCGCAAATCCAAATCAGTAGGTGGCAGGCACCCCAACCGCTAGGCCTGGACCGGCCGCACGACGGAATCAATTCGCAGTTCAGTGCATCAAAGACTCAGGCGATTGTGTGGCTTGAGCACTGATCTATTCCGTACCCGCCCATTGTGCCAATCGATCAGGTAATTCTATGCGCTGATTTCCGGGTATTTTGATACCCATGTCGATGGCTTCAACACCCATGGTTTCGTTGGCATGCGGCCTGAGCAGAGCGCGCGCTTGTTCCCGCGAGCCGCCCAACCAGACGCGGGCTTCTTCACCTGAGCGCAGCAAGGCGGGACTGCGATGATGTCCCACCGATTTCAGTACCTCGTTCGGATCAACGGTAATGACCGCAACACTCAGTTGACTGCTGCCATCCTGCATTTTGGTTTTGCGCGCCAACCCAGCCATTAACCAGCAAGGTGCATCCAGTGGAAACACAGCATAGGGAATTTGAGGCTTTACCCGGCTATCAAATTCATAGAACCAGGAAACCACAATGATGACCCGCCAGGCCGCGCCCCAGGCACCCATAAAGGTCGGTGCAAAAGGTTTGCCTTCGGTACGCAGGCGCGCGTTGGCAGTGGATATCAGCCGACCCTCCTTGTTCAAAGGCAAGCGCCCTTCAGAATAGGTGGGGATGAATGGCCAAATCGCGGCACCAGGCTGGTCGACACCATCCACACGCTGTATCACCGGTAAGGTTTCCCACACCATGGATTCCGGCTCAGATTTTCGCAATTGGCGCGAGGGGGAGACATTGATGCGTGTTTCAGGATCTGCTGGAAATGCGGCAGGCGCAGTAAAAGAAGAGGCATACTCGTACACCTGCTTCCAGGAGATATGGGATACCGAGGCTTTTCCACACATGCCGCTATTGTAGCCGAAGCTTTTGCTGGTTCAGTCAGCTCAACTATCTTCAAGTCGATTTTCTTACAATGATTCACTGCATAGTCCTACCGGGCCTCACCTTATTCCGGACTATGCGTAGCCCCCTTAGGCCGTCATTCCGGGATTCGCGTAGCGAAGAACCGGAACCCAGAAACCGATCAACTTGGAATCGAACACTGGATTCCAGATATCTCGTTTCACTCGATTCTGGAATGACGGTTGTTGTAACGTCACTCCAGACTTCGCGCAGCCCCTTAGACCGTCATTCCGGGATTCGCGCGGCAGCGCTCTAACACCGTCATTCTGGACTTTGCGTAGCAAAGATCCGGAATCCATGTTCTCAATTTTTGCGAACACCGAAGCTTATAATCCATTTGCTTTGTTAGAATCGACCAGCTGCGATAACAACCAATAGCGCCCGCTCTACAAAAAGCCAATGGTGCAGGGGAGAAACCACATACCGAATACCATCTACAGTCCCAAGGACTCCCGTCTGCTCACACTGGTGCCCAATAAGCGCCGCCTGGACATGCACCTGGCTGATGCACTCAGTGATCAGCCGGAAGGCGCTGTCCTGGTGCAGCCCGCGGTACAGGTGCTGTCGCAGTGGGTAGAGCAGCTGTGTAACCGCATCCAAATGTTGCGCGGTGTTGCTACGGATAACCCAGCCGATGCGGTTACCCTGCAGTTGCTGTGGCAGGAAGCCATGCCTGCAAGCAGCGGACTGTCGCCTGAATCCGAAAAGCGCCTGGCTGGGCGCCTGGCACGAACCGCCGACAAGTGGCTGCGACAATGGTACGCCCCCGACGAAAAACTCTGGCTGGATGCAGCTTTTTTCAAAGCCCGCCAAAACGTGACTGAGTCCTTAAGCCAACAACATTTGCGCGATGCTGAAGGCTGGACTGAGTTGTTGATCGAAATCCTGTTGCAATCGGATCCCTTACCCTTTCCTCTGCCAGAAACCGTGCTGCTTGATGGTTTCTACGAACTGACTCGCCTGGAGCAAGCCTTGCTCAAATCCTTGGAATCACGTGGCGTTGTTATTCAGGCATCACCACCCAAGCTAGCTGAAGGCAATCTCCAACTGCACGGCTATGCCGATGCAAACACCGAGTTGGCCGCAGCCGCGCATTGGGCCAGACAACAACAGCAGGCTGGCAAACAACGTATCGCCGTGGTCATCAATGGCCT
>JBBKVS010000274.1:0-3574 GCA_037968555.1 Lysobacterales bacterium | reverse complement strand
ATTGCCACCGCCATTCACTCTCGATCGTCACCCCGGAAGGGGCTTGGTATCATCCAGAATCCTTAATCGTCACCCCGGAAGGGGCTTGGCACCATCCACACCCTAAATCGTCACCCCGGAAGGGGTTTGGTACCCATCCAAAACTTTCAACCGTCACCCCGGAAGGGGCGCAGCCTCTATCCGGGGTCCATCAGCGCTTATTACAGAAAATTCAAGCGCAGGGACCTACTCCGCAGGTGGCGTTGGGAACGAAGCATGGTCGGCAACGTACAGCCATTGGCCATCCAGATTTTTGGCTACATCCGTGTAGCGTCCTCGCAGGACCACGACGTCACCACCGGCTTTTGGTTGGGCGGTAATGGTAACCAAACCCCATGCGGCGGCCAGATTTCCGGATACTTCCAGGTGCTGCTCTGAGAGTTCCACTGAAATGATCTGGAATTGTTCGAAAAAACCACCCCAGGAAGCCCGCGCAGAGTCCGGCCCGATACCCATCAGGCGATCGGGTGTGAAGTTGCTGGCGTCTTCGGTATAGCAGGCCGCCAGGCCCTCGACATCATGGGCGCGCATGGCCGCCACAAAAGCGTCCTGCAGTGCCTGCGGGCTCTCGAAAGCCTGCAAGGGTACGCTGCCCAGCAGTAGCAACAGAATCAGAAATACATTTTTCATAGCAAGACTCCATTAGAGGCGATGAGCAAAGATAATTGGGGTGTGAGTAAAACTTCCCGGATAGCTCAGAAGTAGAGGTAATTTGCAGCGGAATTTTTTCTCTGGTCCCATTTATCAGGAATCTGCGAGATCAACCAGCCGGGCCTGAAATGCCTGCGGCACCAGCAGGGGATGCTGATGCCGCAGGCATACGAAGTGCTGAATTTTGATCACTGGGTCAGAAACCGGCCAAGGTATCCATCCCTGGACCCCTCCTGGTACCCGGTCACTTCAGAACCCCCAATATCTCCGAAAAAACTTCTTAAGGCCAAAGGCTGAACCCGGGCGGCGATTACAAAGCTTCGGTTACAAACACCACGGAGTTCAGTGCTCCGATTTCAACACTTTGCGGGTACCAGTCACAAACCGCCTGTACTGCGGTTGACCCAGGCTTGAACCACTGCATCGTAATCTGGCTGATGGGCAATTCACGTGCCACAGCAAAGGGGTTGCCATCCAGGCTGCCCGTCAGGGTTCCGCTGATCTGGACATTCAGCGCGTCTGACGCCCCGCCCGTAGCAGAGCTGATCTGCGCGCCACTGAAGCTCATGTTTATCTCGATGCGGCAGGCGCCATCTTCAGCGCAGTTATCGGTCCAGCCGTAGGAATAACTTCCAGGTAGTAATGCCGAAACCTGGTCTATCGACCTGGTATCACCAAATGAACCACAAAGGGCTACATCCTTCTTGCGTGCCTGCAAATGCATCGCAAAGGTGGAGAGATGCACACCGTCCACCGCTTCTGTTGTGCAGCCAAAAGTCCCGCCCGTGGTAAGCAATTCGCCGGCAGGCTCGCAATCCCTTGCTGAATTATCATCAATACCCGATGGCCCGACAAAACCAGCCACGGTTGGTCCGCCAACCACAGGACCACCACTGCCGCCATCGCCGTCACAGGTATGCGGACCGTGCGCCTTTCCCCTATGACAGGCCAAGGCATTCGGCGCGACAAAAGCACCGAGCAGAATCAGGAGGCAGATGGCAGAAAAGGTATTTCGTGCAGAGTACGGGTAGGACCGGTCCGAAGAATATTTTGAAGAGAGTTGCCCTTTTTCGGTTTGCATTGCATATGTTCCCATGTTGCTGCTGGCAACAAAGATGCAATGAATCCCCCTTAAATCCGTCCCTGGTTTTTTGAGAAGTCACGCAATCTGCGTTGACCAGCCAAAAAACTCACAGGTTTGATGCGACGCTCCCTTGCGGCGCTAAATCAACTTGTGTCCACCTTAAGCATAGCAGGCCTTTTGCCATTTGCAATGTTACTTGCTGGCTGGTACTACCATTCGTCTGGGTTTTCTAGCCGCCCGGGCGGCTGGTCTTCGGCGCCTTTTCCCGGACGTAGATTTGCAGCCATACGAACACGGCCAGCAGCAGCACAGGAAACCTCAATGAATTCGAATACTTGGAAACACGTTCGGTCATGTTCGGTGCAAATACACCGTGGAAGTGCGTGCCAGTGCTGACGGGTCCGGGTCACCCAACGATTCAACGAGCACTGCCGGAATCGTTTCAAGCAACACCAATCAGCCTGTCGGCTGAACGGATAATCTGGATTATGGCTCGATACGGGTAAAGGCCAGGTTTCGCACCCGGCCCGATTGCAGCTTGAATCCTTCAACCTGGCCAGCAGAATTCTTGGTAAATTTAAAAGCGCCGTAATCAGGATTCTCAAACGTTTCACCAAACATCGCGGTCAGTTCCTGTGGGTCTTCATCGTCCAGGCTGAACCACAGTTTTTCATCGTTGACGGTCAAGCCGTATTGGGTTTGCAGTTCCGGACTGTAGTACGCACCGACATATTCAGCCAGTTGATCAGCCCTTAGTTGCAATCGTGTGAACGGGTTGAACACCCCGCGTGGCTTACCGTTGATGATGCGCCGCATCGTTTTGACTTTATCGCCCTCAAAGTCAAATTCAACAAAGACTTTGGCCGGCACACCCATCATCTGGAAGCGATGGCCTGCAATCGGCCGCAAGACATTTTTGCGTGTCGGTGAATGTATCGCCCACAACTGGCCGTCTATGATCTGGGTTTCGGCGGCAATGGCTTCATCGGCTTCCCAGAAATCACCGGTGAATTTCTGTAAATCCGCAGCTCTCATCGCAAAATCCGGCAGAGCAGCGCTGTCGACGTTGGGTTCCAGCACCTCAGTCAGCAACAGGTCGCTGACATTCATGGCCAGGGTTTCCGGGTTGGCATCGGCGCGATTGCACAGCACGGCCACGGAAAACTGTTGTTCGGGAAAGCGCACAATGGCAGTGCGATAGCCGACAAATGCGCCACCATGAGCAATTTTTCTCTGGCCGCGATACTGATCCACATCCAGTCCAAAGGCATAGGTAATGGCCGTGCCGTCCTTCAGGGTGGCTGGAGTGGTGAGCAAGGTGATCAGCTCAGGGTCAGCCTTACCCAGGCGGTTGTGATAGTAATTCTGGTCCCAGGCCAGCAGTTCATCAATGCTGGTAAACACGCCGCCATCGCCCACCATGTCCAGCGTGGTCATGCTGATGTGAAATCCTTCATCTGCAGGTGCATAGCCAGTGGCACGTAGCGGCACGACTTCGGTGTTGTCATCGTGGAAGTGGCTTTGCTTCATCCCCAGCGGTGCGAAGATATGTTCAGCGCTGTATTCGCGTAGCGTTTGTCCCGTCACGCGTTTGACCAGGTGCGCCAACAACAGGTAACCCGAATTGCTGTACAGGAATTGGGTACCAGCCGGGAAATTGGTTTCCTGCTGGCGGGCCAGTGCATCAATTACCCATTGATCGGTGTAGTAGTCTGCATCGCTGCCCTTGCCGGCCAGAAAAGCCAGTGTCAGGTAATCACGGATGCCACTGGTGTGATAAACCAGTTGTTCAATGGTGAT
>JBBKVS010000273.1:0-3505 GCA_037968555.1 Lysobacterales bacterium | reverse complement strand
CGCTGCCGCCCCCCAGTCCGATACGGAAATCAGGTGGATTTGGTGTCCAGGTGCCGCTAAAATTGTTATCCCATACCACAAACAGCTTGCCTTTGGGATCCCCGCCGTCACTGTAACCTCCACCGGCATGGGTGGTAGTACTGGTACCACCAACAGGGCGCAGCGCAGCGCCCGCTCGGTTCAATGCAGCGGCTGCCAACACTTCAGCTTTGCCGTTGTTGTCCAGGTCTGCAACTTGTAAGGTGGCTCCCAGGTGATATTCCGAGCTGCCCAGCGGAGGTTTAATGCGGGCAATATTGCCCGGCTCTACCGCTGGGAAATTAGCCAGATCAATGTTCTTGCTGCTGGCGAGATGGTTGCCACCGCGCAGTACGTAGACAGCACCGGAATGATTTTCGTTGTTGCTGTCTTCTTGGTCAGAGCCAATCACCAGATCCTGGATGCCATCACCGGTGACATCACCGGCCCTGGCCCAGATGCACAATCGTGAATGAAAGCTTGCGCCGTAAATGTTCACGATGGGCAGACCAGGCGGAGGACTGCCCAAATCCAGCGTGGTATTGCTGCTGGCCAGATTGCGCAGGGCGATGCCGCCCGGCAACAGGGTCAGGGCACCCGCTCCGGTACGCGTGCCACCAGGTGAGTAATTCTGCCGGCAGATGATGAGGTCACCCAGGCCATCGCCTGTTACATCACCCATCCAGATTTCGCTGCCGGCATTTTCGTGCTCCTGAGCGCCATTGATGCGCAGGATATTGGTGGGGAAAGGGTCAGTCGCGGTGTCGAGTTGCCCGCTGATCTGCCCATCACCAAAAACCAGATAAATCTGCCCGGCTTCATCACGGCCAAAAGTAACGCCCGCACGCTGGGCGGCAAAGGCATAGTCCGCATGGTCATCGCCATCCACATCGTAGCCCCCGGCCACAGGGACGCCAGAGGCACCCACGCCCACTGATCCCAGTACCCGGCGGTACAGGCCGTCACCGGGATTGACGTTCGCCAGGTCCAGTGTGCCAACAGGCTGGGCCTGTAGTGGCGGGGAGAGCAAACATACGGCAAATAACAGATAGATAAAACTGCGGTATTTCATAGAGGAAGTTTACCCGAAAAGATGCCTGCATCGGATCATGGAAAAAAATAGCTTGAGCGATCCGACTGCTGCTCAGAAATGAAAATCCGCCCACAGTCCGAAATTGCGGCCAGGTGCATCCAGCCCCGAACCGTGCTCACGGTATGGCTCATCCAGCAGGTTTTCCAGCCGCAGGCCCAATTCCAGGCGTGGATTGATTTGCCATGAGGCCAATACATTGAATGTGACATAGCCGTCGGTTCCGTTCGGATCAATACGCGGATCCTCCTGGTCTCGTGGACTGAGCCGGTCCTGTTTGCTGGCGAAATCCAGCCAGGGCTCCAGGCGTAAGCCGTTGCCGGGTTCCCAGGTCAGCCCCAGGCGTCCGTTCAGGGGTGGGACCCGATCAGCCGGTACCGTGCCCAGTGCCACTTCCTGTTCCTCCCCACGGGTATAGTTCATCACAGCATAAGCGGTATAGCCTGGTGCTAAAATCCAACGCAGCCCGGATTCAATACCGTACAGGGTGGCGCTATTGAGATTGGCGCTGCTGACGATGATACGACCTTCCGGCGTGGTTTCACCGGTAAACACCGAGGTAATCTTGTCCTGGTAATCCGAGTAAAACAGAAAGAGTTCTGCTTCAAAAGCAGTCGAGGCGGTTTTCAGGCCCAGGTCATAACTCCAGACGGTTTCCGGCTTGAGGTTTGGATTGGGCTGATTGAAGCGATTGCCGGGTCGTGGACCCAATGTGCCGAGGTCAAAAATATTCGGTGGTCGGAAACCACGGCCGATATTGCTGACCAGTTTGACACCTGGCCTCAATTCGACAGACGCATGTACATCACCGGTCAGGTCATCGGGCTTGACTCGTGCGGTGGGGGTGCTGCTACTACCGGGCAAATACACATCAAAGCGGCTGTAACGCAATCCTGCCTCCAGGCTCAGGCGCTCCCATTGCCACCGATTGGCAGCATAGGCGGCGACGCTGTCCATGGTGGACTGGTCCGGAAACCGCCCGCGAGCTGACTGAGAGACCCCGGTACCGGTGTCGGTCAGCAGTCGACTGCTGCGTACCTCATCCAGGTAGATTTCCAGGCCCCAGACCAGTTCGCTGCTGCTGGCGGCACCGGACTTCCACGGTGAATTGAATTGCAGAGTGAAACCATCCAGTGTGCTTTCGTTGGCTTCCTTGACTAACTCGCTGCTACCCCGTTCCTGGCTGAGCCGGTCATCAGTCATGACCTGCCGTGCGACATGGATCTCCATTCTTTCAAACCAGTTCGACTGGGACTGCAGACGATAACGGGCATGCAGAAAACTACGTCGATTCGGTTGGAACTCGTAAATATCGGAACTGGGCAAGGGCTGACCATAACCGGGTACCAGCTCGTCACTGCGCGGTGTTGAGGGCTGTTCCAGTACCTGGCCGGATAGCATCAGCTCGCCGTGCTCGGTCACTTGATAGCGCCACTTCAGGTCGGCCGCCTGAGCCCGATAGCCGGTTGGAACTATGGTTTCGCCGCCGCCAACGCTTCGATCGCCATGGTCCTGCCAGGTCACACCAGCGGATAGTGCGTTGCCGGTTTTGCCCATGGCGGCTTCGGCGCGGCCAACATATGCCTGGTCGACGCTGTCAACAGAACCATAAATTCGACCTTCAGTGAGCCACTCCTCACCGTAAAAATCGGGTTCGGCAGTCACCACCTGGACCACGCCGCCCATGGCGTCGGCGCCGTGTAGGGCCGGTGCAGAGCCACGTATAACTTCGATTTGCGACACTGAAAAAGCATCCACCAGGCCCAGGTACTGATTGGGGGCATTGCGGAAAAAAGCATTGTTCAGGCGCATACCATCCACCAGGTGCAGGACTTCAGAGCCCTTCAGTCCGCGAATGATGGGCAAACCCTGGCCGGGTGTGGTCTGCTGAAAAAATGTACCAGTTTGTCCGCGCAACATTTCAGCCAGAACATCCGGAGATTTACGCGTGATTTCGGCCTTTTTGATCAGCGTGATGGCTTCGGAAACATCCAGCGCTGGAGAGGGCCGCCGAGTGGCGGTTACCTGGAAACTTTCCAGCTCGATGACAGCCTCATCCGTGGCCTTTGACGATTTTGTCTGTGAAGGACTGACAGCCTGATTGGTGCTGCTGGCGGAGGATTGCTCAGCCCGGAGCGATTGGCTGGGTAGGGCCAGGAACAGCAACAGAGCCGCCTGCAGCAGCAGGCGGTTTATGCGTATGTAATTGCAGATGTACCTGGTGCAGAAATGACGAATAAGCAACTGCATAGGTCAATTGCCCGGCGTCATTACCCGGCCCGGTGTCCAGGGCACGCCTGCCTGGTCCAGCTCCTGCCTTAAGGCCGGCAATTCCGACCCGGAGATTTCAGCCAGGCGAGTGGAGAGAGTGGAAAACTCCTGCTCAGCGATCTGCAG
>JBBKVS010000272.1:0-3698 GCA_037968555.1 Lysobacterales bacterium | reverse complement strand
AACCAGGTCAAAATAGAACTACACAACACAGAGAGCGCACACGATATGAACCAAAATGCATGTGAACTCCCCAAGGCTATAAATTCCAAACCAGGCCCCCAATATTTGGCCGGGCTGATTTTCCTGGCACTCGCCAGTCTGCCTTTGGCAGGCCTGGCACAGGAAGCAGGTAAAGGAAATGCTTTGGAGGAAGTAATGGTCACGGCCCAACGCCGTGAGGAAAATCTTCAAACAACACCATTGGCGGTAACCGCGGTCACCTCGCAGATGATCGAAAACAATCGCATTTTCAGCGTTTTCGATCTGGCCACCAGTACACCTTCCTTCTCAATGACAGCCAACACACCGCTGGATCTTGAGCTGAATATCCGCGGTGTAACCAATACACGTCTCGACTCGCCTACAGCCGATCCATCCATAGGCATGTTTGTGGACGATGTGTACATTGGTCGTACTGGTGACATCAACGTCGATTTCTTCGACATTGATCGCATCGAAGTCATTCGTGGCCCACAAGGTGTATTGCTGGGTAAAAACGTGGTGGGTGGCGCGCTGAGTGTTTATTCAAAGGCGCCCCAATTTGATCCTTCAGCCCAGGTGATGGTGTCATACGGAAACTATGCCTCGGTGCTGGTGAACGGTTTCGCAACTGGCAAAGTAGCTGAGAATCTGGCGGGGCGTTTTTCCTTTCAGCACAGAACACACGATGGGTATGGTTATGACCTGTTGAACGACCGGGAACTGGAAAACCTCGATTCCACGCAGTTCCGCGGGCAGTTGTTGTATCAACCGGATGACGGAAACTTCACTGCCAAAGTAATCATTGATTACAGCAAAGACTCAACCAACGGCATTAGTGTGGTCGCCGTTGCTGATCCTTACCCGACTGGTTTACGGCCCTGGAGTACCTTACGTAAATTCCTCGGTCTTACCGATCCCCGGGTTTCAATACCAGAACGGTCGCAATATGCGGGGGATAATTTCTTCACCCAGCAGTATTTCCGCCGGAACACCACCGGTATTGCGTTGAACCTTGACTGGGCATTTGATGGCTTCGACCTGACTTCAATAACGAGTTACCGCGATGTGAACTCAGGGCAGATGTATGATCAAACCGGTGCCGGCCCTGACGCTTTTGACCAGACGTACAACTTTGCCGACTTCCAGGCTTTTAATGCTACTGCTGCTACTTTCCTGTTTTCCGAGCCTGTTCGCGAAGATGCTGAAATCCAGGCTTATAGCCAGGAAATACGCTTTACCTCGAACAACGACAGTCGTTGGGACTGGATTGCGGGTGCTTATTACAAGCATGATGAAGTGGACAAGTTGGACCGCTTCATCGCAGAAGGCATTTCCGGTGCGTTACCCACACTGAGTGGTGAAAGCCATTGGGACAACAAAGGCGAAATGGACAGCCTGGCCGGATTTGCCCAGGCAGGTTTCCAGATCAGTGACGCCTGGAAAGTGACCATTGGTGGTCGTTATACCGAGGATGACAAGAAAGGATTCGTGAGGGGCATTCAAGTGGCCACCGGTGATCGCTTCCATCCGAATGATCCGGCGCCTGCAACACCTTTGACGGGACCATTCGCTACCAACTATGGCGATACCTGGAGCGAATTCACACCCCAGGGCATTATCGAGTTCCAGCCTTCGGATGTCTGGTACTGGTATGGCAGCATTTCCACTGGTTTCAAGGGTGGTGGTTATGAAGATACGCCTGCCAATGTCAAGGGTGCCAACTTTGCCTTCGATCCTGAAACGGTGACCAACTACGAAATCGGTTTCAAAGCCAACCTGCTGGATGGCCGTCTGCGCTTGAACGCTACTACGTTCTTCATGGACTACAAAGACCTGCAGGTACAGCAAACCAACCAGGATTGCCTGTGTAACATCACTGACAACGCATCCAATGCGGAAATCAAAGGCCTGGAAGTTGAGCTGCAATGGGCTGTTGGTGGCGGGGTTATCCTGTTTGCCGGTGGTTCCATGTTAGACCATGAGTACATTGACTTCATCGAAAACAGTGGTCAGGTCAGCTCGGGTAACAAACTGCAGCGCACACCGGATAACCAGTTCAACGCAGGCTTCGACTGGAGCTTCGGCAGCGGCAAATTTGCTGATGCCTTCTCGCTCAATACCAATTACTACTGGCAGGATCAGCTTTATTGGCAGCCTTCCAATCGGAACAAGGAAGAAGCTTACAGCCTGATCAATGCACGGCTTAGCTACGAGCAGCCTGGCAGCAACTGGATGACTTCTGTCTGGATCAAGAACTTGACCGATGAGTTGTATCGCACCAACATCATTCCTTTCTTTGGCGAGGAAGTGAGTCAATACGGTGCACCACAGACTTACGGCGTGGATTTGCGCGTTAACTTCTGATCTTCGGGCCAACACCGGAAATGAAGGACCTCCCGAATGACTGGTTATCCGACGATAAAGCATGATGGAGCTGAAGCTCTGGAAAGGGATCAGGGATTGATCCGGTAACGAACCAAGCGGCAAAGTACCTTGTACTTTGCCGTTTTTTTTATCAGCAACTATTATGTGTAAATATTCTCAGGCAGAACCGCAAGGGATCATGTTCTTATGACAGAAAATCATCCGTACTGGATAAAATCTGAACGTCCCGCACGCGAAGATTCTGTGCTGCCCTTCATTCTGGAGCGAAACGCCGCCGAAACACCTGAGCGCATTCAATTCGAGTTTGAGACGGGAGAAACCTGGACTTGCCAGGAAACGCTGGATAAAACCCGTAGCACGGCTGCATTGTTTGTGGAGCAAGGGGTTGCTGCTGACGACTTTGTGCTGGCCTGGCTACCCAGCGGGCCGGATATGATCCGCAGCTGGTTTGCGCTGAATTATATCGGCGCCGTTTTTGTACCGCTCAATGTGGATTATCGCGGCTCGATTTTGCTGCATGCCATTCGGGAATCCACGGCCCGGACAATGATTCTGCATCCGCAGCTGCTGGAGCGCCTGGACCTGCTGGATGAACTGCCGCTGGACAAAGTTTTGTGCGTAGGCGACGTACCCAATCCCACGCAAGCCCTGGCGCGTCATGACGTGCCAGTAGTCAGCACCAATCTGGAAACCTCACTGCAGCCGCTTACCGAGCCAGCGTTGGTGAATCAGTGGGATCTGCAAATGATTATCTTTACGTCCGGAACCACTGGGCAGTCGAAAGGCGTTATGTGCCCTTATTTACATATGTGGTCTACGGGTCAGTCTACCTACGGTTACATGGTCGCCGATGATGTCATGCTGATTGAACTGCCCATGTTCCATGTCGGTGGCGTATCGCCGGTGATGGGCGGGCTGACCAACCGCACTCGAATTGCTCTTTTCCAGGGCTTCAAAACCGATCAGTACTGGCAGCGGATCAAGACTACAGGAGCTACCTGTACGTCAGGCCTGATCGGTTCCATGGCGGCTTTTTTGGATAAAGCGCCGCAACGCGAGGATGAACGCAACCATACGCTGAGAATGCTCACGCTTATGCTGAACCAATCCGCGATCAATGCCGCCAAACGCTACGGCTTCAGTTATATCTCGGGTTTCAACATGACTGAATTGTCCGGCCCCTTGATCAGCGAAGTCGACTGTCGGGTAACCGGTAGTTTGGGTAAGCCACGCACGGGTTGTGAGTGTCGCGTGGTGGATGCACATGACATGGAATGCGGGCCCAACGAAAC
>JBBKVS010000271.1:0-2581 GCA_037968555.1 Lysobacterales bacterium | reverse complement strand
GCTGTCCGACTGAGGCTGAGTGCCAGCTATTTACGGGCGATCGTGAAGCCGTGCGCAGACAAACCGTATTGCACGCTTTGCAAGGTTTACAGCAACGAATGGCCTGATTTCCGCGTTATAAAAAAGAATGCCAGATGCTTATCGCGTTTTGAGAATATCAGGGCTTAAACTGCTTTTCATGCCAGATATGAGGCATCAACAGCAGCTGGCTGAAACACACTGCTGCGGTAAACAACTCGTATCGATGTAGGAAATAAGCTCTTCGTTCTTGATCTGGCTGAAGCGTGAAATTCCCTATGTCATAATGTTCAACAAATTGGGTTCAACAAATTGGGTTCAGCAGATTGGGCCCAGCAAATTGAGGCCCAGCAAATTGGGTCCCGAAATCGGACCTGCCAGCCAGAGTAAACCACTCTGGTGAAGGATCAGGCCAGCAGTGAATTCAGCCGCACGGCATGAAAACTAATCAACGGAGAGGAAACGTGGACGATAATAGAAAACAGGCCCTGACAGCGGCTCTGACACAGATTGAACGCCAATTTGGCAAAGGCGCAGTCATGCGCCTGGGTGATGGTACTGTTGCGGATGTGCAGGTCATATCCACCGGTTCCATCGCGCTGGACCTGGCGCTGGGTATTGGCGGATTGCCCCGCGGCCGTGTGGTCGAAATCTACGGGCCGGAATCCAGCGGTAAGACTACTTTAACTCTACAGGTTATCGCCGAGTGCCAGAAACTGGGTGGCACGGCAGCCTTTGTCGATGCGGAGCATGCACTTGATCCACAATATGCAGCCAAGCTGGGTGTGAACGTTGAAGACCTGTTGGTTTCCCAGCCGGACACCGGCGAGCAGGGTCTGGAAATCACCGATATGCTGGTGCGTTCAGGCGCAGTGGATATGGTGGTTATCGACTCCGTGGCCGCACTGACACCGAAAGCAGAAATCGAAGGCGACATGGGTGATACACACGTGGGCCTGCAAGCCCGCTTGATGTCACAGGCCTTGCGGAAATTGACTGGTAACATCAAACGCTCGAATTGCATGGTGATTTTCATCAACCAGATTCGAATGAAGATCGGCGTGATGTTCGGCAGTCCAGAGACCACCACCGGTGGCAATGCGCTGAAGTTTTACGCCTCTGTGCGATTGGACATCCGCCGCATTGGTGCCTTGAAAAGAGGCGACGAAGTGGTGGGTAACCAGACCCGCGTGAAAGTGGTCAAAAACAAGGTAGCACCGCCTTTCAAACAAGCCGAGTTTGAAATTCTCTACGGTGAGGGTATTTCCCGTGAAGGTGAATTGATTGATCTGGGTTCCAAATACAACATCGTCGACAAGGCCGGTGCCTGGTACAGCTACGAAGGTGAGCGCATTGGTCAAGGCAAGGAAAACGTGCGCCAGTTCCTGAAAGACAACCCGGAAATGGCAGCCAGCATAGAAGCCCGCTTGCGAGCTGAAATCCTGCCAGGGGCTGTGTCTGCAGCTGCTGATGCCGATGCTGACGAAGAAATTCCGGAAGAAATCGAATCCTGAGATGGTTTGTTGAAGCCCTGATCACAGATCAGGGCTTCAACGTTTGGGCGAGTCATTTTTCCCATGTCTGAAAAGTCCCTTACCACCAATGATCTCAGAGCTTATGCCATGGGTTTGTTGGCCCGGCGTGAGTACGCTGTGGGTGAACTGCACGGCCGCCTGTGTAAAAAATGGCGCGATGAGGAGGGCATCCAACAGCTGGCTGATCAATTGGTGGATGAGCTGGTCACTGAGGGATCTTTGTCCGACCAACGGTATGTGGTGGCATTTGTCAGATCAAGGTGGCAGCGTAAGCAGGGGCCGCTTAAGATTCACGCACAGTTACGCCAGCGTCAATTGCCTGAAGATTTGATCGAGCAGGCGCTGGAACAGGACACCGAATACTGGGTGGAGCTGGCTTCCGCCTGGCTGTCCCGCCAGCATAGCGGAGAGCTGCAATTTGAGGATAGAGCCCGTTATTATCGCCGCCTGGTCAATCGCGGCTTCAATCATGAGCAGGCCATGAGTGCCCTGAACCGGCATCCGGAAAGCTGAACCGGCACCCGGAAAACTGAACCGGCATCCGGAAAACTGATTCAGCATAAGGAAAATTGACTCGGCACCCGGCAAGCTGACCCTGACTGCGCCAGCCTGAACCCGTGTTTGACAGATTGAATGTGATCTGGCCAGTCCGGCCAGTCCTGCTTCGGCCGCAGTTTTGACTTGTGTTTGCCGATTCAGTCTCAACATATTTAACGTAAACAGGCCCAAGGCAGCGATTCTGCTTGCGAATCCGGTAAACTCGCCATTCAGAAACCCAAACACACAGATTCAGGCAATCAAGGCATGACATCCCCATTAAAAACTACGGCCGACGTACGTCAGGCTTTTTTACAGTTTTTCGAGAGCAATGCGCATACCCGTGTGGCTTCGAGTTCACTGGTACCGGCCGACGATCCCACGCTATTGTTCACCAACGCCGGCATGGTGCAGTTCAAGGATGTGTTCCTGGGGGCTGAAAAGCGCCCCTATCAACGTGCAGTAACTTCGCAACGCTGCCTGCGTGCCGG
>JBBKVS010000270.1:0-8829 GCA_037968555.1 Lysobacterales bacterium | reverse complement strand
GTCACGCAGACCGGCTGGCGTTCGCTTTCTGCCAGGTTCTCGTTGTAGATGCGATCCACACACAGGGTGCACTTCTTCATCACCCCGTCGTCCTGGTCAAATTCCCGTGCCCCATAAGGACAGGCCCAGGAACACAGTTGGCAGCCAATGCAGGTATCCGCATTGACCAGCACGATGCCATCTTCTTCACGTTTGTAAGATGCACCCGTTGGACAAACTGTCACGCAGGCTGGCTCCTCGCAGTGCAGACAGGAACGCGGAAAATTGACCGTCTGGGTTTGCTCGCCGTTATCCGTTTCATAAACGTGCACGCGGTTGAACCACACGCCCATGGGATCTTTGCTGTAGGCATTGAGGTCGGTCAGTGGCGCCGAGTGCCCACCGGCATTCCACTCCTTACAACTGACTGCACAGGCATGACAGCCCACACAGATATCCAGGTCGGTAACCAGGCCCAGCTTCTTACGGGTAGTTTTCGGCAGGCCGGTCATGTTTTATCCTTGCGTCGCCAGCTGCCCTTGGGCAGGAATTTTTCACCAAAGCGCAATATACCCGGACGTGACGGCAGGCCGGGAACGGCTGTGAGTGGCTCAAATTGAGGCTCACTTTGTTCTGCACCCGCCTCCACCTTGCGGATGCGCACACGCAGGTCGAACCAGGCGGCCTGGCCGGTGACCGGATCTGAATTGCTCATGCGATCCGGGCCCCCACCCTTCCTGCGTGGCAGCAATTCGGAAATCAGGTGGTTGAGCAAAAAGCCCTTTTCACCTTCGGCCACATCCGGGTCCAGATTCCAGGCACCCTTGCGTTTACCGATGGCATTCCAGGTCCAGACCGTATTGCGTTCACATCCGGTCATGCTGCGTATCTGCGCCTTGATTTTGCCGTGACGGCTTTCCACCTCGGCCCAATCGTCATCCACCAGGCCCAATTCAGCGGCCATATCGCGATGCAGATAAAGTTTGTTGAAGCCGTGAATCTGTCGCAGCCAGGCATTTTGTGAACCCCAGGAATGATACATGGCGGCGGGTCGCTGGGTGATGGCATGCAGGGGAAATTCCTGCTCATCGTTTTCGCCCTGTTCCAGTGGCGGGTACCAGATGGGCAAGGGGTCGAAGTGCTCAGCAATGCGCAGCTTGAGATTTTCCGGTGGAATCAGTTTGCCATGTCCCTGTGCAGCCAGCCGGAAGCGCTGCAGCGGCTCAGAATAGAGCTGCATAACGACAGGTTGCGCGTTGGGAATCCAGCCCTGGCTGTGGGCATAGTGCAGATAGTCCCGATTGGAATGTTTAAAGTAGAGCTGGTTGTCGGGCAAGTCGTGTTTCCAGAAACAACCGTTCTCTATGTACTTCTCCAGCTGTTTTGGATTGGGCTCGCCACGACCCTGTTGCATACCGTCTTTTCCGCGCCATCCCGCCAACGGACCAATGCCGGGCAGACGCTGGTGATTCACCATGTAGTCGGTATAGCCGCCGGGGTAACGCGGTGTTCCGTCTTCCAGTACAAAAGCCGGTAATCCCAACCGCGCACCCAGGTCAATCAGCACTTCCTGGAACGGCCGCACTTCCCGGTCGGGCTGTAGTACCGGCTGGCGTATGGAATCTCCCGGACCATGGGCCGAACTGATGGGCCGGTCCAGCAGGCTGATGCAATCCCAGCGCTCCAGGTAAGTGGTATCGGGCAAAACCAGGTCGGCATAGGAGACCATTTCTGATGCAAAAGCATCGGAGTAGATGATGTTGGGTATCTTGTATTCACCGGTAGCCGGGTCGATATCGGTGAGCATCTTGATGGTGCCGGCGGAATTCATCGAAGAATTCCAGGCCATATTGGCCATGTACATAAACAGCGTGTCGATTGGGTAAGGATCTGCTGCCCAGGCATTGTGAATCACCATGTGCATCAAGCCGTGCGCTGCCAGCGGAAATTCCCAGCTGTAGCCCTTATCGATACGCACCGGTGTGCCATCATCCTCCAGCAACAAATCTTCCGGGCCGCTGACAAAACCCAAAGGCGGGCCGGGCATAGGCCGGTTGGGCTTGATGTCCATGGGTTTACCGGAAGGCTTGAGGCTCGGCGGACAAGGCTTGGGGAACGGCGCTTTGTAGCGGAATCCACCCGGGCAATCGATGCTGCCCAAAAGCATCTGCAACAAATGAATGGCCCGACAGGTATGAAAACCATTGGAGTGTGCAGAAATGCCGCGCATGGCATGCATGGCTACCGGCCGGCCTATCATTTTGTCGTGCTTGCGGCCGGTCCAGTCGGTCCAGGCGATATCGAGTTCGATTTCCTGCTCAAAAGCCGCGTGGGCCAGTTCCGCTGCAATACGTTTCGTAGTCTCAGCCGAGATACCGGTACGTTCGGCCACCGCTTCCGGCGCATATTCTTCACCCAGATAGCGGTTCACCAATAATTCGAAAGAGGGTTTTCCACGACGTCCGTCCGGCAAGGTGATCTCGCCGTGTAATGCCGGAGCCCGATCATCGGAAAATTCTGCGGAGGTGGCGTCCTGTGCCATTTCGGTACTGCCGTCCCAAAGCAGTGGGTGGCCCTGCGCATCTCGTAAAAACAAACCGTCTTCCGCATGCCCGGGTTCCGAGCGAACCAGCCAGGCGGCATTGGTATAGCGCAGCAGGAAATCCAGGTCGACTTGATGCGTGCGCAATAATTCATGCACCAAAGCCAGTACAAACAAACCATCGGTGCCGGGGCGTATGCCCAGCCACTCATCGGCTATGGCCGAATAGCCGGTCCTGACCGGGTTAATCGAAACATACTTGGTATTCTCGCGGGTTTTCAGCCGCCCCAGACCCATCTTGATGGGGTTGGAATCATGATCCTCAGCCACGCCAAACATCATGAAATAGCGCGTATGCTCCCAGTCGGGTTCACCGAACTCCCAGAAGGAACCGCCTATGGTATACAGCCCTGCCGCGGCCATATTTACCGAGCAGAAACCACCGTGCGCCGCGTGGTTGGGCGTACCGAACTGCGCAGCCCAATAGCTGGTCAGGGATTGACTCTGGTCACGACCGGTAAAAAAGGCCAGTTTGCGCGGATCACTGGCGCGTATGGCCGACAAGCGCTTCGTGGCCAGCTGCAATGCTTCTTCCCAGGAAATTTCCTCGAATTCGCCGCTGCCGCGCGGCCCTACCCGCTTCAGCGGAGCGGATAACCTGGCCGGTGACAAATGCTGCATGATGCCGGCCGAACCCTTGGCACACAGCACGCCCTTGTTAACCGGATGATCGGGGTTGCCTTCTATATAACGCAGCTGGCCATCACGCAGGTGTACCTTGATGCCACAGCGGCAGGCACACATGTAGCAAGTTGTGTATTTAACTTCATCTGAGACTTTGGGCGAGGTATCTACGCATTCCTGCGACAGGGCCATGGTGACTTTCCGGGTAAAGCGAGCGACAAGTGGACTGTATCAGTCCACTAGCATAAAAGCCTTGCTTGCAGAATCAAAGCGCTGTGGACAGTGCAGGCTGAAGTTTTTCGGGAAATCCTGAGCAGTCAGCCCCAAGTGCCTGTGAGATTTTGTTAAACTGGCACTTATTGATTTCTAATCAACTTTAAATCTTAACCCAATCATTCGCTGGGAGAAGGTTCAATCAACGAACACGAAAGGAGTTAGCATCGCAATGAGTTTGGAATTTCCAGGCAAAGACCGCCTTATCGAGCGCATCAACCACGCCGTCGAAGGTGATTGCCCCGACGAAATCACCAGCTGTTTGCGCCGGGCCCTGGTGGAATGCATTGCCGACCCGGAAATCCGCCTGCCAAATTGTGTTTTTGAAGCCGTACCCGGTCATTATGCGCGCCGTGAAGTGTTTACCCACCCCACCAAGGGTTATTCGATGATCGCCATGACCTGGGGACCCGGACAGGGTACAACGCTGCACGATCACGACGGCCTGTGGTGTGTGGAAGGCGTGTGGTCCGGCTGTATCGAAGTGATTTCCTATCGCTTGCTGGAACAGCAGGGCGAGCGCTACCGATTTGAACCGGTAGGCACCATCATGGCAGGCTGCGGCAGCGCCGGTAGCCTGATACCGCCACATGAATATCACACCATCGCCAACTCGGACCCGGAAAAAACAGCCGTATCCATACACATCTACAAGCACACCATGCAGTGCTGCAACCTGTTTACCGACGAAGGCAATGGCTGGTTCAGCAAACAGGCCAAACAACTGATACTGGATGCAGCCTGACGTTGGCGACTGATTGCCTACGGCAACTTTGAAATAGCCTGCATCACCCACTGATCCAGCTTATTGCCCTGCTCGTCTTCAGCTGCCGTGGCATGCAGGTGCATCGCCAGCAAAAAGCCCAGGGTGTTATGCCGCTTGGCTAAGCCGGCCTGGCTGCTGAAGGCTTCTGACCAATCCTGCATTGGGCTGGGCTGGGCAATTCCGTCGAACCAGCTGTGCCAGAATTCAGCCGTCTGCAGCTCCCTTTTGTAGGCATAAAACACCACTCGCGCCAGCCTTTGCGGTTCGCCATAAATGTAGAAAATATCGCCCTGTGGTGCGACCTGTGTTGCCACGGCAAGCAGCAGGCTCTCGACCTGCCCGGCGTGGATGTGCTCATTCAATACCAACTGCAAGGCCAGGTCAGCGCCGTGGGCCACACCGTGCCGCCAACCTTCTGTGGCTGAGTAGCCGCGATAATCTTTGACACCGCTGAGATAGGCTGTGGCTGCCAGCACCAATTGCCCACGCTGGTCAACACTCAGCAAATCCTGCAGGCGATCTGCCCGCGCGACTTCCGACAGGTTCAATGCTGCAAAGGGTTGTCTGAAGCCGGCACTGTCCGGTGCAGCCTGCAACTGCAGCATCAGGCCTGCATACAAAGACTGGTAGGTTTCCCGGCTAAGCTTTTCAGCCCGTAACCAGTTGGCTAGTCCCTCAAAAGCCAGCCCGTCACGCAGTTCCGGGTCCGGGTCTGCCACGCAGGCCAAAAAGACCAGCGCCAGAGCGTTGCGTTTGGCAGCATCGTCAACTTCAAAATCAGCTTGTTTAATGGCCAGCAATTCGGCTTTGGTATAGCCCCCTGGCGTACAAGCCGCCGCTGGCTGGGCCCACAAGGCTGGTGAAAAAATCAGCCACAGCAGCGTTAGGTACAACAATCTTGATGGACTATGACTCACGGAAAGTCCTTATTGAAAAAGTCCGGCTTAGTGTACTATTTTTGCCCGGGCCTGCAGCCTTGGAGGATGTCAATGAACCCGGAAGTTTTATTCAGATGGTGCGTCTTATATTGCAGCTGCTTGTTGCTGCTCAGCGCCTGTGACAACAGCCTGAAATCACGTTTTGATGAGATTGCAGGCGTCGATGTCTGCCAACTCATAACCCCGGCTGAAGCCGAGCATATTTTGGGCACAATGCTGAAAGAACCTTTATCCGTTACTACAGGTACCGGTTTTGCCGGTGCCTGCACCTGGACTTTTACCCGGCTGAACAGCAGGGAATCCGCCACTCTGTATGTCATGATGATCACCCGGGCGTCCTCTTTGCATGGACCCTCTCCTGCCCGCTTTATGGCGGTCAGCCAGCCCGAAGTCGAAGCCAGTCTGGGAGCCAGCCCCTGGCCCCTGCCCGATTTGGGTGATAAGGCAGTGCTTTACCAGACCCGTCAGCCGGACCACTCTGAATTATGGATGCTCCAGTCGGACACGCTGCTGACCTTGCGCATCATGGGTGGCAGTTCAGCACAGCTGGAACAGTTTGCCCGGGCGCTTTCGCGGGAACTGGAACCCAAAACCGAAGGCGGCTGAAAAAGCATCGGTTTGCCCTAATCCGGTCATTGCTCTGCCGCAGCCAATCTATAGAATTACGTTTTTGTTCAATCGCACCGGGATCAATGCCCAGTAATTCCATCGATTCATCCAGGGAGTAACAAAATGCGTCAATCGTCCAGCCTGAACCTGTTGTGGTTGGGTCTTTCCATCATGATAGGGCTGGCAGCCCTGGGCTATTTGCTGGGCCAGGCGGCCATAGAGGTCAAAGAATACGAACGTAGCGTGACGGCCAAGGGGCTGTCTGAGCAGGAGCATCCTGCGGATGAAGTAATCTGGCCCATCAGCTTCAGCGTTGCGGGTAATGACCTGACCGCGGTTTATGAGGAACTGGACCAGACCAGCAAACGCGTGCGGGAATTTCTCGCCAGCACGGGGCTGAAGGAAGGTGAGATCACCCTGGCCAACCCCAACCTGACCGACAAATCAGCGCAAGCCTGGGGAGACGGCCAGAATGCACAATATCGCTACGTCGCAACACGCACTGTTACTGTTTATTCCAACCAGGTTGCCCTGGTGCGGACTGCCATGGGTGGATTGCTGGAACTCGGTAAGCAAGGCATAGCGTTCACCGGTGATGCATACCAGAACCAGGTGGAATATCTGTTTACGCGATTGAACGAAGTCAAACCCGAGATGATCGAAGAAGCCACACGCAATGCGCGTGAAGTGGCTACAAAGTTTGCCGCTGATTCAGACAGCCAGCTGGGCAAAATCCGCAGCGCCTCACAAGGCCAGTTTTCCATCGAGCCGCGTGATACCAACAACCCCCACATCAAAAAAGTGCGGGTGGTATCAACAGTTGAATATTACTTATCTGATTAAAATATATAGCAAAACAGGGCTGGCTGGTCAATCCGGACCAGCCAGAGCCGGCCAGGCTAACTTCCCGAAAACCCCCTCTATCGGCCCGCTAAAAGAACAGCATTAAAAAATAGGCTAATATCTCTTTGATCGTTTTCTGTCCATAGGGGGTTACGTTATGTCCTTTTTTCCGAGCAACAATCGACGGACCTTGGTCCGTGTCAGTTATATTTTGCTGTTATGGCTGCTATTGGCCAGCAGCTCACTGCTACAGGCTCAAGCTCTGTCTGCTGAACAGCAGCAGAAATTGGCAGCGGTAGAATCCGGTCTCAAACGAGTCCAGACCAATTACCAGCTGGCAGCAGATTCTGCCGGTACGGGCACACCCACCGGCTCAAAAGCCCGCCTCAGTAAAATGCGCCTGGACAGTGCAGCAGTGGACATGCCTCAGCTCAAGCAGTGGCTGTCCGAGTTGCCGGCCGACCAGCCAGAAGTCAAGGCAGTGGCTGAGCAATTTGCACTCACCGAACAGAATATCCAGCAACTGGATGACCGGATCAGCGGCAAATCAACTGCACCGGTAGCTCCAGTCGCTGCGCCCGCTGCAGCGGCTCAACCAGCTGCACAGGCAACAAGCCCGGCCGCTCCCGCCACGACAGTTGCCCCTGTCGCTGCTGCTGTACCAACACCTGCTCAGGCAGCCCCTGCAGCAGCCGATGCTCCGGTTAAGCTGGGCTATCCGCTGGCAGATGTACTGAAAGCCGCTCAATTTAACTTGCGGGAAGTCCAGGGCAATGCAGCTGCATTGACCAAATCAATGAATGAATTAAAACCTGAAGCTGATCAGCTGAGCATCAATTACCGCACAGTACTGGCCAGCATGACTACGCTGGAAAATGCGCGTCGCAAAGCGGGATTCACCCAGGATAGCCTGAACAAGCTGCCATCCAACGGCCAGGGCGTTGCAGAAACCGCTGCAGAATTATCCATCGCCAACGCTCAACTGGATACCGCCGAAGCTTATTTCAAACCACTCAATCAACAATTGAGCGCACTGATCGATCCGGCCAACTACCCGAACCTGCAAATTGACCTGAAGCGCCTGACCGAACTGAGCGCCATGTATTACAACCCCATGATGCTGCAAACCGACCGGCCCCAGGCGGCGGCGGTTTTAGCCCAGGCTGATGCTGCCAAAGCGGAAGCCATTCGTATTGCCCAGGCTTATCTGCCGCTGATGGTGCAACAGACCGAAGAAGGCAAACGGGTTGAGGGTGCTGGAAATGCTTTCCTTGAGAACCTCAGTGCCTTCCAGGCCGCCGCTGAACAGGAACGGCAAAGCCTGCCCGCGCAAATCCGGGCTGACCTGGCTGAAGCCGACAAAGTTGCTCAGCAAGCCGTAGCTGAGCAAAAGCCGTTGTTCTTCACTGGCGGCGTTCCGCAGTACATGGGCTTTGCCAATGACAAACTGGCCCTGTACCAGGCACTGGATCCAAAACAGGGCCCTGCCATGGCAAAGGAAGTCAAAGCCATGGAAGCCAAGCTGGCGCAGAGCGAGCAATCGCTCAGCCAGCTGATCATTCAGCAGAACACCCTACCGCCGGATCGCTTTGCCGGACCGGATCGTGCCAAGGCCATTGAAGTTGCTACCGATGCATGGACTTACCAACAGAAGGATTTCAAGGTATTGGCCAGCCGCATTCCGTCCGAGAACTGGAGCCGTGAAACCCTATGGCAATACAGCAACGGCACCTGGTATTACGTCGACCGCTCCAAACTGCAGGTACAACTTATTGTTGCGGATGAGAAGAACGACAAACAGGCTGTGATACTGCCCATCAATATCTGGAAAGATCACCAGAAAGGCGACAGCATGATCGGTACGCCCCTGTTCAGTGGTGATGAAAAGCTGCAGCCCAGCAGCTTTATGTTACGCGACAAGATCAAATAAAGCTGCTCAACGGAATCACAGGCTGCGGCTTGCAGCCTGTGATTGGACTGCCGGAAGTTCTGATGCTGGAACGGTAATCTGACCCTGGTATTTAGGGTTAGGGATTACGCTCCATCCAGGCCACCAAGCGGTGGAAGTTGCCAATTTCCATGGCCCGAGTCAGTGGGCGGTTAGCAGCACCCAAGGCCGTTGAAATCAATATGCGCGGATCATCGTCATATTTGCCTGAAGCATAAACATCCTCACTGACGCCACGATGCGACAT
>JBBKVS010000269.1:0-7647 GCA_037968555.1 Lysobacterales bacterium | reverse complement strand
CTGGTGATAATTTTCCATTCCCTTCCCTGTCAATTGGAATTTAAAGCAGACTGCCGATACGCCCAAATCATGAAGGCCAGGCCGACCACCACCATGGGCAGAGACAATAGCATACCCATAGTCAGCCATTGCCCGGCGAGATAGCCGATATGACTGTCGGGTTCGCGGAAAAATTCCACCACAAAACGGAACAGTCCGTAAACAATCAGAAACAGTCCGGTCACCGCCGCATCGGGGCGTTTTTTGCGCGAATAAATCAACATGATGAATGCCAGTACCAGGCCTTCCAGGAAGGCCTGGTAGAGCTGGCTGGGATGACGGGCAAATGCGTCCAGTGCGCCGGTAGCCCAGGCAGCGCGCAGCTCCGGAGATTGCCAGCCACCCGGCTCGATGGAGTTGGCAAAGATCATGGCCCAGGGAACGTCAGTCAAGCGCCCCCACAATTCACCGCCTATGAAATTTCCCAGCCGCCCCAGCCCCAGGCCAACCGGTACCAGCGGCACGACAAAATCCGACACCTGCCAGATATTGAGCTGCGAGCGTCGCGCAAACCAGGCTACAGCGAGACCGACACCAATCAAACCACCATGGAATGACATGCCGCCCTGTGTGAGCTTGAACAGGAACAAGGGGTCTTGTAATAAGCTGTCCAGGCTGTAGAAAAACACGTAACCCACGCGACCACCAATCACGACGCCGAGCATGCCGTAGAACAGGAAGTCACCTACTGCCTCTTGAGACCAGCCAGACCAGGGCCGGCTGCGAGCGAGGCGGTTACCTGCTCCCCAGAAAAACAGGAAGCCCAACAAATACATGATGCCGTACCAGTGTACCTGCAGTGGTCCTAGCCCAATGGCTACCGGATCAATCGCTATATACAGATATTGGGAAAGCTGCTGGGATGTACTCAAGGATAAAGTAGCCTCTGATTAAGCGGTGGATCTGCAATCATGCAGCCAATCTTTGCCTTGGCAAAGCGCTGACGAAAAGAGTTGATTTGGGAGAAACACGTTACAATGGCCACCCATCGGAGAATATGACAGGCCCCATTGAGTGGCAAGTCATTGAGGACAAAAACAACACGATGCTGGAATTTACGCTCCCCAATATGCATGCGCTGGCAGTGATGATACTGATTTTCGGAGCGCTGATCCTGTTTGCCCGGGATAATATTCCACTCGAGACCACCAGCCTGATTGTGCTGGTGCTGCTGGCTGTGGGTTTCACCCTGTTTCCTTATGAAGCAAACGGTGAAGTGCTCGCCCCCAGCGACTTTTTCCTGGGCTTTGGCCATAAAGCCCTGATTGCGGTTTGTGCCCTGATGATAGTCGGTGAAGGCCTGATACGCACCGGCGCACTGGAGCCAGTAGGCCGCTTCCTGGCGCGGGTCTGGCGCAAGGGCCCTGCCCTGTCATTACTGTTTACCATTATCATCACTGCCTTTCTGAGCGCCTTTATCAATAACACCCCCATCGTGGTGCTGATGCTGCCCATTTTGGTAGGTATCGGCATTCGGGCAGGCGTGTCGCCAACCGGCACTCTGATCCCCATGGGCTTCGCCAGCATCATGGGTGGCATGGCAACTACTATTGGCACTTCCACTAACTTGCTGGTTGTCAATGTAGCGGCTGATATGGGCATGGATGAATTCAGCATGTTCGATTTCGCCGGCCCTGCATCCATAGGCGCCGGATTTGCCATTATCTATTTATGGCTGATAGCGCCGCGCATGATGCCAGCACGCATCGCCCCCATGCAGGACATCCAGTCCAGGGTATACAACGCCCAGATACGCCTGGATGGCGAAAGCGCGGCAGTGGGTGGAACGCTGGCAGAAGCCATAGCCCGCACCGATGACAACATGCGGGTGGATACCATACAACGCGGTAAAGGGGCATTCATCAATCCTCTGCCCGATGTGGTGCTGGCAAAAGGTGACCGCATCAACACCTCGGATTCGCAATCCAACCTGCGGGAATTTGCCCGTGCCCTGGGTGGCAAACTGTTTTCCGGGGATCACGTGGTTGACTCCGCCCATCCCCTGAGCCTGGGGGGTGAGCAACTGGCCGAGCTGGTGATTACCCCCGGGTCGCGACTGGAAAATGTGCGGGTGGGGGAAGCGAAATTCCTCACCCAATATGGTGTCCGCTTGTTGGCATTACATCGCAATGAACAGTCGCAGGAACGCAAATCACCCGGCCTGGACGACATCCGCCTCAAATCAGGCGATGTGCTGCTGGTACAATCATCCTTGCAGCATTTCGAGGAGCTCAAGGAAAACACGGACTTCCTGATTCTGGACGGCAGTGTGCGCCTGCCCACCACACGTAAAGCTCCAATAGCCCTGGTCACCATCGTCGGCGTGGTAGCGCTGGCGGCTGCCGATATCATGGCGATTGAGATCGCCGCCGTGCTGGGTTGCCTGGTGCTGCTGCTCAGTGGTTGCCTGCGCTGGAAAGATGCATTGAACGCGCTCAGCGGCCAGGTCATCCTGATTATCGTTTCCTCCCTGGCCATGGGTGCTGCTTTGCTCAAAACCGGTGGCGCTGACTACCTGGCCCAGTTGTTTGTCTACATTACGTTTGGCGCACCAACATCCATCGTGCTGGGCAGCCTGATGCTGATGATGGGAATATTGACCAACGTGGTTTCAAATAATGCCGCTGCGGTCATCGGTACACCCATCGCCATCGGGATTGCCCAACAACTGGGCATGCCGCTGGAGCCTTTTGTACTCGCCGTATTGTTCGGAGCCAACCTCAGTTTCGTCACGCCTATGGCATACCAGACCAACCTTTTAATCATGAATGCAGGCGGCTACAAATTTGGCGATTTTGTGCGAGTCGGTCTGCCCTTGGCCCTGGGCCTGTGGCTGGTATTGACTACGGTACTGGTGATGGCATACGACTTGTAGCTGCCAAAGACTACCGAATTCAGGAAGCAATTTGCGCTACGCGGGCAGCTTCACCCAGGGTCTGCATAGACCACTGCGCGCGTTCACCCGGTGTATGTTGTACATCGCCCAGGGCATCCACAGCATCCAGGCGATGACGCAAACCACGCCGATTGGCAATCTGGATATTCAGCCCGGGCCGCGCGTTCAGTTCCAGTATCAAGGGACCCAGGTCGCGGTCAAGCACGATATCTGCACCCAGATACCCCAGATGCACCGCTTCGTAGCAGCGTGCTGACATGTCGAGTATGCGGTTCCAGCCAGGTATGTGAAAACCGGCAATAGCGGCACCGGTATCCGGATGATGCGAGATCGCGCTATTACCTGAAACGCCACCTACGGTAATGCCAGTGCCCAGGTCTATGCCCACACCGAGGGCACCCTGATGCAGATTAGCCTTGCCATGCGAGCGCCGCGTGGGCAGGCGCGACATGGCCATGACCGGGTAACCCTTGAACACGATAACGCGTATGTCCGGCACACCATGGTAGGTCAGGCGACTGAAAACGGGATCGAAATGCACCAATGACTCGATCATGGCGGCATCGGGCTGACCACCCAGGGAATAAATTCCGCCAATCACATTGGTAATGTGATGTTCCAGAGTTTCGTTGTCTACCATGCGCCCATCAGCGTCCAGGAAGTAATCGCCTTGACGACCTACTATGACCAGGATGCCATCGCCACCACTGCCGTTGGCCGGCTTGACTACAAATTCCTTGCGATCTCCCAGCATGTCGCTGACTTCGCCCACTTCGTGCATTTCGCGCAGCACACCGATGAGTTCCGGTACCGGCAGGTTTTCCTCGATCATGCGTTCTTTGCAGAGGATTTTGTCGTCCACCAGTGGATAATATTTACGTTGGTTGTAATGGAAAATGTAATCACCATTCCGAGCGTTCAAGCCCAGCACACCGGCTTTGTGCAAACTGAGCAGGCGGCCTATCACTCGATCACCTTTTCTTTCATGACCAGTGGCTTGAATCGGCGCAGTTCAGTCAGGCGGAAGCCGGTGTAGCGGCCCAGCGCAATAATAATACCCAGCACCAGTAAATTGACCTCAGGGAAAACCGTCACCCAATAGGCAAATACATCTACCGACATAACCAGGTAGGCCATGGCAGCCATGAACAGGCTGCCGATACCCTCTTTGATGGAAGTAAAAGCACCACGTTCTTCCCAGATCACTGACATTCGTTCTATCACCATGGAAACAATGATCATGGGGAACAGCGAAACCGACAAACCGGTGTCCATGCCGAACTGGTTACTGATGATGCTGATGGCGGTCATCAGCAATACGACGATGGTGACTACGGCAGCCAGCCTGGGCACCAGCAACAAACGCAGGCGTTCCAGATAAAAACGGAAAAACAGGCCCATGGATACGATTAACACAAACAGAGCTATGCCCTTGAGCAATTCGGTTTCACGGAAGGCCAGCGCAATCAAAACCGGGGCAAAAGTACCGAAGGAGCTGAGACCCACAAAATTTCGCAGCAGTACGATGACCAGTATGCCCAGTGGTATCAGCAAAAGGATTTCGTAAACTGCCTGGGTTTGTATCGGCAATTGCAAAGTGGAAATCAGACTCATCCTGGACTTTTGTAATTCAGCTCGCTGCTGTGCCAACTCCAGCGAGCTTTTTACCCTTTGCCGGGTGGAGATTTGCAGATCCTTCAGATGTGCGCCTTTGACTTCCGCCAGTTCATTGTCACCGGTCCACCAGATAAAGAAATCAAGCGGTAGTCCTTCTGCTGCGCTTACCGGATCAAACACCAGCCAGTCATCGCCATTGTAAACAGCCAACAGCGTTTCCAGCCTGGCACGCTGGGCATCCGCATCCAGGCGGATACCATGCAGCTGCAAAGTCGGTATACGCGCTCCCGCCAGCAGGATCTGCGCCAGATTAACCCGGTCGTGAAAGCTGGACACTTCGGTCAGGAACAAGTCCATGTTCTCGTCAGGCTCGGAGCCAGTAAGCCGGTTCAGCATGGCAGCAGCAAAGGACTCGGTATCCGCCGATTCAGCCCTCACCTCGTTGACCAGGTCGCGGGCAGCCGTGGCAAAAGGTTCTTCCAGATCAGGTGGCGGCGGGTAAGCTGGCCTGGGTGCAAAACTGCGTGTGCGCGTGTCCTGTATCACCAGAGCCCGGTAATACAGGGTCTTGGAATCACGTAATCGCCGTATGGCCCAATCTGCCTTGCGACTGAAAGTGCCCTCTTTTACGGTCAAACCAAAACCGCGTGAGACAAAATTTTCCTGCGCCAGGCTGTAGCCAGTGGGTCGAGCAGGTAGTGTAAGGCTGGCACGCACTGCGCCTTTTTCCGGAGTGAGTTCCAGTTTGGCCTGCACAGTCCAGGCGGCGCTTTCCATGTTGGGATAGGGCGGGTAGCCCAGACGCACGACTTTATAGACAAATATTAAAGCACCGAGCGCAATCAGCAGCAGCGAGAGTGAAACCCATTGGCTATTTCGCTTCACTGTTTCTTACCCCACTTTCGAATTGAGACAAAATAGAAATCCCTGCTGGTATAAAACGTACCTGATGGAATCATTATGGTTGTTTTTCTCGTTTTGGTAATGATGATACGCGGCGAATTATACAGTTATTGTCCAACACGCAATATTCAACAAGCGTAAGCGCTTGAGCCGATTTTGCTTTGAGTTTGTGAAATTTTCGTTAGACAAACTGCCAAAAACGCATCTGTTTTGAAATTGGACGAATATTTATTTGACTGTGAATAATCTAAGGCTATAGAGTGTTGGGCTGTTAGGTTTTTCGAAGTTTTCCGTTTAAACATTCAGGATGAGATCCAGTATGCGAACCAATTTTAAGAAATCAGTGCTTCTGATTTCCGCCTTGGCGGTTTTCAGTTCGCTTTCAGTCGCCACACCTCTGTTGGCTCAAACCACGGTAACGCAAGTCACACAGGCTGGCGAAAAACGTGCTGATGACGGCGCTGCCGAACAGAAGCGTGTTGATCAGGTTGCAGATCAAACCGACTCCTTGCTGGCTTCCTATAAAACGGAACTGAAAGTTGTCGACGGCCTTAAGGTTTACAACAGCTTGCTGCAACGCCAGATCGACAATCAGGAAGCGGAAAAAACCGCACTTGCTGAGTCCATGGACAGCGTCGCTCTGATCGAACGACAGATTGTGCCCATGATGACCGGCATGATTGATTCGCTGGAAGACTTCATAGAGCTGGACACACCCTTCCTGCTCACCGAACGTCGTGACCGTATGGCCCGGCTGCGCGATATGATGGAGCGTTCCGACGTAACGGCAGCCGAGAAATTCCGCCGCGTGGTAGAGGCCTACCAGATCGAAAACGATTATGGCCGCACCATTGAAGCTTACAAGGGCACCGTGGAAGTCGATGGCAACCAGCAGGAAGTCGATTTCCTGCGCATCGGCAGGGTGTCGCTGTCCTATCAGTCGATCGGCGGTCAGCACACCGGTGCCTGGGATACTTCCAGCAATTCTTATGTTCAAATTCCACCAGAAACCTACAAGTCCAATGTTGCACAGGGCATACGCGTAGCGAGGAAGCAGGTTGCACCTGACTTACTCACCGTACCGGTTATGGCCGCCACGGGAGATACGCAGTAATGAAAAACCTGACCAAAATCTTGATTGCCAGTTGCTTCGCATTCGGCCTGGCCACGCCTGCCTTCGCAGTGGAAGCTGTCTCCCTGGATGACCTGTTGAGTATGGTTAAACAAGGCCGGGTAAAGGATGCAGCTGCCAACAAAGCGCGCATTGACGAATTCCAGCGTGATCGCGCAAGCCAGCAACAGTCTTTGACCAACGTCAAGGCCGAACGCGGCCGTGAAGAAAATCGTTCGCAAACCCTGGAACAACGTTTCGCGGTTAACGATGAAGAAATCATTGTGCTGGAGCGCGCCCTGCAGGAACGCCTGGGTGACCTGAAAGAGTTGTTCGGCGTATTGCAGCAGGCTGCTGGCGATGCCCGTGGCAATTTCGACGCCTCGGTAACGCAGGTGCAGTTTCCGGAGCGCTCCGCATGGTTAACCTCCTTCGCACAGAAGATGGGCTCAACCAACCGTATGCCAACCCTGGCAGAAATTGAACGACTGTGGTTTGAACTGCAGCGTGAAATGACCGAATCCGCCAAGATTTCACGGTTCCAGGCTGCTGTTGTGAATACCAACGGTGAAGAAGAGCAACGCGAAGTGGTTCGAATCGGCTTGTTCAACGTAATCTCGGGCGATAAATACCTGGAGTACGTACCTGAATCAGGACGATTGGTTGAATTGCAACGCCAGCCAGCCAGCCGTTACACCGACCGGGCAGAAGACCTGTCTGAAGCTGATTCCGGTTTACAGGCCTTTTCGATTGACCCGACTCGCGGCCAATTGCTGGGCTTGCTGGTGCAGTCACCCAGCCTGATTGAAAGAATCCATCAGGGCCAGATTGTGGGTTACACCATCATCGTTCTGGGTTTGATAGGTCTGTTGATGGCCATCTGGCGTTTGATCAGCCTCACCGCGACCAGCGCAGCGGTCAGCAACCAGTCCAGGAATCTCGACAACCCTGGCAACAACCCGCTGGGACGTGTGCTCAAGATCGCCAAAGACAGTCCGAATGTGGACGTAGAAGGTCTGGAGCTGAAACTGGGTGAAGCCATACTCAAGGAAACACCCAAGTTCAATTCCATGCTGCCCTT
>JBBKVS010000268.1:0-7616 GCA_037968555.1 Lysobacterales bacterium | reverse complement strand
TCATAAGGCAAGGCATCCATGCCTTCCGGTGCTTTCAGTGGTCCGGAGGACCGATCGAGTATGATATCGGCACGGTCGCCTGCTTCTTCCAATTCCATGCGCCGGCGAAAGGATTCCTCGCTTTCTTCAACATGCTGGCTGGAGTCTTGCGAGTCTTCATCTGCTTCGCTTTGTGACCAGCAAGTCAGAGGGAGCATTGCGCATGCAAGCACCAGCCAACTGCAACTTGCGGTTGTAAAAAAACTGGATGAATGATTTGGCTGGCTGCTCATAGTCCCACTCTAAGCGATTCATTACTGAGCTTTGGACTCAGGATGAGGCGGGTAATTCCCTGACTACCCGGAAACCGGTGAAATCGTTACGGTCACCGGCTTTGAGGTTGAAGCGCGCTGATAAACGGGATTCACGTGCACCGCTGAACCAGGAACCGCCCCGGGTCACGCGGGAATTGCACAAGCCTCGGTTGTTGGCACTGCCATCGGCCGGCGCATCCACATAAGTCAGGCTCATGCAATCGAGTGTCCATTCCGCCACGTTTCCCAGGTAGTCGTACAGGCCGAAAGCATTAGGCAGGAAACTGGCTACCGGCGCGGTTTCCAGTTCAAACGGGTCGGCGCAGGCTGTATGTGCCCAGCGGAAACCGGTTTCACTGCCGGCGATATTGGCCAGGCTGCAGACTCCTGCAGGATTGTCATCGGGCCATTCGGCGCTTTCGCCAGCGCGGGCTGAGTACTCCCATTCACTTTCGCTGGGCAGCCGGTAGCGTTCACCGGTGGTTTTGCTCAGCCACTCGACATAGGCCTGGGCGTCGTTCCAGCTCACCATCATGACCGGCCGGGCTCCGCGCCCCCAGCCGTTATCCTGGGTCGCATTGCAGGCACCGGCGCTGACACAGGCGTCCCATTGCGCCAGTGTGACTTCATGGATGCCAATGGCAAAAGCCCGGTCCAGGACTACTTTGCGTTGGGGTTTTTCGTTGGCCAGGGATGTATTGGAGGTTTCCTCTGCACCTTGCCAGAATGAACCCCCCTCAAGCACCACCAGGTCCGGACAAAGCTCGCAATCGCGAAAGCGTTTGCCGGGCCGCAGGGTAAGGCCGTCAATGGCCGTCAGGGCGGCAGTTACATGCTGGCCGCGGGGGAAGGCATCGAGATACGCCTGGTAAGCCTTGCGGGTATTGAGTTTCTGCGCTGCCGCAAAGGCAGTGCCGTCATTGGCCGCATCACTGAGTTCGCGCCGCAGGCTTTGTGCGGCACTTACATGCTGGCCATCCGGAAATTCCATCAGGTATTGATCGATGGCAGCAACACTGCGTTGCATGCGGGCCTGATTCCAGGCCAGATTGTCCTGCTGTTGTCGCGCCGCTTGCTGACGCTCGGCCTCTGCTGCGGTGCGGTCCAGCACGTCCAGCCGTATCATAGCCTCGGCTTCATGGCGGCCTTCCGGCAACTGCTGCAGATAGGATTCGTAGGCCGAGCGGCTGCCATCAGCATCCACGGTTTGCCACAATTCATCATCCAGTCGCGCTACATGCTGCAGGGCATCTACTTGCTGCATTGAGTTCGGATAGTCCTGCATGTAACGCTGGTAAGCGTAAATCGTGTCTGCTTCCAGCGCTTCCTGCCAGCGGCGATTCTGCTGCGGATCCCGGCCAGGCTCGGCCTTGGCCAAGGAGTTGCCTGGACTGGCTGGAGTGGAGGCCTGTTGCTCTGCGGTATTACTGCTGCTGCCGTCATTCAGGAGATAGAACACCAGTCCAGCCAGGCTCAGTACAAACAGTCCCAACAGCACCAGCGGTAACCAGGCCCGGCCCTCGGTGGGAAACTCGGTAGATGCCATGCTGGGCTCGACAGCCGTACTCAAAACGCTGCGGCGTGATCTGGCTTCGGTTGTGCCAAAGCTGCGTGACCACTCCGCTATGCTGCGTGGGCGCTGGTCGGCCGGCAGATTCAAACCGCTATGCACTGCTTCCAGCCAGCCTGGGGGCAACCCTTTGGCAGTTGTTGCATCCAGCGGCACCAAAGGGTCAGCCAGGCCCTGGTCTATCGCTTGTTGGCGTTGCTGCGCCGACACCGGCAATTGTCCACTGATCAGGCGATAAAGCGTGGCGGCCAGGCTATAGACATCAGTCCATGAACCTATAGGGCCCGTTCCCATTTCCAGTTCGGGTGCGGCATAAGCGGGGCTACCCATACGCCTTGTGTTTGACTTCTGAGCAGTCGAGGCTGCGCCAAAATCCAGCAGCATGGGCGTGCCACTGGAGGTGAGGTAAATATTGGCGGGCTTGATATCCCGGTGAATAATCGAATGCTGGTGCAGGTACTTCACGGCATCCAGCAGTGGGGGCAGTAAAGCCTTGATTTGGTCCGCCTCCAGCGGACCACCGCGTTCCAGCAGCTGGCTCAGTGTTTCACCGGGATACCAGGGCATCTGCAGATAAGCCGTTCCCGCGGCTTCGAAACAGCGCACGGCCTGGATGATATGGGGATGATGTAGACCGGCCAATATCCGGCCCTGCGACAGGAAACCCTGCATGCCGCTGCGAAACTCTGCAGCAGAGGCGTCATTACCAAGCTGTAATGAGCCATCAGCCGGGTCGCGGCTGATCTGCTGATGCAATGCTTGCGGCAGGAATTCCTTGAGCACGAACTCGCCGTTGCGTATCCGGTCGCTGACCAGGTAGCTGATACCCGATGAGCCTTCTCCGAGCACCCGGATGATCCGCAGATTATCGATATGACTGCCTGTTGCCAGGCAGAGTGGCGAGCGCTGCGTGGCCATCATGGAAACTGCTTAGTCATCGCCTGCCGACAATTGCAGTTTGAAGATTACGTCGCCCAACTGCAGCTCATCGCTGGACTGTACAAAAAACACTTCGTCAGGCAAACAGGGAACGCCATTGAGGCGGGTACCGTTGGTGGAGCCCAGATCGGAAATCGTGATGCGGCCATCGTGAATCTGAATCCTGGCATGTCGGCGGCTGATGGTTGCGCTGGCCAGTTCAATGTCAGCATCCTGTCGGCCTATCTCAGCCTGCCAGTCGCTGTCACCGATGGGCAGTTGCTGGCTGAAACTTTCACCGTCCGGCAGTTGGCCCTGCAGCTGTAAATGGATCAAGCCTGCTTGTTGCAGCGCTGTGTCAAAACGCACGGTAGCGGGTTCGCCTGGGCCAGCTTCAGTCATCCTGGGATCGCGCCTGGATCCTGCGTTGGCTGTTTTGCCATTATTCCTTTTTGCTCTTTGCCGGTATAGCCACCAGGCCAATATCAACGCCAGGGCCAGAAAGCTGAGCAGCCGTGCGGCGACTGAAAACTTGCGTGCCTGACCGCCAGCTGTTTCTGCGTCGTCCGCATTTTCGATGCCGTCAGCCTGTGCTGCAACGGGATCGATTTCTGCATCTGTGTCTGTTTCTGCCGCTAACTCGTCTGTAATTTCTTCATCCAGCTGCTCGAAGTCCAGGCTGCCATCGGCAGCAACTTGATCTTCCTCTGCCAGGTCCTGCTCCTGGTCTGCAGCAACTTCCACAGCAGCGGGCTCGGTTTTCGGTGCTTCTGCTGGGCTGGGTTCGGGTTCAACTGCCGCAGTGACAGGCTCTGGCTCTTTGGCTTCAGCGGCAGAGCAGGGGCTGATCCGCAGGGGCGTTCCGGCCAATTCAGCTGCTCGCTTCAAGGCGTCCGGCCAGACCAGCCGGGGTGACGCGGTGGGCTGCATGGACTGCACACTGACGGCCAGATTGAAGGCGACCAGGTTCCCGCAAGTATCGGTTAAGGCCCCGCTGACATTGGGAAAAGGATCCAGCGTAGGGTGCGTGGTGGTAATGGCAGGCAAAGCTTTCACACTGGATCTGACTGGCGCGGCGCCTTGCGCAATCGCCTCTGCCGGCGGAAAGGCCACCAGGTTCAGCGTTTTATGCTCTGCTTCGCTCAGGGCTGACAGACTGGCGGCGGGCCGGCTCAGGCCCTGTACTTTGAGTATGGCCAGTTTATCCGCTGGCAATGTGTGGATGATCGTGGCCGGTCGCCCGTGACGCACAATATCGGTACCTCCATCCAGCACCATGATTTCATCGCCTTCGTGGGCAAAATCCATTGCGACCAAAACCAGGTCCGGCGCTGCCAATACGATGCCGGTAGTGGGTTGCACATGGGTTGCAGATACCAGCTTCAGTGCCAGTACAGTCCAGGGTGGCATGCTGTTGGCAGACGCTGTGGCCTGTGCCCCGGCGCTGCTGCTTAGCAATAATGCCAACAGCATTCCAACGCCCGCGATTATCCCGAAAAGATTTGCCTGGAACCGAGGTTGACGCTCAGCAATTCGTTGCCAAATATTCATGCTAACGGGAGTACAGGCGGTTGATCAGGTTGTCCAGGCAGTACTGGCCGGCCTGATTAAGAGCGCGCTCTTCACGCGCCTGTACGATGCTTTGGATAAATACCAGTATGGCTGCCATGACCAACGCCACCAGCGTGGTGCTGAAAGCCACACCCAGCCTTTCAGTCACCTGGAAGAGCATATCCGGGCTTTCCACGTTGGCCCGGTCACCGGCATAATTCAGCGCCAGCATAATGCCGATTACCGTACCGATAAAGCCCATGGAGGGTATCAACCAGGTGATGTAGCGGATGATGTTGTAACGCAGGTCGATTTCGTGAATGAACAACTCCAGGCTGGAGTTCAGCAGCGAATTGGTCTGGTCGGCCGAGTGGCTGAGGTTATATCCGAGCACGCAACGTTCGATCAGTCGTGGCACAAAGCAGATGCTGCGGTACTTGCTGGCGCGCACTTTCTGGTAGATCGGTGTCATGTCTTCGCCTGGCCGTAAGACGGTTTCCTCATCTTCCGGCAGGTAGTTGCGCGCTATCTGTGCTTCTTCCAGCCAGCCGTAATACCAGCGTATGGCCAGCTCACCCAGGCCTATGAAAAACACTACCCACATGATGGTTTGCACCGTGATGGGCCAGGTGGATCGTTCGATATCCAGCACGATCTTGGCATAGTCTACGGGTAGCACGCGCGCCAGGAATGCAATGAACAACAGCGCAGTGATTGCGCAGATCAGGAATGTGATCAGCCGGATACGGGTCATGATTGGTCGGATTCACGCTCTTCAACGGCACCGGTAACCGGATTGCGTTTCGGGTTTTCATAAACCGGCTTGTCGCTGCTACGGCCGGGCACCAGCAAGCCGGCCTTACGTATACCGTTGGCTGTTCCCAAACCAAAACCTGCGGATGTTTCTGCCAGGTCCTGCCAGCTCATTTCGTAATTGCCAAAACGGATGCGGTCCTGGGGTCCGAGCTGAACCATCAGTGCCTGGGTCCATTTGTCTTCGCGCCACAAAAACGTGCCCGAACGCGTGCCGACATCGCGTATCACCAGGCGGTTACCGTTGATGGCTTCAATGCAGGCATGCTCAGCTGCAACTGAAGCATCTTTAAGCACGATATCATTTTTAGGGTCTCTACCAATCGTGATCATAAAATCTTTCCGGCACCCGTTTCAGCGCTACTTAGCAGGCCTTGGTGCATCGTTTTGCAATGGCTGACTATGATACATGGGAACCCTTTGCAGGGTATCTTAGCCATTCAGGGTTAAAGACATGTGAACAGTTATTTGTGGATTAAATAGGGATTTAAAACAGTAATTTCAAAGCCCGGAAAAACCACTGGCCTCAGTCCGGCGAGGTCTTAGTCGGCAACCGCCAGGAATCCACCGCCATTATTTTTTGCCAGGCGCTCCATGAACTCCACTGTGCCACGGTATTTGTAGTAGTCACCTATGGTTACTGCATGGATTTCCTTGTGTGCATAGTTCAGCTGTATGACACGCCGTACCAGGCGGTTGGCATTCAGCCCGTCATTAAAAGTCGGGTTGGGCAGGCCATCGCTGAACAGCACAATGGCTTGCGCAGAGCTTTCCAGGGCTTCACTGATACCGGCCAACAGCGGTGAAGAACCTTTGAAGTCGTCCTGCATGCCTTGCAGGAAGCGATTGGCCTGGCTGTAGGTCTTATCTGACATGGTGGCCAGCCCCTTGGGTGGCCAACGCACAAAGTTCGGGCCTGAATCCAGTTCTTGAAAACCCAGTATGCCGAACTCGTAACCGTCTTCCAGTGAATCCATGGCTCGCACCACGGTTTCTTTTACCAGCTTGGCATGGCGACCCAGGAAAGCGTTCATATCGACCAGGAAAAGTATGCTTCGCTGATCGGTTTTCAGACCCAGGAATCGGAACGTGACCTGGTTGCGGCCAGTGGGTTCGGGAATGGGTTCTTCAACTGGTGGCGGTGGCGGTGGTTGGTCTTTGCTGGCCTGCTTTTCAGCTTTGATGGTCTGCAGTTCGGCGGATATCCGCTCCTGTTCAGCTTGCAACTGTTCATGCCGGGTCTGGGCCGACTGCATGGCAATCAGTATGTCATTACGACCCAGTTCGGTTTCCTGCAATATGGCATCGGTAGTGCCGGCCAGATCTTCCAGGAATTTCAGGTCACCTTCTGAACGGACTTCTTTCTGGTAATCCGGCATCAGGATGATGGCCATAATGACAAAAGCGCCCATGGCCGAAGCAAACAGATCTATGGCCGACAGCGAAAAAACTTCGAACGCAGCACGCCGCCGCCTCATCGTGATACACCTACGAAATCACCATTGTTCTGCCGTGCCAGCGTTTGCAGAAATAAAACCAACGCCCTGTTCTCAGTGTAATCACCCAAGGCCACTGTGTGGATTTCCTTGCGATCGTAACGGTTCAGGCCGGTGATATCGCGAATGATGCCGTTGGGTGAGCTGTCTGGCTCACCATCGCTGAGCAATATGATGGCCTCGGCAGGAAACTGCAATGCTGCCAGTAAAGCCTGATGGGTAGGTGTTGAACCGGCAAAGCGTTGTGACAGGGAGCTGGCATATTCCCGCGCTTGCTTGAGGTTTTCCGGTGTAGCCTGTACCAGGCGGTTGGAGCGCGGAAAAGTGTGAATGTAGGGAGCCGGAGCGCCCTGGTAACCGATGATGGCAAAACTGTTTTCAGCCGTCAGTGGCGCCAGGATATCGACCACTGAGGAGAACATCAGGTCTGAATAGGCCATCATGCTGCCCGACATATCGACCACGATGACAAAACTCTTGGCTTCGGTAGCCAGGCCCAAAATGGAGAACTCAACTCCTTTGACCACAGCAGTAGGTTTGGCTTCCGGAACTTCTTCTATCACCGGCTCGGGTACAGTGATATCTGCCACCTGGGTCTTGCTGTCGCGCAAATCCTTGCGCAAACGCGACAAGGATTTTTCAATACCCGCATTCAGCTGCTGGAGCTGTTCCAACTCCGATTGGGACTGATCATTGTCAGCCAACAGATCTTCAATTTCACCTTGCGCCAATCGACGCTTGAGCATCAGGTCTTCAACTTCCGACCAGGAGTCGGCGCTGCCCGCATTGCGGTAGTAAGGGAAGAGAATCATCACCAGCAATATGAAAGCACCCAGCGCCGATGCAAACAGATCTATGGCTGAGGTGCTGAATACTGCGGTATCTCGATTTGGGCTGCGCATGACTTATTAGATCCGGAGGCAGAGTAAAGTGCCAGCGATACGTCAAATGGCGTCAAATGGGGACAGAGCACAT
>JBBKVS010000267.1:0-8390 GCA_037968555.1 Lysobacterales bacterium | reverse complement strand
ATCCGTACTTGCGTTTGCGCTCGGTGGTGTAGGCCCACCAGGGCTGCGGCGGATCGCCGTCGGCAAATCGGGTGAGTGAGATGAACACGTCGAGGACGCAGGGATCCTGGCGCACGCCGGTCTTGAGCGAGAGTGCGTGATACAGCTCCAGCGGGTCCCGCCCTTTGAGAGCGCCGGGTGTATTGATGCCCAGCAGACGAAGGTCGCCTGCGGTCGCCGGACCGACGTTCGGCAGGTCGGTAAGATGACGCAGCCGCTGACGGTCGACCTTCTCGGGTTTCATGCCCAATCCTGATGGTGTTAACGAAAATTCCCACGATGAGGATAATGCAGGGATCACACCCGTTGCCTGGGAGGGCGAAATGACCGCACTAACCGTCTACGAGTCGTCACCGGAATTTGTCGCCAAGGCGACCATCAAGGCGGATGACTATCAGCGCATGGTCGCCGAGTCGATCGCCGCGCCGGACCAATTCTGGGGCGATGTCGGCCAGCGTATCGACTGGCTGCGGGTGCCGACCCAGATTAGCGACGTTTCGTTCGCGAGCGACGATTTCCGCATTCGCTGGTACGCCGACGGCCAGCTCAACGTCACGCTGAGCTGCCTTGATCGTCACCTTGCCGAGCGCGGCGACAAGACCGCTCTGCTGTGGGAAGGCGATAGCCCGGAGGATTCGCGCGCGGTCAGCTATCGCGTGCTGCATCAGATGGTCTGCCGGCTGGCAAATGCGATGCGCAATCTGGGTGTAGGCAAGGGCGACCGGGTAGCGATCTATCTGCCGATGATTCCCGAGGCGGCGGTTGCCATGCTGGCCTGTGCTCGTATCGGCGCCGTGCATCTGGTGATCTTCGGTGGATTCTCGGCGGACGCGATTGCCGGACGCATCGCCGACTGCAGGCCCAAGCTGGTGATCACCGCTGATCAGGGGCTGCGCGGTGGCAAGGCGGTGGCGCTGAAGGCCAACGTCGATGAAGCGCTGACTCGCCCAGGCACCACCAGCGTGGCTACCGTGATCGTGGTGCGCCGCACCGGTGGCGAGGTGTCGATGCAGGCGCCGCGCGATCGCTGGTACGACGCGCTGGTTGAGGGGCAGCCGGACAACTGCGAGCCGGAGGTGATGGATGCCGAGGACCCGCTGTTCATCCTCTACACCTCGGGCAGTACCGGCAAACCGAAAGGCGTGCTGCACACGTCGGCCGGCTATCTCGTCCACGCCAGCTATACCCACGAGGTCGTGTTCGATCTGAAGGAAGACGATGTCTTCTGGTGTACCGCCGACGTCGGCTGGATTACCGGGCACAGCTACGTTGTGTACGGGCCGCTGGCCAATGGCGCTACCAGCCTGATGTTCGAAGGGGTGCCGAGCTATCCGGACGTCGGTCGCTTCTGGCAGGTCTGCGACAAGCACAAGGTGACGCTGTTTTACACCGCACCGACGGCGATTCGTGCGCTGATGCGCGAGGGTGACGCACCGGTCAAGCAACACTCGCGCAGCAGCATTCGACTGCTGGGCTCGGTTGGCGAACCGATCAATCCGGAAGCCTGGGAGTGGTATCACCGGGTGGTGGGCGATAGCCGCTGTCCGATCGTCGACACCTGGTGGCAGACCGAGACCGGCGGAATCCTGATCAGCCCGCTGCCCGGAGCGATTGCGCAAAAGCCGGGCTCGGCCACGCTGCCGCTGCCCGGCGTGCAGCCGGCGCTGGTCGATGCGGAGGGAACGATTCTGAGCGGGGAGGCGGAAGGAAACCTCGTGCTGCTTGGGTCGTGGCCGGGTCAGATGCGCACGGTATACGGCGACCACCAGCGATTTTTCGATACCTATTTCTCTGCATTCGAGGGTTGGTATTTCACCGGCGACGGCGTGCGTCGCGATGAAGACGGTTATTACTGGATAACGGGCCGTGTTGATGACGTGCTGAATGTTTCCGGTCATCGTTTGGGTTCCGCTGAAGTGGAAAGCGCACTGGTGGCACACGCTGCCGTGGCAGAAGCTGCAGTGGTGGGTTACCCGCATGACATCAAGGGTGAAGGCATATACGCTTACGTCACATTGGTAATGGGCCAACTGCCCAGCGATGAGCTGTTGGCCGAATTGAAACTCTGGGTGCGTAAGGAAATTGGCCCCATCGCCACACCCGACCTGCTGCAGTGGGCACCCGGTTTACCGAAAACCCGTTCTGGCAAAATCATGCGGCGCATTCTGCGCAAGATTGCCGCCAACGATTATGAAAATCTGGGCGATATTTCAACGCTGGCCGATCCGGACGTGGTGCGACAACTCATAACCAATCGACTGAATCGCTAGCAACAGCTGGCACTGAATCTGGGGATAAACTCATGGGCATACTCGACAATCTGAAAAATGTATTGAGCGGCAAGAAGGACAGCTCGCTGGGGGCTGAGACCAAGGCTCCCAGCCAGGTGCTGAAAGAGAATGGCGTTGACCCCAGCGGCCTGAAGTTTGCTTTTGCTGCCGATGGAACTGTGACAGTCACAGGCCACGTTCAGCAGGAAGGCGATAAGGCCCGCATTAAAAAGTTATTGCTGGGAATACCCGGCATCAAACAGGTCAAGCAGGATTTAAGCCTGGCAGCGGCTGCCGAGCCAGCTGCAAGCCCCGCCAGCAGTGCAGCTGAAGCGGCCAGCACAGCAGCCGCAGAAAGTACCGAAGCTGCTCCGGCTGAAGCCAGTGATTCTGCTGAGCAAGCAGCCACTACCTATACGGTGCAAGCCGGTGATACTTTGTGGAAAATCTCCAAGCAATTCTATGGTGAAGGCTCTCAATATCTGAAAATATTTGAGGCCAACAAGGGCTTGCTGGAAAACCCGGACCATATATTTCCGGGGCAGGAACTGGTGATTCCGGAAAAGCAGGCCTGAGTAAAGTACCCGGAAAATTCTGAGAAAAAAGGGCCCTGGCAGCGGCCTTTGATTTCAGCCCAGGTAATTTAAATTTTGCTTATTTCAGCTCAGGCCACCATGTTGCAGTGGCCGGGCGCGGTGCATCAATATCCACTCGGCGCCTTCTTCGAGAGCGGCTTCACCCAGTGCTTTGAGCACACGTCGTTGAAATTCCAGGTCCGGTGACTGATCCAGCAACTCACGAGCATTGGCAAATATCCGCGTCATAAAGCGATATTGCTTGATCAACTCTTTCTCTGCCCGCTTATGCGAAATGGTGTCGCGAATGCCGGCCAGCAACGGCAACAGGCCGATCAACACCAGCAGAAACTGCTGTTCATCCTGCGAGAGCCGCTGATTGAGCACGCCCATTACCACGGCTATGGCGATGCCCGTCCACAAACAAAGACCTCCCAACAACTCGGTGCGATGGAAGTTTTTACTGTTCTGGACCGCTTTGGATGAGTAATAGCTGAGTTGCCCGCCACCTTCGCCCGTATTACCGACCCAGTGCTGGATTACCCACGGCACCCACGCCGGATCAGGCTCCCTGCTACGTGAACGGTGCAGGCTGGCAGCGCGCATCACATGCCGTATCCAGCCCAACTCCACATCCTGTTTCTGCAGGAAGTTCTCATAAGCAAAAGCCACGGAACGGGATTCAACCACCCCCGACAAGTGCCAGTAAAACTGTACACGCAGGGCTTCGGCCAGAGCCCGGTAGTCGAGGTACTTGCGATGCCATTGGCGGCGGTTGGCGGTGAAGTGTAAAACCACACCAGCAGCGAACAGACCCAGGAACAACCAAATAAACCAGTGCGGCGTTGAGTACTCGGAATACAGCAGAAACACCAAACCCATCAGTGTGGCCAGGCCATAAATACCGAACAGGTTACGATTGACCTGTTTCTGGTAGTGGATGGCCAGATGATCGGCCACATCAAACAGGTATTCGACAAATTTTACGCTGTTCGAGGGTGGGCGACCCGGCAGCCCCTCATCCAGCATGGTGCCAGGGCGTTTGTGATCACCCAGATAACGACGTCTATCCCGTTCAAACTGCTGCAGGCTCTCCAGCATACTGGCATAACTGGCCGGCATTTCGCTGCTGGCACTCTTGCCCGCTTCCGAGGTGATCCAGCTGCAAGACAGGGCTTGCGAACTCTCTGCGCACTGGCCACCCGGCCGATCGCGGGAGCAGGCGATGTGATAGGCCAGGTCATTTTCATTGTCTGCCAGGAGCTGCGCAGAAGATTGCTGGTCTTCAAAACCTTGCATCACCGTGGTTAGATGATACTGCACCACATCGGCGGTACCGCCCCTTGCTGCAGGAGGCTTGCCATCCCACAGGGCCAGCAGGATCTGGCAGTGATTGGAGATGAATACACCGGCCTGGGCGTACTGACGATCGCGCTCCGCCTGGCTGAACACCCCGTCATCCCATTCACCATGAACCAGCGGTAATTCAATCACGCGCCGGGCCTGTTGCAGCAATTCGCGAAAGCGCTGCAGCTCAGCAGCCGTTTCAAAATCTTTCTCGTACTCGGCCTGGTTGAACGGCAGCACCGCTATCAATTCAATTCCCAACTGCAAAGCCACACGTGCAGTCAACTGATCACCGCCTTCAGCCAGCGGTGTCAGTAGTTGTAATTCCAGATCCGGAAAACGTTGTCTGAGTCCATTCAGAAACAGAACCACGCGTGCTTCTATTTCCGCCACCTCAGCGGCCACCAGGTCACGGTGACCGGTGACGCCGACCGTCAGATGCATGCCGGTATGGGGAGATGGGTTGTTGGCGTTCATGCTTGGGGGCATTGACTGCTCAACTCCTCATTGGCTACCCGCTTGTGGAATCAGGGAGTAGCACCACCGCGATTGTCGATCATGGGATCTGAATTGATTTCCATACCACCGGCCTTGGGCATGGCGTAAATACGATAGTGGGTTTGGCATTCTTCTTCGTTGCGGTTCTTGATCCTGATTTTGCGGCCGTTGCCGGTAACCATGGCGCTGGAGGCATTGCCGGTAAACTGGTCACGCGCTTCCAGTTCAAACGCTTTCACAGTGCAATCGGCCAAAGGAAAATTGCTGTCGCCCCAATGTTCGCCATCTGCGCTGAACTGCAGGCGGGTAAGCATCCAGTAGGTTTCTCCGGTGGAATCCAATTCCCACTGCAGCATGGGTGAATTACCTCTCTCGGCCTCAATACAGCCTTTTTCTTTGGTGCTGTCGCTGCACTCGGTATTGAGGAACTGCAATTTGAAATCGCTGCCTGAGCCAACCACAGTCATATCGATCATTTTGTCTTTGGCCAGCAAGGCTGGGCTGGCAAGAATCATTACAAATGCAAAACACAGGGTAAAACGTGTAGCTCTAATCATGTTGTATAGCTCCGCTGCCACAGTTGTGGCAAAACAAATTTAAGGCAAGTCACACAGCTGGTATTCCTTGCAGAAACTGATAAAACCGGCATCGAAATAGCCTTTGTTCAAAACATAGTCAGTATAGCGCCTGGCCAGCTCCAGATTGCCATCAACTACAGCCAGTCGTGCCGCCCGACCGGCATCAGGGCAGCTTTCAACCTGATCGGGTTCTGCCAGGTAGTCTTCCAGCAGAATTCCGATCTCATTCGCGGTTGCGTGGCCAAAGCGTTGCCAGTATTCAAAATAGGCGTTGCCCAAAGCCGCCAGGCTGTCGCGAAAACCGGGTTTGCTGCGCACCAAATCAGCCAGGTCTGCATTCACCTGCTGCAGCAAGGCTTTGCCCTGTTCCGTTTCACCCTTTTCCAGCAGCAATTGGGCGTAATCCAGGCGAAACAGCGATGCTTCCACCGCCTGCAGGTGATCGGAATTGCGTACCGGATCGCTCAACCAATTCATGCGTTCGACGGCAGAATGGCTGAGACGCCATGCTTCATCAGAGTGTCCCATCACCATCAGTTGCCGGGCCAGGCGCTGCTGGCGGTACAACAGTTGCCACTCCAGTTCCTGGTTGTCTGGCTCAGACTGGTGCAGCTCGCTCAGCAAATTAACCCCTTCTTCAAAACTGGCCATGGCCTGCTGGTTGAGCCCGATTTGCTGTTGCACGCCAGCCAGACCGTGCAGTGTGAAAGCCAGTTGCAACTTCTGCTCGCTTTCGGCAGGTTTTTCAGCCACCAGCTCACGCCGCAGAACTACCGATAGTTGACGTGACTCAAGGGCGTTCCCCAGTTCACATACTTCCAGCCAGGCGTCCGCCAGCCAGGCCACGGAAGTCGCCCGCTCTTCGCGATAAAGCACATTGCCTGGGTCCAGAACCAATGCCAGCTGGGTGTATTGCAGCGAAGTCTGAATCAGTTGCAGTGAACGGGAAGCGTCGGGATTGGGACGTGATTGCTCCAACGCACCGAGGTTCATCAGGGTGTAGGACAGCTCCATGACATAGACGGCGTTGTTCGGGTCGGAGTTGACCAGCCTGCGGGTTACGGCACCATAACGCGCCCAGGCTGCTTCGGTACGATCCAGTTCACCCATACTCATGTAAACCATACCCACGTAGAACTCGGCTTGCCCCAACTCAAACAGCGCACGCTCAGTATTCCCTTCCCGTTGATGCAGTTCGATAATGGCGGCTCGCGATTGCTGGAAATTGCTCATGGCAGCTTGCAGGTCGCCACGACGGTGATCTTCCAGCCCCGCTTCCCGCCATTGCAGGGATTGGGCCACCAGGCCGTCAGCGTCCAGACTTTTAAAATCCAGCTGTTGCCGGAAAGCCTCTTGCATCTCATCGTCGGGACTGATGAATTCCAGGCCTTCAATCGGCGCCAGGCGTTTCAGATCGCCCAGCATAAAGCCCAGCAAATCTTCGGTATTGACCCTCTGTGCCAGAGCAGTAGCCCGGGTAGTGGCCTCGGCATAAAGCAGCCAGGCGATTACCGAAATGATCAGTAGTCCGGCCAGAGACCAGGCCATGCGGTTGCGATTGGTTCGCTGGGCATCGCGGCGGCGCAGCTCATCCAGGCGTATGCCCAGGATTCCGGCAACGATCTTGAGCAATGCCAGTCGTTTGCCATCGGCGTACTTGCGCACATCTGCAGCCAGGGGTTCCTTGCTGCTGCCATCCTCAGCCTGCAATATCGCGGCCGGAAAACAGGCCAGCGCCGGGTCCTCAGCCTGTGGATCACCGTCAACAATCAACGCCAGGATACGTTCTGCCTTGCCCAACTGGCGGAAATAACGAATCTCCTCACCCACCCAGGGTGAAGCAGCGGCTGTGGGTGAGCAGATCACTACCAGGCTTTCGGAGCGGGCCAATTCGCCTTTGATCTGTGTGCTCAGGTCTGAGGCTGAAGAAAGATCTTCGCGGTCACGGAATACCGGATTCAGGCGCGCCGGAATGGGGCCATGTGGTCCGGCCGTGCCCACCAGACGCTTGGGTACCCGGTATTTTTCCAGCGCATGCTGCAGCCACCGGGCCCAAACTTCGTCCCGGTGGCTATAACTGATAAAAGCCTTGTAATGCGGCGCCGTCATAGCGCCACACTATACTTTAGGCATAATTACTACAGAGAGATTATTTCCTGCCGCCGTTGCCTATTCCAGGATCGGTTTCGGCCACAGCGCTACCATTGCACTTACTTGCGTAAACTTTGTAATAGGTAAAAGTCTCTCCAACCTGCTCGTTGGCGCTGTATATGGATACGGAGCTTCTGCCTTCCATCAGGTTCTTGGTGGTGAAAATCGAACCATCTGTTAAATCAACGCCTGGAAATGCCTCTTTCAGCCATGGATATGCTGATTGATCACCACCCCAATTCGAACCCTTCTCCGTACTCGGATTGCCCGTCGCAGTGAGCAGTATTTTCGTTATCACCCAAGTTGCGTCCCCTTCTTCACCCACAGCTGCACAGGTATCACCAACGCTTTCTTTTCTTATTCCAAAGGTCACCAATCCGCTTTGGCCTTTATCAAATCCGACATAGCCGTTTTTCTTTCCGTCTTTTTTCCAACCTTTGGCCTTGCCATCGATTTTCAGCTGGTTTCCTGTAGGTTTTAACACCACGTTATATTGGATTTCTGCAGCATTGATATGATGACTTTCGTTTGGATGATATTGATTTGGCGCGCAAGCGGTCAGGAGTAATGCCAGAAGCGCCAAAATACAAACGGTTAAAATTTTCATACTGCCTCCTCAATTCAAGAATACCCATAAACCACAGTAGTGAGAGTCAAAGGGTCATGCTCACCTATTGCCGATTCCTGCATCCTAAAGCATAGACGATCAAAACCTGTTCTGCTGCCGGGCTGCCCTTTCAAGTTTATAATTGATCACTTGGTTCCATCGGGAAAAATCAGGTGCACTGCACAATTTATCGCTCTGAGAAAAAAGCCTACACCTACTTATACCTCGCAGCAGGCCAGGAGTTGGCAGATTTGCCTGAAGCGCTGTTACAGCAATTGGGTGAGCTGAGCCTGGTTATGGAATTGGATCTGGCACAGCGACAGAA
>JBBKVS010000266.1:0-15780 GCA_037968555.1 Lysobacterales bacterium | reverse complement strand
CCAGATCAGAACCGGCATTGGGCTCAGAATAGCCCTGGCACCACCAGACTTTACTGGACAGAAAGTCCGACAGAAAACGCAGCTTCTGTTCTTCATTGCCGAAGGTGTAAATCACCGGCGCCACCATTTTCAGGCCAAAGGAAATCACTTCCGGGCAACCGACGGCAGCACATTCATTGGAGAAAATGTATTTCTGCGTGGCGGTCCAACCGGTACCACCCAGCTCTACCGGCCAGTTCTCACCGACCCAGCCTTTTTCAAAAAGGATCTTTTGCCAGCGCACGTAATCATCCTTGACGAGGCGGATACCATTTTTTGCTTTTGCGCGAATATCTGCGGGAAATTTATCCTGGATAAATTGGCGGACTTCATCACGGAAGGCCAAGTCCTGTGCAGAAAAATTGATGTTCATGTCTTAGTCAATTTCCTTGGGCTGGTATACGTTCAATCACAGCAGCAATACCCTGGCCAACGCCGATGCACATACTGACCAGCGCATAGCGGCCACCCGAGTGTTCCAACTGGCGCATAGCGGTAAGCAGAAGGCGGCTGCCGCTGGCACCCAGCGGATGACCAATGGCAATGGCACCACCGTTGGGATTGACCCGTGCATCGTTAAAATCAATCTTCAGCTGCTTGAGGCAACCCAAAACCTGTACGGCAAAAGCTTCGTTGAATTCCAGCACGTCCATATCAGCCAGGCTCAGCCCGGCACGGGCCAAGGCCTTATTACTGGCTGGTACCGGCCCCAGCCCCATCACGCGCGGCGGCACTCCTGCCACAGCACCGCTGATAATGCGGGCACGCGGCGCAACAGCCGCCGTCTCACCTGCCTGGCGGCTGCCTATTACCAGCGCGGCAGCACCGTCGTTGATACCGGAAGCATTGCCGGCCGTAACCACACCGCCTTCAAACAGTGGCTTGAGCCGTTGCAGCGCTTCGAAGTTGGAGTCGGCACGCGGATGTTCATCGGCCGAGATCGTCACGGTCTGCTTGCGCCCCACCGCAACTTCGATGGGCAGTATTTCATCGGTGAAAAAGCCCTGCTCCAGAGCAGCCTGATATTTTCGCTGCGAAGCTTCGGCGAAACTATCGCTGTCATCCCGGCTGATGTGTAAATCGGCGGCAATATTGTCGGCCGTTTGCGGCATGGTGTGACTGCCAAATTGCGAGCTGATCTGCGGATTGGGGAAGCGGGCACCGATGGTGGAGTCAAACATAGTCTGGCCGCGGTCGAAAGCGCTGGTAGCTTTCGATAGCACCACCGGCGCACGGCTCATGGATTCTACGCCACCAGCAAGGAACAGATCGCCCTCTCCGGTCTTGATACAACGTGCTGCATCCAGAGCTGCGGCCAGACTTGATCCGCACAGACGGTTAACCGTCAGGCCAGCGGTTTGCTCAGGCAAACCCGCCAATAAACCGGCGTGCCGGGCCACGTTACGACTGTCTTCACCCGCCTGGTTGGTATTGCCGGCAATCACGTCCTCATAGGCCTCGCCTGCAAACGGCAGGCGCTGGACTAAAGTCCGGATCACGTGGGCCAGCAAATCATCCGGCCTGACGCTGGACAGGCAGCCGCCATGGCGGCCAAAAGCGCTGCGCCCACCATCGTAAATATAAGCTTCTTGCATTGAGTTAATTCCGTCTGAATTCAGCTGTCACTTTAAAGCTTGCGCCATAGCGCTAACAAGCCCGTAAATTGCACGGCCGTACAGACTTGAAACTACAATCCCTGGGCTGCGCTGTTGACAGCTGCGATCAGCGCCTTGCCCTTGGCCAGGGTTTCCTGCCACTCGGCTTCCGGATCAGAATCGGCCACGATGCCGGCACCGGCCTGCACATGCAGCATACCGTTGCGGATCACGGCCGTGCGTATGGCAATGGCCAGGTCGGTATCGTCCTGCCAGTTGATGTAACCCACGGCACCGGCGTAAACATTCCGCCGTATGGGTTCCAATTCGTTGATGATTTCCATGGCGCGGATTTTTGGTGCGCCCGACAGGGTACCGGCCGGGAATGCTGAGCGGATGGCATCCACCGCCGTCAAGCCCTGGGCCAGTTCACCCTCAACCTGGGAAACAATGTGCATTACGTGGGAGTAACGCTCTATCACCATTTGTTCGGTGACTTTGACGCTGCCGATTTTTGACACACGACCCACGTCATTTCTACCCAGGTCGATCAGCATCAGGTGCTCGGCGCGTTCCTTGGGATCGGCCAGCAACTCCTTTTCCAGCCGCTGATCTTCTTCTGCTGTAGCACCGCGTGGCCGCGTTCCGGCAATAGGCCTCAAGGTCACCTTGCGCTGCTGCACGCGCACCAATACTTCGGGTGAAGAACCCACCACCTGGGTATCGCCCAGATCAATAAAGAACATGTAGGGCGAGGGATTCAGCACGCGCAAGGCACGATAAACGTCCAGCGGTCGCGCACTGAAGGGCACGCTCATGCGTTGCGACAGCACCACCTGGAAAATATCGCCGGATAAAATGTACTCCTGGCTTTTCTTCACGGCGGCAATAAAATCGGTTTTGTCAAAACCCAGGCGAAAGGATTCCGGGGCAACCGGCTGGCCTTCCGGAGCCGGGCCATAACTGGAGCCAATTTGCCGCAGTTTCTGCGTCAGCTCATCCAGCCTGTGCTGCGCGGCCAGCCAGCCATCCGAACGACGCGGATCCACATTCACCACGAGGTAGAGACGCCCCGCCAGGTTATCGAATACGGCCACTTCATCCGACTCCAGCAACACCATATCCGGAGTACCCAGGTCGTCTCGCTTACTCGTATTGGCCAGGCGTGCCTCGAATCGCTGCACAATTTCATAGCCGAAATAACCCACCAGACCGCCGGTAAACAGCGGCAATTCGGGTAAACGCGGCGAGCGGAATTCTTTTTGCAGCTCGCTGACAAAACTCAAAGGATCTTCAACCCTGCGATGGTTGACCTCTACGCCATCTTCCCACCAGGTCAGCTGATTGCCAGTCAAGGTGTAACGATTGCGACATGGCAGGCCAATAATGGAATAGCGTCCCCAGGTTTCGCCACCTTCAACAGATTCAAACAGATAAGCGCCTGGCGCCGCGGCCAGCTTGAGATAGACCGACAGGGGCGTGTCCAGATCGGCCAATACCGAACGGTACACCGGAATGCGGTTATAGCCCTCGGACTTCAGTTTTTCGAACTTTTCCCTGTCCACAGATATTCCTGGTAGTGCAGATGAGGCTTGCAGCCATTCTAACAAGCACTCAATAAATAACCTAAACCCTTTTCAGCAAATAACCTAAACCCTTTTCAGCGGCAGTTTGAGGGTGAATTCAACTCCGGCTTTATCCAGCAGATTAGTTGCACTGGCCTGGCCACCGTGGGCCTGTGCCACCAGCCGTACGATATACAGGCCCAGCCCCAGGTGCGGGACAGGGCCGGGGGTTTCACGCAGGGAAACCAGTGAATTGAACAAGCGGCCCTGGAACTCAGTCGGCAAGTGGCTTCCTGTGTTTTGCACCGCCAGCACGATGTGGTCAGTGTGCTGTTGCAGTTGCAGGCAGACACGATCGTCCGGCCCGCTCAGTGATATGGCATTGTCCACCAGTTTGTCCAGCGCCTGTGCCAGCAGTTCTGGCGCACAGCGATAAGACAGGGTACTGCGCGGAACGCGGGTTTCAATCCGCCGTTGTGGATGCACGCTGCGATAACCCTCGGCACAGCGCTGCAACCACTCGGTCAGGTCGATGGTTTCCCAATCCGCCGCATTGATAGCTGCTTCCAGACGGCTGGCTTCACTCATGGCCCGCACAATGGCTGTTTGCCGCTCTACACCTTCCTGCGCGCGCTGCACAAAACGCCGGGCATCCTCATCCAGCGGCTGGCTGGACAGGTTGTCCAGTGAAGAGCGGGTAATGGCCAACGGTGTTTTCAGTTCATGTGACAGTTTGCCGGCCAGGGTTTGCAGGTACTGGTTGTAGTCAGCAACGGCATGCAACAAGGTTTCGTTGTTGCGCGCCAGCTCGCCCAATTCGTCGCCATCGCGGGTCAGTGGCAATTGAGTGTCCAGGCTGTCTTTGTCCATGGCCACACTGACGGCTGCAGACAGTCGCCGCACGCGCTGCGACAATCGCGTGGCGAAATACCACAGGCCAGCCGCCAGGCCGAAGCTGATCACCAGCGTGGTCAGCAGCAAACGCCCCAGAGCCCGATTGGTCAATAACAACAGTCCATCGGAGCTGGATTGCAGTACCACCGCACCCAATACGCGACCTGCAGGTTCGGACCACACCGGCACCGCAACCGTGTTGCTGAGTACTGCGGATTCCGGATCCTGACTCCATAAACTGGCCTCTTCTCCCAGCAAAGCCAGGCTGACTGGCTCCTGCTGCATGCGCAGTGGCGGCTCATCCGGCAGGCTGCGTTGTTCGGTGCGGCCACCGGCTACCCAACGATAAGGCAAGCGCTGCAACCAGGTTGACTCACTGCCAGCTGGCGCATCGGTTGCGCCGGAATCAGCCAGCACCCAACCCTGTTTATCCAGCAACCAGGCCTGGCTATTCTCCGGCGTGGTACTTGCCAGGCTGTTGGAAACTTCCGACCAGGGCGCTATCAAAGGCACAAAGGCCGAGCGGGAAGAGCCCGAGCCGGAGCGTAACCAGGCCGCAGCACCATTGGCATCGGGGTATCGCAGGTTGAACTGGATATCAGCCAAGCGGGCCTGGCCAGGTAAAGACAACTCCAGGCGGTAGCCCTCGGCAGTTTCCAACCAGTAGCCTTCGGCCTGGCCTTCGTTTCGAATCACCTCCTGGCCCTGACCCACTTCGCCCTGCAACTGCAAAGGCCCGGGCGCTTCCGGTTGTATATCAAATCGCTGCAGGCCACGTGGTGAGCGCAACAGGATTTCAATGCCATGGCCACTCATGTCGCCGGGGCGGCTTAAGCTTTGCTGGCTGCGCACATCGAAAAAGAGAAATAAGGCCGAACCCGAAGTGCCGGCCAACAGGCGCAGGTTCAGCCGCTTGTCGCTGCTGAGCATTTCCATGGCAGATTCGGCTTGAGGCCAATCATCGTAGTAGCCATCCAGCTCCGGAGGCCGTGCCATCGAGCGCAATACAGCGTAGCGCTGCGGTAAATACTGCAGCGCGCTGAGTTGCTCATAAGGCAAAGTGGCCGCCACAGTTCGGGCGGTGGCCAACAAAGAGTTTTCCTGCGCCTCGCGTAGAAACCGCTCCAACTCCTGCAACAGCTTCCAGCCTGACCAGGGCAACAACAAGGTCAATAAAGACAGGGCCAACAGTCGATTGCGCAGGCTCATTCGTCAGTTGTGGTGCTGTGCTGCGGTTTCCAGCGATAGCCTGCACCATAGATGGTTTCCAGCTGATCGAAACCGGGGTCCAGAGCAATGAATTTGCGGCGTATGCGCTTTACATGGCTGGTGATGGTCTGGTCATCGACCAGCACGTTGGCATCGTCCATCAATTGCTGGCGGGTGCGCACATGGCCCGGATGGCGGATCAATGAATGGATGATCCAGAACTCGGTCACGGTGAGATCCACTGGCTGTTGTTGCCAGCTCACTTCCATGCGTTCCACCGAAAAGCGCAATTCGCCGCGTTCCAGGACTTTGGCTTCGGAGGCTTTACCGGACAACGCTTCAACACGCCGGAACAAGGCCACCACACGGGCGATCAGATGCTGCAGGCTGATGTCCTTGGTCAGGTAATCATCGGCGCCCAGGCGCAGGCCGGAAATCACATCCAGATCCGTATCGCGCGCGGTGAGAAAAATAATCGGCAGGCTTTTGGACAAGCCACGCAACTCGCGGCACAACTCGAAACCCCCTTCCGGCTCATTGCCCAGGCCCACATCAATGATCACCAGTTCCGGCAAGCGGCGTGAAAAAGCAGCGAAGGCAGAGGCGCGATCACTGAAGCCGCTGACGTGATAACCATAGCGCCGCAATGCTTCTTCGTAATTTTGTCGTATGGCTGCTTCGTCTTCGACGATGGCGACATGTCGTTGCATGAGTTTTCTGCCTTTGTCTTGTTTCTGTGCATATTGCTATTGAGTACGCATGATAAGACCCAGCGCCTGGGTTTTATATCCACAAGCCACCTTGCAGACCCGGTTGCCCCTACTCTGCCCGAATTCAGACCCCGAATTGACCGCTGGCGACATTTCATGGCCAGCAGCAACAGGTTCAATAGAGCCGTGAATAAGCACGACCCCCAATCAACCCAACAACATGCTGCCGCACAGCCATCATCGCACGGAGTCCATCTCATGATGCCCAGCCAACCCGCACCCATTCCCGCCTCGCCGCCATCACAGCATCGCCCATCCATTCGCCAGCGACTGGAACAGGATGCCTGGAAGCGTTATCCCGAACTGGCCCGCTTGCTGCAGCAGCGCAAACAGCTGCGCCATGATGGCTTTAAACCACCTGCAGTTTACCGCTGGCAGAACCGCAGCCTGCTGGTACTCTGCCTGGTGCTGGCCTCTTTGTTCCTGATTCGAACGGGGACGGCACAAGCCCAGGTTCAGGGTGATGATGATTGGGGATTGCGATTCCTCGGCGACGGGCAACAGCAGCATGCCGTCGCACTGGATACTTTAATCGAAGCTGATATCAATGGCCTGGTGGCACGCGTGGAGGTGCAGCAACGTTTTCGCAACGGCAGTCGCGGTTGGTCCGAAGCCATTTACCGCTTTCCCTTGCCAGCGGGAGCAGCCGTAGATCGCCTGCAAGTTCAAGTCGGCGACCGCATCATCGAAGGGGAAATCCAGGAACGTGCAGCCGCCCGTCGCCAGTACCAACAGGCCCGAAGCCAGGGTGTGATTGCTGCGCTGGTGGAGCAGCAACGACCCAATGAGTTTGAAACCCGCCTGGCCAATATAGGGCCGGATGAAGAAATCTCAGTCAGTATCAGTTTTCTGCAACGAGTGGACTTCCGCCAGGGTGAATTCAGCCTGCAGCTTCCGCTGACCTTTACACCGCGCTGGGATGCGACCGCAAACAGCCTTCAGACCGCAACCGACAGTGAACAAAATTTCACCGGTAATACGAGCCTGAATGACCACAAACTCGAGCTGCGATTGAAATTGCGCTCTGCCATGGAGCTCAGCCATATTTCCAGCCGCTTCCACGACATGGACATACACCCTGGCCTGGGTGGTTATGACCTGGCACTGGTCAATCCCGATACGCGTACCGACAGACTGTTTGAACTCAACTGGGCGCCCGACCTGGCGGCCGCACCACAGGCTGCCCTTTCCACCTGGGATGGTGGCGATGCCGTCTATGCCTTGCTGATGCTGGCACCCCCTTTGGCCGACGCTACTCTGCCGCAGGAACGTGAAGTGGTATTTATTATTGATACCTCAGGTTCCATGCAAGGCGTGGCTCTGGATCAGGCCAAGGCTGCTCTGTACCAGGGCCTGGCCTCACTGAAAGTCGATGACCGATTCAACCTGGTGGAATTCAATTCCGACAGCTATACCCTGTTTGCCAGCTCGGTTGCACCTGACGGTAATTACCTCGAAGAAGCGCTGAATTTCATCGAAGATCTCAAGGCCGATGGCGGCACCAATATGGCCCCGGCCCTGCGCGACGCCATGTTCTTGCCGACCCAGCCCAGCCTGCTACGGCAAATCGTGTTTGTCACCGATGGCAGCGTCGGTAATGAGCAGGACTTGCTGCAGCAGATTGCCGAGGACCTGGGCGACAGCCGCCTGTTCACCGTCTCCATAGGCTCGGCCCCGAATACCGGCTTTATGCGCAAGGCAGCCGAGATAGGCCGCGGTAGCCACACCCATATAGGCCAACTGGCGGATGTGGGAGTGCGCATGAATGAGCTGTGGCAGCGCATAGAACGTCCGGCCCTGCAGAACATTGAAGTGGATTGGGGCATGACGGCTGACTACTACCCGGAAATCATTCCCGATCTCTATGCCGGTGAACCGCTGTGGCTGGTGGCCCGCCTGCCCTCACAACCGCGTCAGATATTGCTGCGTGGTGACCTCAATGGCTCGCCCTGGGAGCAGGAAACCGGCCCCCATCCCGGAGCCGGCAGTGAAAGCCTGGCCACTCTATGGGCACGCGGCCGGGTGGAAGCCCTGCAGGACAGCCGCTTGTTCCTGGATATGGACGCCGACGAGTTACGCCAGGCCATCGTTGATGTGGCATTGGAATTTGGCCTGCTCACGGCCTATACCAGCCTGGTTGCGGTAGACCACACACCGGCACGACCGGCTTCTGCAGAGCTGACGCCGGAGACTATTGCCAACCTGCTTCCCGCTGGCAGCGCCATGCAGGTACATGGTTTTTCCAGCACCGCCACTGGCTGGCAAGTGCAATTGCTGGGCGCTGTGATGTTATTGCTGCTGACCAGCAGCATGATGTGGTTTTCCCCTTCCTCTCGCCAGCTCCGCGCAAGCGGAAACCTCCAGGCTGGCGCTTCGCACCGGCAGTCCTTGCCGCAAACCCCAACACCTGTGGCAGCACCATTGTCTGCACGGGGACGTTCCCCAGCCTTAAGCCCCGGATGGGACCGTGCGGCTTGAACCGCGTTGGCTAATGCAAAAACTGACTGGCCGGCCTGTGGCGGCGGTGCTGTACACCGCCGCCTTTTTTTGCCTCTTGATCAGCTTCGCGACTGCCGTGCACGCCGCCTGGATTCCACTCAAAGCAGAGCTGGCGCAAGTGCTGCTGCAACGCAGCTGGGAGAAACAGCAAGACGGTGAGGATATGCGCCCCTGGCCCTGGGCTGATACGCATGCGATCGCCAAACTGCAGGTTCCGCGGTTGGCCATAGAGCAAATCGTACTGGAAGGCAGTTCAGGTCGTAATCTGGCCTTCGGGCCCACCCTGGCGGAAAACAGCCTGCGCATGCAGGACTGGATTATCAACGGTCACCGTGACACGCATTTTCGTTTTCTGCAGGAATTAAAAACGGGTGACCAGCTCAGGCTGGAAACCGCTGCGGGACTGCAGACTTTCCGGGTGGATACGCTGGAAATTATCGACAGTCGTGACTATGAGTTGGTATTGGAGCCAGGCTTGCTACGGCTCAGCCTGGTGACGTGTTATCCCTTTGATGCCGCGACGGTGGGTGGACCCCTGCGCTACGTGGTAACGGCCTTGCCGGTGGCTGAAACCGGCTTTAACCCGTTAGCTGTTTCATCTGACTGATGGTGGCCTGGTAGCTGTCTGAGCCGAATATGGCTGAGCCCGATACAAAGGTATCGGCGCCGGCTGCGGCAATGTCAGCAATATTATTCACTTTCACACCACCGTCGATTTCCAGGCGAATTTCGCGGCCGGACTGGTCGATCAGGTCCCGCACCTTGCGTAACTTGTCCAGGATGTAGGGAATGAAAGACTGACCACCAAAGCCCGGATTCACCGACATAAGCAATACCAGGTCCAGCTGGTCCAGCACCCACTCCAGCTGCTCAATCGGCGTGGCCGGGTTCAGCACCAGGCCGGCTTTACAGCCCTGGTCATGTATCAGTTGTATGGTGCGATCCACATGGCGGCTGGCTTCGGGATGGAAGCTGATCAGGCTGGCTCCGGCCTCGGCAAACTGCGGAATGATTTCATCCACCGGCTCAACCATCAGGTGCACATCAATCGGCGCAGTAATGCCGTAGTTGCGCAAAGCCTGGCAAACCATGGGGCCTATGGTGAGGTTGGGTACGTAATGATTGTCCATCACATCGAAATGCACCCAGTCGGCGCCGGCATCAAGCACGGCAGTGACATCTTCACCCAGGCGGGCGAAATCGGCTGACAGAATGGAGGGCGCGATAACGGTAGATTGTTTCATTCAGTATTCCGGTGTTTCTTTAGTTTAATGATTGCCAATGATTCTAGCGGAAAGAGCCATTATTTGATTCCCTTGGCTTGCTTGATCTGCTCGTAGGCCAGGTTGATATCACGCACCCGCGTTTTGGCCATTTCCATCATTTCTTCCGGCAGGCCACGCGATACCAGTTTGTCGGGATGATACTGGCTGACCAGTTTGCGGTAGGCTTTTTTGACCTCCGCATCACTGGCTTTGGAAGTCAGGCCCAGATGCGCGTAGGCCTGCGGCAGACTGAGCCGTTGCACACCCGAGCCAGGGCGTTGGCCACCGGCTCTTTGCCCGCCTGCGGAATAGCTGCCACCGCCTTGCCGTGCCTGCAGCATGGCCATCAACATGCTGGCCGGGATATGCAGTTCACTGGCCACCTGCTCCAGTACGGTTTGTTCAGGAGCGGTCAGGCCATCGCTGGAAAAAGCCGCCTCAACCATGATTTCCATGAACATCTGCCGCAGGTCTCGCCTGGCCAGTGACAGGCGGCTGAATTCGGCCAGTGCAGTTTGCAGTTTGAATCCGGGCGCTTTGCCCTGATTGAAGAAACGGATAGCTCTCTGGCGGTCTTCGCCGCTGATCTGCATACGCTGCATCAGGTTCTCAACCATGCGAACTTCAGCCTCGGACACATGCCCATCCGCCTTGCTCAAATAACCCAGTGAACAGAACAAGGCCTGGAAAAAGGCCTCCTGCGTTCCCTGTACACCCTTGATTCCCTGGATAAAGCGGTCTATGAAATGCCCGAACAATGCACCCAGCACTGCACCCGTGATGCCCCCACGCATCAGCCCCAGAACGCCGCCGATAAGTTTGCCCCAGAAAAAGCGCGGCAGATTGAAATTTGTACCATTCATGCTGACAATGCGATGACCAATTGATGACAGGTTTCGGGGATTATCCCTGATAGTCCGGCAGGCGTCGAAGGGTATAATGCCGACGCATCGATATACCTATTGAACAGGGACACGGGCCTGCCCGTCTGGACTACCCATCTGAGTTGCAATCAGGAGCAAGGCATTGACCACAGTTTTAAGCGGCTATCACCACAGCATGGTTACCGGTTTACCCCTGATACACCAGGGCAAAGTGCGCGACAGCTTCGCCATTGACGATGACTTGATGCTGATTGTGGCTTCAGACCGATTGTCGGCATTCGATGTGGTGCTGCCCGACCCGATTCCAGGCAAAGGCGAAGTACTGACCAAGCTGTCGAATTTCTGGTTTGGCCAGACCACCCGCATCATCGCCAACCACCTGACCGGAATCGAAGTGAACGATGTGATCAAAAGCCCCGCGGTCCGATACGCATTGCGTGACCGGGCAGTGGTGGTGAAACGTCTCAAGCCCTTGCCGGTAGAGGCCGTGGCACGAGGCTTCCTGATCGGCTCAGGCTGGAAGGATTACCAGGCAACCGGCAGCGTTTGCGGTATGGAACTGCCAGCAGGCCTGCTACTGGCCGACAAACTACCGCGCGTCATATTCACCCCCTCCAGCAAAGCACCTGCGGGTGAGCACGACCAGAACATCACTTACCAGGATATGGAAAACCTGATTGGCGTGGAGCTGGCAGAGCAAGTCAAAGACGCCACCATAGATCTATTCCGCTTTGGCGTGGGGCATGGTTTGCAACGCGGCATCATCATTGCTGACACCAAGTTTGAATTCGGTCTGGATAAGGACGGCAAACTGCTGGTGATGGATGAAATGCTGACGCCTGATTCATCCCGCTTCTGGCCAGTAGACTATTACACACCCGGTATCAGCCCGCCCAGTTACGACAAGCAGTTCATTCGCGACTACCTGGAACAGATCAAATGGAACAAAAAGCCCCCGGCGCCCAGCTTGCCCGATGAGGTGATTGAGAAAACCCAGGATAATTACCTGCTGGCTTTGCGTAAACTAACCAACCGACCAACCGAAGGAGGAACCGATGGCTTCCATTTACCCCCTGCTCGATGAGTACGGCGACAGCCACCGCAACCCCACAAATAAATTCATTCACTGGCTATGCGTTCCACCCATAGTCTGGAGCGTCATCGCCCTGTTGTGGGCCGCGCCATTTCCCGCTGCCCTGCAAGTTGAAGTAATACCGATCAATTGGGCTACGGTGGCGATATTGCTGGCGCAGATTTATTACTTCTCACTGTCGCCGCCGCTGGCCACCGGTGTGCTGATGTTCAATGTTTTATTGCTGTGGATTACTGCCATCGTGGAGCAGGCAGCGCCCTGGCCTTTATGGCTGGTCGCCGTGGTGGTATTCGTACTGGCCTGGATAGGCCAGTTCATCGGTCATGTGATCGAGGGCAAGCGGCCATCCTTTTTCAAGGATGTGCAATTCCTGATGATAGGCCCGGCCTGGTTGATGTCCTGGCTGTATAAAAAGCTCGGTATTAACTACTGAACAGACCAGTAATTCAGTCTTCGATGGAGGCTATGTAAGCCATCTTGTCCATCAACTGATCGATCTCGTCCGCATTTGATGGTGCCATGCTGAACAACCAGCCATCACCATACGGGTCGGAATTCACCAGGCTGGGATCATCTTCCAGTGCCGGATTGAATTCGATAATTTCGCCGCTGATGGGGGCGTATATGTCAGAGGCTGCTTTGACGGATTCAACCACCGCACAGGCATCTCCCTGCGCATAGCTCAAACCCGGTTCGGGTAATTCAACATAAACGATATCACCCAGTGCAGCCTGTGCATGATCACTGATGCCAACCACCACACTGCCATCGTCTTCCAGCCGCACCCACTCGTGGGAGTCGCGATATTTCAAATCTGAAGGTACATCACTCATGGCCCGAAACCCTCTTGGAATTGTTGTAGGCGCATTCTAGCCTCTGCCCGCAACCATTACAAAACCCCATCACAAGCCTGGCCATTGCGTACAAAAGGCGGCTTGACCACGCGGGCTTTAAGTTGCTTGCCGCGCACCTCAACTGTGCACTCCACCGCATTGCCAGCCGGTATGCGTGCAAAAGCAATGGCCCGTTCCAGCGTGGGAGCGAAACCGCCGCTGGTGGTGATACCGCTACCCTCTGGCGTGTTGACCGTTTGCCCCAGGCGCAAAATGCCCTTGTCTTCGAGTACCAGGCCCACCAACCGACGCTGCACACCGGCGTCTTTCTGGGCCTGCAGCGCCGCGCGGCCGATGAAATCACGACCGTCTTTCATGGCCACGGTCCAGCTCAGGGCAGACTCCAGCGGGCTGACGGACTCGTCCATATCCTGCCCGTACAGATTCATTCCGGCTTCAAGGCGCAGCGTATCGCGGGCACCCAGCCCACAGGGTTTTACACCGGCTGCCAGCAATTCGTGCCAAAGCCCTGCCGCCTGTTCTGCTGGCAAAGTGATTTCAAATCCGTCCTCACCGGTATAACCGGTACGGGCCACAAAATAATCGCCGTCTTCGGCGGCAAAAAATGGCGCCAAAGCTTCTGCAGCAGCGGCCAGTTCTGCCGGCAAAACAGCCAGGGCCTTGGCTCGCGCGGCTGGCCCTTGCACCGCAATCATGGCCAGCTGCGGGCGTTCCAGCACTTCGATAGAGAAGCCCTGTGCCTGGCGCTGCAGCCAGGCCAGGTCCTTTTCGCGCGTGGCGGCATTAACCACCAGACGGAATCGGCTGTCTTCAAGGAAATAGACAATCAGGTCGTCAATCACTCCGCCGTCATCATCCAGCATGCAGCTGTACAGGGCCTTGCCAGGCTCAAGCAATCGACTGACATCGTTAGCCAGCAACCGTGAAAGATAAGGCCGCACATTCGCCCCCAGTGCATCCACTACCGTCATATGCGAGACATCAAACATACCGGCATCACGCCTTACCTGGTGATGTTCTTCAATCTGCGAGCCATAATTGATGGGCATTTCCCAGCCGGAAAAATCCACCATGCGACCATTGGCTGCCAAGTGTGCTTCGTATAAAGGTGTGCGTTGCATTATCGGGTTCCCGGCTTAGGTTTTCATGAGGGAGGCTCACTATAGCCGGAACCCAAAAAACTTCAATCAGAGACTCCTGCAGTCAGCGACTTCAGTTTTTCACTGACTGACGGTATGCTGCTATGCAATTCTGTTTTGCCTCTTATACAAGCCACCAGGAGAGTTTTTATGTCCCGAGTTCTGTACTGCATACTCAGCGTGCTGCTGTCCGCCAGTTTCCCCGCCGTCAGCCAAGCCGCTGATGTGGTCCACCCGGTCAAAATCAGCAAGGCGCAAATCGCTGGCGATATTTTCAAGGATTACGAACCGGTGGTAGCAGATCACAATGGCAACACCACTCATGATGTGGAAGTTTTTCTCAGCCCCAAGCGCGAATTTGACGCGGGCATGTATCGTTCGGGCAAAGTAAGAGCGGAAATAAAAGAGCCTTACGGCGTACATGAATACATGCATTTCATCGAAGGCGGAGTCACGCTCACTTCCAGCGACGGCACCGTGACCGAAGTCAAGGCCGGTGATTCGGTGATTATCCCGGCTGACTTCACCGGCATCTGGGACACCGAAGGCTACACCAAGATTTATGTTATTTATTCACCCAATGGGCCAATTGAAGACTGATCCGGCCGCTCCCGAATAACACCAAGAACAGAACCCAACTATGGAATATGGCATTTACGGGCTGATCCCGACGACGGTCGTGATTGTGCTGGCGCTTTGGACCCACCGTACGATTGAATGCCTGCTGGCCGGCGTAATTGTCGGCCTGTTCATGATTGCACCCACCCAACCGCTGGCCCTGATGGCGGAGATTTCCCTGGAAGTGATGATGAACGAAACCGTGGGCTGGGTGATCCTGGTCTGCGGATTCATGGGCAGCTTGATCGCCTTGTTTATCCGCACTGGCGCGGTATCAGCCTTTACCGAGAGCGTAATCCGGCAGGTCCACAGTAAAAAAGGTGGCCTGTTGACCGCCTGGGTGTTGGGCTTGTTCTTGTTTGTTGACGATTACCTCAATTCCATCGCCGTGGGCGCAGCCATGCGCAAAGTTACCGACTCCTTTGGCACATCGCGTGAAATGCTGGCCTACGTGGTGGACTCCACTGCGGCACCAGTCAGCGTGATCATTCCAATATCCACCTGGGCAGTATTTTTCGGTGCCTTGTTGGTCGAGAACGGCGTAGCGCCGGAAGGCCAGGGTGTGCAGTTCTATATCACAGCGATTCCGTACATGTTCTATGCCTGGGTCGCAATTGCCATTGTGCCGCTGGTGATCATGGGCGTGATCCCGGTCATCGGACCTATGAAAAAGGCAGAAGCGCGCGCCGCCACCGGCCTGACGGTGCCACCGGGTGCGGAGCATATTGAAGCCGCCAATCAGTCCATAGCCCCTAAAGAAGGTTCGCGCAGTCACAGTTCTGAGTTTTTGGTACCAATGGCGATATTGGCGCTTTCGACCTGGTATTTTGACTACGACTTCCTGATGGGAATCTATCTCACACTGTTCGTGTACATTCTGATGATCGTGGTGCGTCGCACACTGACGATTGATGAAACCTATACAGCGGTGCTGGATGGTTTCAAATCCATGCTGGAACCGCTGGCGGCACTGGTAGCGGCTTATTTGCTGGACGCCATCAACGGTCGTATGGGCCTGTCAGAATATGTGATTGAAGTGTTGGCCCCCTACATGACTGCTGACATATTGCCGCTTGTCATTTTCCTGACCATGGGAGCGCTGTCATTTGCCACCGGTTCAAACTGGGGCGTGTTCATCATTGTGCTGCCCATTGTGGTGACGCTGGCCAATGCGCTGGACGCGGATATGGCGGTGGTAATCGGTGCTTCACTTTCTGCATCAACCTTTGGCAGCCATGCCTGTTTCTACACGGATGCCACGGTGCTCACTGCGCAAGCTTGCGGGACTACGCCCTTCCAGCACGCCTGGACGCAGATTCCGTATGCGCTGATTGCTGCAGCGATTGCGGCGCTGGG
>JBBKVS010000265.1:0-14804 GCA_037968555.1 Lysobacterales bacterium | reverse complement strand
CAGGATTTCATTCCGCAGAATATGGCACCAGAGGATGTACCAACCGCAGACGCCAGTTATCACGGCGAGGAAGGCCAACACACATGAGTTGGCTCAGCAAAATTACTGAAAAACCCTGGGAGAACGCCGGGGAAATAGCCGATCTGCATGATGATCTGTCGCTGCGGCCGGCCAGCAAAACCGGTCTGTACCTGTTCCTGGCAGTGGTCACCAGCATGTTCCTGCTGTTCAGCGTTTCACACCAGATGCGCATGACCTATGGTGATTGGGTAAAAGTCAGCGAGCCGGGCATACTGTGGTTCAACACGGTTTTGTTGATACTGGCCAGTATCTGTCTGCAGTTGGCAGTCAATTCGGCGAAAGCCCAAAGCCTGAAAGCCATGCAGCTATTGCTGCTGGGAGCCTTGCTGTTCACCAGCGGTTTTATCTTCGGTCAATACGAAGCTTGGCGCGAGATGCTGGCGGCCGGTTTGTATGCGCAAGGCAATGCTTCCTATGCATTCTTTTACATGTTCACCGGCATACATGCCCTGCATTTGCTGGGCGGCATGTGGTTTTTGAGCCGTGCCGGCTTTACTGCATGGAAAAATGTGGAAGATCCGGCTTTGCCGGATCGACTGGTCCTTTGCGCCATTTATTGGCACTTCCTGCTGGGGGTGTGGTTTTTGCTCTTTTACCTGTTGCTCAGCAGTTAATGTCCAGCAAATAGTTAAATATTGAATTGATCCAAAACAAGGCGAGGAAAAAGGAATGACACAAGAAACACTTGCCAGCACTGCCGATGTCCTGATGGGTAACCAGGGGGCCGTGCAGGATGTAGAAGCGGACAAGCAGGTCTTCCAGGTGCCTTGGGGCAAGGCCATGATGTGGATCTTCCTGCTCAGCGATACCTTCATCTTTTCCTGTTTCCTGATCAGCTACATGAGCGTACGCATATCCACTACCGTACCGTGGCCCATACCCAGTGAAGTATTCGCCTTGAGTTTTGGTGGTGATCCGATTCCACTGATACTGATTGCCATCATGACCTTTGTGCTGATCACCTCCAGCGGCACCATGGCGTTGGCAGTGAATTTCGGTTACCGCAAGAACAAGAAAGTCACGGTGCTGCTGATGGTTGCCACTGCGTTGCTGGGAGCAACTTTCGTTGGCATGCAGGCTTTCGAGTGGACCAAACTGATCGTCGATGAAGGCGTGCGTCCCTGGGGCAATCCCATGGGTGCACCGCAATTCGGCGCCAGCTTTTTCATGATCACCGGTTTCCACGGCATGCACGTATCAGCGGGAGTGATCTATCTGAGTATCGTTGCCTGGCGAGTGGGTAGCGGTTATTACGACAGGCACAAAAACGGAAATTACGAAACCGTTGAAGTTGCCGGTTTGTACTGGCATTTCGTCGATCTGGTTTGGGTATTCATATTCGCATTTTTCTACTTGTGGTGACAGCCTGGGAAGGGAGCAGAGATAGATGACAACTCAAGAAGGACACCAAGAACACCCACTGGCTGTATATTTCTGGGTATGGGGATTGCTGTTTGTGCTCAGCGGGTTTTCTTACGCGGTTGATTACTTTCAGCTGGAAGGCTATCTGCGTTGGGGCCTGATACTGCTGTTCATGTTTCTCAAGGCCGGCTTCATCGTCGCCATTTTTATGCATATGGCATGGGAACGGCTGGCGCTGATATACGCCATCCTGGTACCACCGTTATGCCTGTTGGTATTTATTGGCCTGATGGTTATTGAAGGCGAACACATTGAGTTGAGTCGATTGATCGCATTTGGCCCGGCGGCCGAGATTATTTCAACGCACCACTGATTCGCTCTGTCGTAGCCCTGACGCTTCGCCGCAAGGGCGAAGCGTTTTGTCCTGCAGCCGCTTTTAATCCGCGTAGAGCTTGCCACAATGCTGCCATCTTTGGTCAGCAGGAGTGCGTGGTGAGAAGAGTCAGCTTTAGTTTGATTATGTCCCTGGTTTTCAGCATGGCTACTGCCGCTGCCGAAGAAACCCTGCCTTTGCGGTCTGTCAACAAGGCCAATGAAATCATCGATCTTGCGCTGCAAGCCCACGGTGGTGAAGAGACTTTGAAAAATCTTCATTCGCTGATACAGGACAGCAAATTCCAGACCTATGCAACCAATCAGAGCCGCGGAACGGAACCACCCTGGGATACCAGCAAGCAAAGTAATTTCAACGCGATCGATTTCCAACGTAAGTTTATTTATTCACACAATAGCGGCAGTGGCGGGGGCTTCGATTTTTCCGGTGCCACCCTTGTTGATGGCGATGAGGGTTGGCAACTGGATTTTCGTTCGGGTTTTGCAGCGCCTGTTGCTACGGTTGATTTCATTGCCACCGCGGGGCCCTTTATCCGTGTAACGCCACCGCTGGTGATGAAACAGTTAATGGAGCGCAGACAGTTTTCCCATTGGCTGGGTACAGAAAACATCGACGGCCGCCCACATGACGTGATTACCCTGGTTATGGAAAGCGGGCCAGGACTGAGCCTGTACCTGGACAGCGAAACCCATATGCTGAACCGAATGGAGCGTGTATTACCCCCCTTTGGCCAGGTGGAGTACTTTTTCAGCGATTATGAAACCATAGCGGGAATAGCTTTTAACCGGACTTTCCATCTACGGGTCAATGACGAGCCCAATATTGATTCACAGATCAGCTCCATCCAGGTCAATGTGCCGGTTGATGCTTATGCGGCTGTGCCGGAGGATCTGCAGCGCGTTGCCGAGCAAACGCCGGATGACTTTAATCTGCAGGAAATTGATGAAGGTGTATTCCTGGTGGGCGGTAACGGTGCTTATGGGTTATTTATCGAAATGGCCGACCACCTGGTGGCCATTGGTGGCACCCAGGGTGCCAAGCAGCGCATGGAGGAAGTGGCCAAGCAGGTGCACAACAAACCAGTGCGCTATGGCGTGCTGACCCATCATCACAGTGACCACATTCCGGCCGCAGCCGATTATGCTGCTGCGGGAGCTACCATTATTGCCCCGCAGGCACATGAAGACATTGTGCGTATAGCCAGCAAGCAGGACGATGCCAAGTTTGAGTGGGTGCAGGGCAGCATGAAGCTGGATGACGGTTCACGTAGTGTAGTGTTCTACGATATAGGCCCCACGCCCCATAGCGAACACTTGCTGATTGCCTGGCTGCCCGAGGAAAAGATCATTTTCGAAGCGGATCATTTTCCGCAACCGCGTAATGGTCCCTTACCGCCTGCGGTTGCTCCCACGCGGGCATTGGCGGCAGCAATTGACAAGCTGGGTCTGGATTACCAACGCATTGTGGGTGCGCACAGCTCGCGCATAGGCAGTCCTGCTGATATGCAATTGGTGCTGAAAAAGAAAGCTGCAGACATCAAGCCGCTGGCATCAGCACCCTGATACCGTAGCTTCACAGTTCAATGGCGCCAACAGGGAGCTTTGCCTGTACCCGGGGAAGGCCGCGATATGCGGCCCAACTGACGATAACGTAACGCACCCCTGTAGTTACCGGCAAAGCCTGGTGGGCATAATGACCGTGTGAGGGGAAGAACAGCAGTTCACCACTCACGGGTTGGTAGCGGTAGTTGAATTGGGCGAAGCTCAATTCGCCACCAGTGAAATCCTGGTTCAGGTAAAGCAGCAGGCTGGCATCGCGATCCAGCACTTTCTTCCACATGCCCGTGTTGTCGTTGAAGTGTTCACTATCGGCGTGTGGGCCATACAAGCCACCGGCCTGGTAGCGCAGCACCTGCGGGACTTCCATCCAGGCAATCTGCTGGCCAAAGGCTGGTGCTACAGCCTGTTGAAAGGCACGTTTTACTGCGGCTTCAATGGCTTCTGTCAACAACCCTTGTTCCACCACATCGGTAACCCGCCCGGTATCTTGCTGCAAGCGCAAACCCGATTCACTTTGTTGATCCGGTTGGTTGATGGACAGGGGTCGGCGCGGCTGATTTTCCAGGTAGTCTACCCAGGCGCTGCATTCGTTTTCAGCCAGAAAACGGGAAACACGATGAATGCCATGTGGCGGCAACCTGGTTTTAGCCAGGCTGCCGCAACAGGACTTGAAGCGCTTGCCGCTGCCACAGAAGCAGGGGTCATTGCGCTGTAGCTGAAACAGGGGTCGTTGCAAATCCGCCGGGTTCATAAGCATTCCTGATTACTTGGCGGAAATCATAGTGCAGCTGCGCTAAGCTGCATAGGCAATTTCAGGCAGCACGCAGGTGCTCTATCAGGGTATTGGCGTCGCTGACTTCGAAAGGATCGGTGGGGCAGTCGTCACATTTGCCGTCTTCAGAAAACAGTGCAGTGATCACACCATCTTCCACCAGCATGGAATAGCGCCAGGAGCGGGCACCAAAACCCAGATTATCCTTGCGTACCAGCATGCCCATCTTCTCGGTGAAATTGCCACTGCCGTCGGGCAGCAATTTTACATTCTTGATGCCCTGGTGCTTGCCCCACTGGAACATGGTGAATGCATCATTGACGCTCAGGCAGTAGACATCGTCTACTCCCAGGGCTTTGAATTCTTCAAATTTTTCTTCATAGCCCGGCAAGTGAGTTCCGGAGCAGGTTGGAGTGAACGCACCTGGCAGGGCAAAGACGATGACTTTGCGGCCGGCAAATACTTCCGAGCTGCTGACATCTTGCCAGCGAAAAGGGTTCGGACCTTCTATCGACTCGTCACGAACCCTGGTCTTGAACACGACTGAAGGAACCTTTTGATTTACCTGAGGTTCCTGGCTGTAATTGGCTTGCTGAACCATAGTTTGCTTCTCCTTGAGATTAATTTATTGAAATCGAATAAAGGCGAGCTGGCGATGTTGGCCATAACCAGTCATTGGGGCGCATTCTAGGGGCTGAATAATTATTTGTAAAATTGATTAAAAATATGAATGAAATAGATAATTGCTATTGAAATTCTTGAGCGTTGCTGAGTCTTTGCTCTGGCGATCTCTGTTACATTAGCCGCACAACAGAATCACAGGAGCGCAGATGGGCAGCAAGACTGAAGCGGGGGCACTGTCGCGTGATTCCTTACTGCGCATACTGGAAGCCAGTCAAAAACTGGCAGTTGCCTTCGATTTGATGCAGCTGCTGAATGAAGTCGTGGATATAGGCCGGGATGTGCTATTGGCTGATCGTGGCAGCTTGTGGCTGTATGACGCCAACGATAAACAATTGGTGTTGAAAGTCCCTGCCCAGCTGCCAGAAGTTCGGGTTCCGGCTGACCAGGGCCTGGTGGGGGAGTGCCTGACCAAACGCCAAATCATCAATGTTCCCGATGCTTACAACGATAGCCGCTTCAGCCAGGCCATGGACAGGCGAACCGGTTACCGAACTCATTCCGTACTCAGCATCCCTTTACTGGGCCGGCAGGGCGAGCCGGTGGGTGTGATGCAATTGCTGAACAAGCAGGGCGGGATCTTTGAACATACTGATGAGCTGATGGCAGCAGCACTGGCCGCCCAGTGTGCTGTGGCCTTGCAGCGCAGCCAGTTGACTGAAGCTTTGTTGCTGAAAGAGCGTCTGGATGAGGAAGTCAATCTCGCTCGCGAGATCCAGATGGGTACCCTGCCAGACAAAATGCCGGAAGTTCCGTCTTATGACCTGCATGGAATATTTCTGCCGACTGAGCAAACCGGCGGCGACACCTACGATCTGGTCATGCTCGCTGGCAAGTTATTCATGCTGATGGGTGATGCTACCGGTCACGGTTTTGGGCCGGCGCTTTCAGCAACACAAATGCAAGCCATGCTGCGGGTGGCATTTCGTTGCGGAGTGGGCTTGGCTGAAGCCTATACTCACGTCAACAATCAACTGGCTGAAGACTTGCCTGATGACCGCTTTATTACTGCGTTTATGGGTACGCTTGACCCTTTGTCGCATAAATTGGAATACTATTCCGGAGGACAGGGCCCGCTACTGTTTTTCCATGCTGTCAGTGGACAGTGTGAGTGGCGGCGGCCGTCTAATTTCCCTCTGGGGGTGATGGAAATCGATAGTCCTGGCGAGCCACAGAATTTCCAGTTTGAGCCCGGTGATGTGCTGGCTTTGTTGTCAGACGGGATTTACGAATATGTCAGTGACCAGGGTGCTGAGTTTGGCCAGGAACGAGTAGAAAAATGGATTTTGGACCACCACAGGCTGCCAGCCCAGGATTCAGGTAAGCTGTTGATGCAAATGATTGACGAGTTTGGTGCCGGGGCTGCACAGCTGGATGATATAACGGTGGTCATAGTGAAACGTGAAGCAGCAGCCAATGGCGCAGCCTGAAGCACAGTCTGCTGGCTTACCAAATGCCCAGGCCGTTTGCCCGGGAGAGGGCTAAGCCAAACTGAAAACCCAACATCAGTGTCCGCAAGGAAGGTTAGATCATGCGTACTGAATATGAGCGAAGCTTTGAGGAAATCAGCCGTATTGTCGGCGATACGGAACAGTTTTTTTCTCGACATGGTGTGGATGCTTCACTGCGTACTGCCGTGGATCTGTGTATCGAAGAATTGTTTGTCAATATGGTCAATTACAACACTGAGACCGAAGCACTGATCCTGATCGAAATGCAGGCCCTCGGACATGGAATCAAAGTGAGCTTGACGGACTTCGATGTTGAGCGTTTTGATCCTACCGAGGCCGATGATGTGGATGTCGATGCTCCGGTATCCGAACGTATACCCGGCGGGCTGGGTCTTTACCTGGTGCTGAAAATGGTTGATTCGATTCACTACGAATACGCCAATAGACAAAGTAAAATCACCTTTACTATCAAAGTGCTTAGCGAAAATGTTTGAGATTTCTTTTAATGACCGGGGCGAAATTGAGCTGAAGGGCAGGCTGGATGCTGCACAGGCAGCCAATGCGCAAGGATTCCTGGATAGTTTGGCAGGGCCGTGTGTGCTGGATATGACCACACTGGACTATATATCCAGCGCCGGTCTGGGCGTGCTGCTGAAAACGCATAAACGGATGCTTGCTGGTTCCAGCGGCATGTCTTTGATCAATGTGAACCCGCATATTATCGACATTTTTCGCTATTCAGGATTTGATAAACTGTTTGATATCAAAGTCTTGGAATCATAAAGTAATGGAATATATTGCTTTCGGGTTTCAGCATGAAAATATTTTAAATTCCCCACCAACCTTTATCTCACTGAATGGTAGTTATGGATAACAACCGGGACCATGAGCTGATAGATCGTTGCAGACAGGGTGACCGGGTGGCCTTGGGCCAGCTGGTGAAGGAGTACGAACGCCCGATTTACAACGCTGCATACCGCGTGCTGGGAAATCCACATGATGCAGCTGATGTAGTCCAGGTGGTTTTTCTGAAAGTGTTCGAACGGCTGGACCAGTACAACCCCAAGTTCAAATTTTTCAGTTGGATTTATCGGATAGCAATTAATGAAGCCATTAACCACCGAAACCGGACGCGCAAGGAACAGATCTTCGAAGAAGATCAGTTTGTCAGCGCAGAAAATCCTGAGAGTCGCTTGAATTCCAAGCAGCTCTCCGAGGTTGTCCAGGACGGTCTGATGGAATTACAGGAAGATTACCGGGTGGTTATTGTGTTGAGACATTTTTCTGAATTGAGTTACCAGGACATCAGTGATGTGCTGCATATACCCGAAAAGACAGTTAAGTCACGCTTGTATTCTGCACGCCAGCTCATCAAGGGCCATTTGGCGAACAAGGGGATGATATGAATATGTTGAATGAACGAATTGCAGAAATGATCCAGGCCGACGTCGATGGCGTGCTCGCCGATTCTGATCGTGATGAACTCAATGAGGCTGTTGAGACATCCATCGAAACCCGGGCATTTCGCGACGAAATGCTGCAGGTAGCCAATATCCTCAATACCATGCCCGAATTGGATCCCCCAGTGGATTTGACTCGACGCATACTCGACAGCATTGAACTACCATCCAAACGCCAATTACCGAGCTGGTTGAGAAACTGGTTTCAGCCGGTTTCCTATGGGCTGGCGGTTGCGGCCGGTATGTTGATCACGATTGGCATGGTGAAAATACTACCCATAAGTGACCTGGAAATGACCAGCCTGGTTGGTTCCATGGTGCAGCAGGGCGACGTACTGCCAAAAACTACCCGCAGTCAGCTGGGTGTGGATCTGGAAGCTGTAACAGGTTCGATTCTGCTCAAGGAGCTGAATGGCGCCCTGGCCTTGCAATTTGATCTTGTTTCCGCTGAGCCGGTGGAAATTGGTATTAAACTGTCTGAGTCTGGTTTGAAATTTGGTGGCTTGGCTCACGAAACAAAAGGTGTGAATGTGTTTGAAGTTTCCGGGGGGAACGTGCGAGTAATGAACCAGGGAACGCAGCAGTTCGTCATATTTTTACGGCAACCCAATGGTTCTGCAAACCGGGTGAAGGATCTTGCAGTGACTATCAGCCAGGATGAGTTGAGGATTTTCAAAGGTTCTATCGCTTTTGGGGGGTGAGGCCGGAATTGTCGGCACCTGCTGGGTGTCGGCCATTCCATTCACCCATTCAGAGTTTCTGTTCCGCGCAAGCGCCACTGGAGCTCAAATTTTGTGTTCAGGAGAAATACAATGCGTGTCAGAAATTCAGGCAATTCCAAGCTTGTTTTCTTGTTCGGAGCTATTGCTCTCGCTGTAACAATGGTGTTGTTGTTGGGTGATCGCTGGCCTCCGGGTAAAGAGAACATGTCGGGTACCATCGCACCCGCAGAACGCTACCAATCCGACCAGATCAGTGAATCGGATGTGGTTCTGGGTGACGAGTCGGTTGCAAAAATCATGCAAACAGACCAGTTTGAACAAATCGTAAGTGGTCAGACGGCAGCAGCCCAGAGTGTCGATGCAGCTGCTGATTCTTCCAGGGATCGGGCTGCTGAAGCTTCCATGGCTGCAGACAATGCCAGAATGCTAGCGGCCGATGCCGCCAAAGCGGCTGACGCCGGGGCCAGAGCGGCTGATGCTGCTGCCAAAGCTGCCGATGCCGCCAAAGCTGCTGACGCTGGGGCCAGAGCAGCTGATGCTGCTGCCAAAGCTGCCGATGCCGCTAAAGCGGCTGACGCTGGGGCCAGAGCGGCTGATGCTGCTGCCAAAGCTGCCGATGCCGCCAAAGCCGCTGATGCTGCTGCGAAGGCGGCTGATGCTGCTGCTAAAGCTGCCGACGCTGCTGCCAAAGCTGCTGATGCTGCCAAAGCGGCTGATGCTGGGGCCAGAGCGGCCGATGCTGCAGCCAAAGCGGCTGATTCTGGCAGATCCAGAGCTGCTGATGCTGCCAATGCGGCTGATGCTGGCAGATCCAAAGCTGCTGATGCTGCCAAAGCGGCTGATGCTGGAGCCAGAGCGGCTGATGCTGCCAAAGCTGCTGACGCTGCTTCCAAAGCAGCAGAGAATGCAAATAACAACTAGTAACACTTAATACCTAATAGATTTTCGTTCGAAATTTACCGCCGGTCATTGACCGGCGGTTTTTTTATGTCTGCGAATAGTATGATGTGGCCTGTCTTTGGTAGGGGCAAAAAATGCGGCAATTTGCGATTGGTAGCGTCCTGCTTATGTTGCTTGGCGCATCTGCACCGGTACTGGCTGGCTTTGAGATGGATGAGCTGGAAACGGAAGAGTTGCGCCTGTTGTATTTTGATCCCCTGACCACCCACCTGGTACCCCACGTTACACGCAGTTTTCATAACTCGATGGAGTTTCAAAAGCGGATATTTGACTGGGTTCCCTATGACAAACCCAGTTTGATGCTGCAGGATTTTGTCGACTACGGAAATGCGGCTGCACTTTCCGCGCCCAGCAATCTGTTGTGGATCGACATTGCGCCTATTAATCACAGCTTTGAGACTTTTCCGGCGCTGGAGCGTATCTACATGCTGATGAACCATGAGCTGGTTCACCTGGCTACCGGAGACAATGGCAACCAGCAGGATTTGCGCTGGCGGCGATTCTTTGGAGGCAAGCCATCTTCAACCGGCAGACATCCGGAATCGATTTTTTATGCCTACCTGTCCACGCCCAGAAACGCTGCGCCGCGTTGGTATTTCGAAGGCAGTGCGGTGTTTATGGAAACCTGGATGTCGGGTGGTATAGGCCGGGCCCAGGGCGCCTATGACGAGATGGTATTTCGCGCCATGGTCCGTGACCAGGCGCATTTCTACAGTGACCTGGGCATTGTGGCCGAAGGCTCGGCCATCGACTTCCAGACCCTGACCAATGCCTACCTCTATGGCACCCGTTTTTTCAGTTACCTGGCTTACCACTACTCGCCGGAACAAGTGATCCAGTGGCTCAGCCGTGCGGAAGACAGCAAAGCCTATTATGCAGCCCAGTTTGAGTTGGTTTTTGGCAAGCCGGTGGGTGAAGTTTGGCAGGACTGGATTTTGTTTGAGCAGGAATTCCAGCGTGCCAATCTGCAACGGGTAAGGCAAGTGGCCATCACGCCGCGAAAAGCCCTGGCTGCCAAGGCGCTGGGGTCTGTTTCCCGTGCTTTTGTGGATGAAAGCAAGGGTGAACTGTTGGGTGGTTTTTATTTTCCCGGTGTGGTGGCTCATATCGGGGCGATGTCCATGCAGGACGGTTCGGTCCGGCAGTTGGCTGAAATCAAGGGGCCGATGAAATTCCGGGTCACCTCGCCTGCCCTGGATACCAAGGCTGACAAGTTGTATTACACCTCGGACAACCTGGCCATGCGCGACCTGATGGAGCTGGACCTGGGTAGCGGCAAAACCCGCATGCTGATCGAAGATGCGCGTATCGGTGACCTGGCCTTCAACCAGGCTGATGGTACCCTGTGGGGTCTGCGTCACCTCAATGGCTACGTCACCCTGGTGCGTATGCTGCCGCCTTTTGATGGCTGGAACCAGGTATTCACCTGGCCTTACGGACAGATTTTATCTGACCTGGATATTTCTCCTGATGGCCAGTTGCTGGCTGCTACTACCGAAGACGTGCAAGGACGTCAATTCCTGCGCCTGTTCCGGCTGGAAGACTTGCTCAATGGCAAGGCTGAACACATCAGCGAATTCAGTTTTGGTCGGGCCATTCCGGAAGGCTTTGTGTTTTCGGCTGATGGCCGCTACCTCTATGGCAGTTCTTATTACACCGGCGTTTCCAATATTTTCCGCTTTGAAGTGGCAACGGCAGACATGCAAGCCGTCAGCAATGCTGAAACCGGCTTCTTTCGGCCCATACCGCTCAGTGATGGCTCGCTGGTGGCTTTTGAATACACAGGTCAGGGATTCGTACCGATACAGATTGATCCGGTACCGCTGGAAGACCTCAGCGCCATAATTTTTCTGGGTAACGAGATTGTCGGTAAACACCCGATTGTGAAAAGTTGGGCGGTGGGTTCGCCCAGCAAGATTGATTATGAGGCCCTGCCCAAGCAGCAGGGAAAATACCGGCCGCAAAGGGAATTGAAACTGGCCAATGCCTATCCGGTAATCGAAGGCTATCGCGATAGCGTGGCGCTGGGCTGGAGTTTCAATTTCCAGGATCCAATGATGTTCCATTCGCTGCGAGCCGATATATCCTACAGCCTCGATGGCTCCCTGGATGGCGATGAGAAGCTGCATGCGGATGTAGAGTACAAATCACTGAACTGGCGCCTGCGTTATTGGCACAATGACGCAGATTTTTACGACCTGTTCGGCCCGGTTGAACGTGCCCGCAAAGGCGATGCACTGATAGCGGGGTATCAGAAAATTCTGATATTTGATGATCCGCGCCGGATGACCCTGGATGCAGAGCTGGCTTGGTTTACTGGCCTGAATACTTTACCGGGTAACCAGAATGTCGCAACCGGTTTCGAAGAGTTGCTGTCTGGCAAAGTAGAGCTGAAGTATCTCAATACACGAAAATCACTGGCCGCAGTTGACCACGAAAAAGGCTGGCGCTGGGATGTAGCCGGCTATCTCGATCACGCTGAAGGTGAAACTGTCCCTTTGCTGCGAGCTGGTGTGGATTTCGGTTTTGCCCTGCCACTGAAACACTCTTCAATCTGGTTGTATAATTCGGCCGGCGCCGCCAGTGGTGACAGGGATAATCCCCTGGCCAACTGGTACTTCGGCTCTTTCGGTAATAACTACGCGGATGACCGGGAAGTGAAACGCTATCGGGAATTTTCCAGTTTTCCCGGTTTCGACATAGATCAATTGTCCGGCCAGGACTTTTTCAAATCGGTGCTGGAGTGGAATCTGCCACCTTGGCGATTTGAAAGCCTTGGCACACCGGGATTTTTTCTGTCCCATTTGCGCACTGCCTTGTTCACAGGCGTGCTGCTGACAGATTGGCGCGACAGTAATTACAATGAAACCTACACGAATCTGGGTGTGCAAATGGATTTGGCATTTACGGTTGTGCATCGCTTGCCCATGACGCTGTCTTTGGGCTTTGCCCGCGGCTATATTTCCGGGCACAAGTCGGATGATGAAGTCATGTTGTCGCTGAAAATACTGTGAATTTATTGATTGATTACCTGATTCTTCCTCTGGTTGGCTTGTTGCCTGTGTTGATCTTTCTGGCCTTGCTGGTCTATATGGACAGCTACAAGCTGGTCCGGTTGCGGGTGGTGTTGTGGGTCATCTTCCTGGGCGGAATTTGCGCCGGAGCCAGCTATTTTATCAATGGTTGGCTGATGCAGGGCTCTGAATTGGCACTGCTTAATTACACCCGCTATGTTGCACCGCTGGTTGAGGAAGGGCTGAAAGGCCTGGCCATGGTCTATTTGTTTCGCAGCAACCGGATTGGCTTCCTGGTGGATGCGGCTATTCTGGGATTTGCCGTTGGTGCTGGCTTTGCCTTTGTTGAGAATCTTTACTATCTCTACCAGGGCATTGGTTCAAATCCGGGTGTATGGATAGTGCGCGGTTTCGGTACGGCCATCATGCATGGCGGCGTCACGGCCATATTTGGTGTGCTGGCGCAGACCATCACCGAACGCAGCATGAAAATCAACCCGTTTTATTACCTGCCGGGCCTGATGGCTGCAAGCCTGCTGCATTCTGTTTTCAATCATTTTCCCGGCACCCCGGTATTATCCACGGTGGGGACTTTATTGATCCTGCCAGCTTTGCTGGGATTGATATTCCACCACAGTGCCAAGGCCATGCATGCCTGGTTGGAATTGGATTTTGATGCCGACACGCTGTTGCTGGAACAGATCAATTCTGGTGAGTTCGCGCAGAGCAAAATCGGTTGTTTCCTGACGGATCTGACGCAGAAATTCGAGGGGCCGGTAGTGGCCGATATGCTTTGCTATCTGCGCATTTACACCGAGCTGGCCATACGAGCCAAAGGCATATTGTTGATGCGCGAACATGGCATTAATGCTCCGCCTGGGCAGGGTACGCACGAAAAATTCCAGGAGATGAAGTACCTGGAAACCAGCATAGGCAAAACCGGCTGTCTGGCCATGCGGCCCTTCCTGCAAATGGAACGCAAAGACCTGTGGCAAATGAATGTGCTGGAGTGAATGTCTGGCTGGTTCAGAAAGCGTGTAACCAACCGGACAGGAAACTATAAGGGTCCAGATCACCACTGTCCTTGAAAGGCACAGCGGACTTTTTGAGGGCCTGCTGAAAGCTGCCATCCTTCCAGGCTTTGAAGCTGTCTGTCGCTCCACCGACGAATTGACCGGACACATAAATTTGCGGCACCGTGTGGCTGCCGCTCCTGGATTCCAGGCCAGCTCGAATCTCGCGATAGTAGCCATTGTGTTGAAAGTCTTCGGAATCCAGCTCCACAATGCGGTAGGGCGATTCTATGCCGGCAAAAAACCTTTTTGCCGCCCAGCAAAACTCGCAGCCTTCGCGGGCAAACATCACCAGGGGATTCTGCTCATCCCTTAGTACACGGTCAATCAGTTGCTCCGCAGTCTCTTCCGGAGAAGATCGTTGGGTGCTGGTAATGGTGGAATGTTCGGGTTGCATAGGCTTCCATGTCATCTCGGGGAGCAAACGGGCAGGGCATTATAGACCGCTGTGGTGGCGGGCCAATATAGGTACTGTCGTTGACAGGAGCAGTGTCAGTCCCGAAAATCGTCCCCCATGTCCAAACTAAGCATGATAGACCCCACACTCCCTCTGTGTGACTTGCATCGTCACCTGGATGGCAGCATCCGCCTGCAAACCATACTGGAGCTGGCTGATCTGCACGGTATCGACTTGCCTGGCCAAGACCTGGAAAGCTTGCGACCGCATGTGCAGATCATGGACCCGGCTGAAGGCCTGATGGAATTCATCGCCAAATTCCAATACCTCACAGCGGTGTTGGTGAATGCCGATGCCTGCCGCCGTGTGGCTTACGAGAACGTTCTGGATGCCAAGGCCGAGGGCATCGACTACATCGAGCTGCGTTTCAGCCCCTGGTTTATGGCTGAAACTCATGGCCTGGATGCAGTTGAGGTGACCGCAGCGGTGATTGATGGTATCTGTGCTGGAGAGGCTGAAACGGGCGTACGGGCGCAAGCCATAGGCATACTCAGCCGCACCTATGGCCCGGATATCTGTATGCAGGAGCTGGACGCATTGCTGCTCAATCGCGATGGCCTGGTGGCGCTGGATCTGGCGGGTGACGAGAAAGGTTTTCCAGCGGAATTATTCAAACAGCATTTTCAACGTTCGCGCGATGCCGGGTTGCGCACTACCATTCATGCCGGTGAAGCCGATGGGCCGCACAGTGTGTGGTCAGCCATCCGTGATCTGGGCGCCGACCGGATCGGCCACGGCATACGCTCCATCGAAGATCCAACGCTGGTGGCTTATCTCGCGGAACAGCAAATCGGGCTGGAGGTCTGTCTCAGCTCCAA
>JBBKVS010000264.1:0-5988 GCA_037968555.1 Lysobacterales bacterium | reverse complement strand
GAATCCGTGCTCAAGAGCCGGGTAGCCGGAGTGGAACGCAATGCCACCAAGGTGGCTGGTGAGCTGGAAACCCTGGCCCGCAACGAAGCTTCGCGCATGGGTGGTGACACCATAGTTGCGGAATCAAATATCCGCGATGGCAAACAGACTTATGGTGTGTATCTCTGTCGGTCGTAATTTTTTTTTGTTGAATACAGGGCCTCGCCATGTGGATCAGATGTTGCTTGATGGTATTGATGATGACGACTGCTGAAACAGCCTCCTCTGGGAACTCCGACTACGGCACGCGTTATACCGGTGATCGATTTGTGAGCCGCAGCCCGGTGCTGGGCCGCAATGGTATGGCCTCTACTTCCCACCCCATCGCTTCGGCTATTGCCGTGGATATCCTGCAAAAAGGTGGTACTGCCATTGATGCTGCCATTGCTGCCAATGCCATGCTGGCACTGGTCGAACCCTATGCCTGCGGTATCGGTGGTGATCTGTTTGCCATAGTCTGGGATCCGAAGTCGGGTGAATTGGTGGCTTACAACGGCAGTGGTCGTACGGCGGCTGATTTTGGCTACTCCGAGATGCAGGCGCAGTTGGGAAAGGGCAAGCCTTTACCACTGTTCGGTGCGCTGTCGGTCAGCGTTCCCGGTGCAGTGGATGGCTGGTTCGCCCTGCACCAGCGGTTTGGCAAACTGCCCATGGCAGAATTACTTGCGCCTGCAATTGAATATGCGCGGCAGGGTGTTGCGATCACAGAAGTGGATGCCCACACCTGGTCGGAGGCCCTCGCTGAATTTCCGGGTGAAGACCTGACAGAGGCTGCTATCGCAGAACTGCGCCGCGTCTTCAGGCCCAAGGGTGCAGCGCCGGCCGTGGGTGAGGTGTTTGCCAATCCCGACCTGGCGGACAGCTATGAACGACTGGCAGCTGGCGGCCGTGGCGTTTATTACCAGGGTGATATCGGACGGCGCATCGTTGCCGCGGTACAGGCAGCTGGTGGTCATCTGCAGGCCAGTGATCTGGCCAGGCACAGCGGTGAATGGGTCAAGCCGGTGTCGGTGAACTACCGCGGCTATGATGTATACGAATTGCCACCCAATTCACAAGGCATTGCCGCCTTGCAGATGCTGAACATCATGCAGCAATTTCCCTTGGCAGAGTTGGGAAGAGACAGCGCCGACTATTGGCACATCTTGGCCGAAGCCAGCAAACTCGCATATGAAGACCGCGCCAGGTTTTACTCTGACCCGGATTTTTCCGATATTCCTGTGTCGTTCCTGCTTTCCGAAAGCTATGCCCAGGAACGCGCAGCACTGATCAATATGCAACAGGCTGCACAGAGCGTGCCTGCGGGCCAGCCGCCATTGCATGGTGATACCACTTATTTAGCTACCGCAGACAGTAGCGGCATGATGGTTTCCTTCATTCAAAGCAATTTCTGGGAATTTGGCAGCGGTATCGTGGCGGAAGGTACGGGTTTTGCACTGCAGAACCGTGGCAGCTCCTTTTCCATGGAAGCCTCTCATGCGAATGTCTATGCAGCCGGCAAGCGGCCGTTCCACACCATCATTCCGGCATTCATTCTGAAGGATGGGAAACCTTTGATGGCATTCGGGGTGATGGGCGGCTACCTGCAACCGCAAGCCCATGCGCAAATCGTTGCCAACCTGGTGGATTTCGGCATGAATGTACAACAGGCCGGAGATGCGGCGCGTTTTGTGCATCAAACCGCTTCACAGCCCACTGGCGGCAAGATGTCCGATGGCGGTCAACTCAGTCTGGAAGCCGGGGTGAGTGAAGCTGTGGTTGCTGAATTGAGAAAACGCGGCCACACGGTCAGTCACGGTGAACGGGCTTATGCTGGCTCATACGGCGGTTATCAGGCCGTTTGGCGTGATCCGCAAAACGGGGTTTATTGGGGTGGCACCGAGATGCGGTTTGACGGTGCTTCGGCCGGATACTGATTTCTGGTAGCGTAGACCTTATCGTAAGGCTGCTACCTCAATATGACTGGAACACCATGATCAACGTTTACGATTCCCTGCTCGATGCCATTGGCAATACGCCCCTGATCAGGTTGCGTAAGGCTTCAGATTTAACCGGCTGTAACATCCTGGGCAAGGCGGAATTCATGAATCCGGGCGGGTCAATCAAGGATCGCGCAGCCAAGTACATTATCCTGGATGCAGAATCACGTGGTGAACTTCGACCCGGTGGTGTGATTGTGGAAGGCACCGCCGGCAACACCGGTATTGGCCTGGCCATGGTGGCCAATGCCCGGGGTTACCGTACCGTCATCACCATTCCCGATACCCAGGCAGAGGAAAAGAAGGCCGCGCTCAGGCTGATGGGAGCCGAGTTACATGAAGTGCCTGCAGTACCCTTCAAGAATCCGGAAAACTATGTGCACGTGGCCGCGCGTTTGGCTGAAGAGCTGGCCAAAACTGAAGCGAATGGCGTGCTTTATGCCAACCAGTGGGAAAACACCGATAACGGGGATGGACACTATCGTTCCACCGGGCCGGAAATCTGGCAGCAGACAGAGGGGCAGGTGGATGCCTTCTGCTGTGCGATTGGAACGGGCGGTACGATTTCAGGCGTTGGGCGTTATCTGCGGGAAAAAAATTCAGACATCGTGGTAGCCGTGACTGACCCCATGGGTTCGTGCATGTACAACTGGTTCAAGCATGGCGAATTACGCAGCGAAGGCAATTCCATTTCCGAAGGCATAGGTCAGGGTCGCATTACCGCCAATATCGCCAGCGCGCCCATCAATGAAGCGGTGCAGGTCAGTGATGCAGAAGCTTTGCCGGTGTTGTTTGATTTGCTGTTGGAAGAAGGCCTGTGCCTGGGTGGCTCCAGCGCGATCAATGTTGCTGGCGCCATCAAGCTGGCTCGTCAGCTGGGTCCGGGACACACCATCGTTACCATGTTGTGTGACTCCGGAACCCGTTACCAGTCCAAGCTCTTTAATCCGGAATTCCTGCGGAGCAAAGAATTGCCCGTACCGTCCTGGTTGTAGCAAGCTTAAAAAGATTCGTAGATACCTTCTTTCAGTACCCGCTTGCCACTGTGTTGGCTGGTGGCCTGGAAAGCAATGCCTTCATCCAGCTGCCAGAATTCAAAAGCCAGCGTGTCGCCGGGAATGACGGGCGCTGAAAACCGAACATCAAAACGTTTGGTATTCGCAGCTTCGTAATCGCAACAGCTCGCCATCAGGGCTCGGAAGGCCAGGCCGTAAGTGCAGAGTCCATGCAAAATCGGCGCTTCGAATCCGGCTTTGCTAGCAATGCGCGGTTGTGTGTGAATGGGATTGAGGTCGCCGTTCAGGGCGTACAGCAGAGCCTGATTGGGTTGTGTCTGAATCTCACATTGGTGGTCTGCAGGCCGATCCGGCACGCGTTTGCGCTCTGATTGCGAAACGGGCCTGGATCCGCCATACCCGCCATCGCCTCGGGCAATGGTGACGTAGGTGGCGCGGTACAGCAGATCATCACTACCCTGGATGCGCGCTTCTGCCAGCATATGTATTTCTGCCCCGCGCGCCTCACCGCGATCAAACAGGGCAGGTATGGCACCGGTAATTTCCAGGGTGGCGGCATCAGGCAATGGTGCGAACAGCTCAAGCATTTGCTGGCCGTGTAAGGCGAGTTCCGGACGTTGGAAATCGCAGGCCAGTGTCAGGTCCAGAATGACCTCCGCAAAAATTGAAGCCATGGTCGGAACGGTTTTAAAGCTTTTGCGATCGGTCACAAAATCGAGTTCAGATTCGAGCAAAGGATCGTTGCCAAAGCCGGTGCTCAGTGCATACAGACGGGCGTCTTGTCGTGTGTATGTTCGCAAACGTGGTGGTAACTTCAGCTCGCATAATTTTTGTGGATCAATGGCCATGCAGATTTTCCTTTCCCTGGTGTTTCGCCTGACGACAGGTTGATAAAACTTTCGCCTGACGACAGGTTGATAAAACTATTGAGGCGACACTTGATCGGATTTTGCACCAGGTGCGTTTATCAGTTCTTGCAAAGTGGCTCGCATATCATCAAATTTCCGCACGGCATGTGTTTGCTGTTTGTCAGTTCGGGAATTCAGTATATCGGCCATTGTCTTTGCGATAACCTGGGTATTGTAATCAAGAATTTGCTGGTACTGTGCGGTACGGCTTTTCAACCGGTATTGATGAGCCTGCACGACCTGCTGCTGCCAGCCGGTTTTCCTTGCCAGCAAAGGCTCAAGTTGTTCCAACCATAACCGGCGATCATTCAGCCATTCTGTATCAAATCGTTGCATGCTTTGAGCACCTTGCTGCAAGAGCTCTTTCTGGTCTGTTTGCAGGCGGCCCAGCAATTTCTCCAGCAGTTTTTGCATGTGCTCAGCGTTTTCAGCCACGTACTCTGCATCGGTGCGGGACAGATATTTTTCTTCATATTCATCCTGTTGTTCATACAGGCTTTGGATGAATTCAGTCATTTGTTCGTTGCTGAAACTGCTGCCAAATTCCAGCGCAACTTCCAGCGTGGATTCTTCAATCCGAGTTCCCGCCAGTAACAGTTCCTTAATCCAGCTTTGAACCTGGCTGGCTGAAAGCGGATTCTCCATCTCAGTTTCAACCTGATCGAGCATTTGCTGATATTGGGCCAGTTCTTCCTGCCTGTGCCATTGCAGCAATGGTACCAACTGATCACGAAAAGACTGCTGCTGTTCACTGGAGAGATCAACGAAAGTATTCGCATACCACGGGATCAGCCAATCCAGTCTGTTATATGCGAATGTGCCTGAGCAAGCACTCAGCAGAAATGTGCACAGTAGCCATGCTGCTATGATCTTCAAATGATTCTTCATTGATTAAAGGCTTCCTGGATTTCTGCAGAAGTATTATTGCTCAATAATAGACCCGGCAACGTAAACGTGAAGTGAACGGTCTATTCGCTGGTTGCGTTCCCTGATCATGCAATGGCCTAATGGAAGCCCGTCTCGTTGCCATCCCGGACCGGGACTGGCCGGCGTATCGAATAAGGTCGATGAGCCGACTACAGGATTCTCGCAAGGTCACAGAGGAGACAGGCTTGAGCATTTTTATCTCGAAAGACCGCCTCAGATTTATCCTCAATCGCTTACGTGATCGCCTGTGGGTCAAGCCACTGGTGGTTTGCCTGCTGTCCATAGGCGCAGTATTTATCGCCAAGCTGGCGGATGACACCTTCCTGGCGCATTTCGTACCTGAAATTGCAGCGGATTCCATTGAGAAGTTATTGTCCATTATGGCCACCAGTATGTTGGTGATTGCCACCTTCTCAGTCGGGGCGATGGTGTCTGCCTACGCTTCAGCCAGCGTCACGGCTACACCGCGCTCGTTTACCCTGGTAGTCGCCGATGGTTCATCACAAAATGCGCTTTCAACGTTCGTCGGCTCGTTCATATTCAGCATGGTGGCGCTTACCGCGGTCATGAATCAATATTTCGGCAAAGCGGGTCTGTTCCTCCTGTTTGTCCTGACCATCATCGTATTTGCCATAGTCGTCATTACCTTCGTAAGTTGGGTCGATAGCATAGCCAGGCTGGGCCGCATGGGATCAACCATCAACAAAGTCGAGCACGCAACGGCACAGGCTTTGAAACGGTGGCGGGAGAAGCCTGCTCTGGGTGGTCTGGCCTTGAAATCCTCAGGCAAAGGACAGGCGGTATTTGCCGAAACTGTTGGCTATGTGCAGCACATCGACATTTCCGCCCTGCAATCCTGGGCTGAAGCGACCGAAGGACAAGTCGTGGTGGCTGCTTTGCCCGGAACCTTCACCTCGCCGGACCGGCCACTGGCTTATATCCGCACAGAGTCTGAGGAACACGAATCAAACAAGAAACGCGTAGCAGCGGCATTCCAGATTGGCGGTGATCGATTGTTTGATGACGATCCGCGCTTTGGTCTGGTGGTGTTATCTGAGATTGCCGGCCGTGCCCTGTCGCCGGCTGTTAATGATCCGGGCACTGCCATTGATGTGATTG
>JBBKVS010000263.1:0-7776 GCA_037968555.1 Lysobacterales bacterium | reverse complement strand
ATCATTTCCTGAAGTTTTACCAGGGAAATTCTTCCCACTAAAAAACGAATCAGTTTGCGAAATACGTTTTCGACAGCTCGGGTTAGTATCGTAACTTCCTGTAACTGAGCATCCCTGGAATCCGGCATAAAGCCCTCCTTGTCTGTACCCCTGATTGGTTGATTTTGCTGGTGTGGCAAGAGCAGGTACTTGTAATTGGTAACCTGTAAACGACAAAAAGCGAGGTCTGGGTAGTTGCTTACCCAGACCTCACCTCATCAGGAATAAAAGAGAAGCTGTCCGCGCGCATCTGGTGTTCCCCCCTTATTTGGCACCAGACACTGAGTTCTCTTTAAATCTCCTGATATCCCCCCCTTGAAACTTTACATTGCCGCCTTGATGACAATATTGTCCCTATTGGACATATTTGTCAATATTTGAAACGAAATTTTCGAAAAATATTTTTTTTACCAATAATCAAACGTAAAATCAGCAAGTTAGTCTGATCTTGAAAAGTCTAAGAGCGGCGAAACTGCAAAATAAACCGGAATAGTGACAGCAATAGCCAAAGAAAAAGCAGAGGGAGAATGCCTGTTTGAAGAATAAAAACCACGCTTAATTGAACCAGATGTTCGATCAGCATTCCCGCACGCTGTTTGATGTCATCCAATTTTTGTTCAAAATCCAGTGTCTTGCGCGCGCCATCAATCACCTGGCCAAAAATGGATTTGGATGGCTTTACCAAACCAGCATCGTCAGACGCTGTTTCTCCGGACGCACCCGACTCAATGCCTTCAAGCGCAGCACCTGCAGATTCAAGTTGTTGCGTACTGCTAAGGTAACGTGACTCAAGAAACAGCCGATACACCGCTTCATTAGCGATCATAACCAGCGGAACAGCAAAGCGAATAAAGATGCTGGCGATCAGTGCGTACATCAGCACCACTTCAAAAGTGTCTGGGTTTTCTGAAGATTTCCGCTTTCGCCACATTCGCGTTACCAACCAGGCAACTGATAAAGCAAGCAGCAATAAGCGCAATCCCCACCAGTGGCCCACATCCAGCAAAACCTGCTGAATTCCCAAGGAAATGGTAGCGCCCAACATGATCCAGGAAAACCGCTCAACCAGGTCATTAACCGGATCCAGAATCTCTCCGGGCGTGAGCGTAAGACCTACCCCCGCCGGTTGTAATGCCACTTCAGTTCCCTGTACGACTGAAATTACTCCATTAAGCGTTCGGGCTAAGGCGAAGGTGATTAATGCTCGCTGAAACAAAGAATCCAGATCAGTTTCAGCGTAATCATCCACAACACTCAAGGAGGACAGAACTACAATCAAAGCCAGACTTATCGCCAGCAATATTTCTCTTAATGACCAGGTATTGCGAAGCTTATTCGATGTTTTGATGGTTTCAGATTCTGTCATTTCAAATATCAGTTAATGGAACTTCCTACTCGACCACGCTGGCTTTCTTTAGCATCACAATGTTCACAGGAACATCGGTGGCATCCAGGCCATCGTTGTAAGAGGTTGCCACGATACTGATAGCTTCAACTACTTCCTGGCCGGAAACTACCGAACCGAATACTGCATACCCCCAACTTCGGGAATTAGGATCCAGAGAAGTATTGGCCGAGAGGTTAACGTAGAACTGACTGGTGGCAGAATGCGGGTCTTCATAGCGTGCCATGGCCACCGTCATGGGTAGATTCTCCAAACCATTGCCCGATTCATTATAAATAGCTGGGCGCAACGGTTGTTCCTCAAAATCCACTGTATAGCCACCACCCTGCACCACGAAGCCTGGCATCACACGGTGAAAGATGGTGTTGTCATAGTGCCCGCTCAACACATAATGCAGGAAATTGTTCGAAGTGATCGGAGCACGCATGCGATTCAGTTCAATCACAAAGTCGCCTTTGGAAGTTTCAATTTTGACGGATGGAAACATGTTATCAGGCAACACTTCTTCTACTTCACAAGCGCAATCAGCCACAACGGATAAACTAATTGACCAGTAGAACAACATTGCCAGCATTGGCAATTTGAGACGATTGAAAAAGGAATGGTAAGACTGCAATTTCATACTTATCTCCTGCCAAATAATCTAATGACTTTGATTTATCATACCCCGTGATCATGAATCTTTTTCGCCGGGTATTTATTTATCTGTTTGTAGCCAGCACTCTGATTCTGAGTGTCTATGCTGGTATGCAGCTTTGGCGTGAGGCACTACCATTTATATCCTGGTTGGGCTTGCTGCTGACAACTGCTCCACTCTGGCTGTTTGTAATATTCAAAGGCATATGTCCGGAAAAAATTCAGGCCGAACACGCTTTCGGAATCAGCTGCATATGCGGTTTGGGTGTCGCAATAAGCATGGCTTCAAGCTGGAAGTATGGCTACGCAGCCGGAACAGTCCATTTATGGGCTGGTGCTTGTTTCCTGGCCTGGGTGCTTTATCTCAAATGGTGCAAGGCCATACATTAAAGTCACCCTTTGTATATGCGACCACAAAATCCCGGTCAGCTATTTATCAGGCGGCTTCGGCTTCGGCAATCGCCCTGCACGGCGTAACGCCTCCCGTAGCAAGAACTCGACTTGCGCATTGACACTGCGCAAGTCGTCATCAGACCAACGCTTTAAAGCATCCCAGGTATCTTCATCGATGCGCAAAGGAAATGGTTTTTTCTTGGTCATAATCTAACTGGCAAGCCGCTTTGGACTGATACGTTCAATACAAGCTGCCGGCATTAATGACAGGTCTGGCGTTGTCTTCGCCACACAACACCACGAGCAGATTGCTGACCATATTCGCTTTGCGCTCATCGTCCAAATTAACGATGCCCTGGGATTCCAGTTCTTCCAGCGCCATTTTGACCATACCTACCGCACCATCGACGATTTGGCGCCTGGCCGAAACAATGGCTTGAGCCTGTTGACGTTTCAACATCGCGCTGGCAATTTCCTGAGCATATGCCAGGTGGCTGATGCGCGCCTCGATGGCCTGCACACCGGCCTTATCGAGGCGGTCCTGCACTTCGTCGCGCAATTTTTCCGCAATGGCCTGGGGATCGCTGCGCAAAGCAATTTCATCATCGCTGTGTGATTCGTAAGGATAACTGGTGGCCAGATTACGCAATGCTGCTTCAGACTGAATGCGCACAAAGCTCTCATAGTCATCAACTTCAAAAATCGCTTCAGCAGAATCAACCACTTTCCAGACTACAACCGCAGCGATATCGACAGGATTTCCCGAGCTGTCATTTACTTTGAGTACTTCACTTTCAAAATTTCGGACTCTCAATGAAATCGGATGTTTGGCATAAAAGGGGTTGGCCCAACGCAAGCCATTGACCCGGACACTGCCTACGTAACTACCAAACAACTGCATGACTACTGCCTGGTTGGGATGAACCATAAAGAAACCTTTGAAACAAACTAATACAACCAGTAGCAGCAAAATATTGGTGATCACAAGTACCGGATTCTCCGATTGCGCCGCCTGGACAAGAAACGCGAGGAACAGCAGAGTTAAAAGGGGCAGCACTACCACGGGCAGGTAGCCTGACATTGCATTGACGGTTTTTTCGCGGATCATTTCGCCTCTCCTTTGATACAATTTGATATCATTTTAATATCTTTATGAATTTTTTCAAGTGCTAATTGATGCCGCCTGGATGATTATTTACCTGGCTGGGCTGGAAAGGGATTGACAGGAAACGGATAGCGGCCAAGCAGGTCGCATTGACCCTGAATTGAAGCAGGCCACAAGAAACCTAAATTGAGGAGTAATTATTTACCAGACAGTCATTCAGCTCATCCTGAAAAAATCTGATCTATTCAGGGTTTCACAACGGTGAACCTCACCATACAAGCGCATTTGCAGGTAGTTTTTACTGCGTCGAATTAGTCTTCGAAACGAACTTCGTCCAAGGGGTTTTGAAGTACCACAACTTTGGGATATTCCACCCTCAGGTACTCTTTGACTTCCTCCATCTCACTCGGCGGAATATGGGTAGCCACCATATGTTTGGCAGTCAGGAATTTTCGAACCATGCCGCCACCGGGTCCAGGCTGGAAATACCAGAACGGTATCAGCGCAATATCCACTTTCATGTCGGCAACTGCCGCCCGATTGAAGTCAGCTGCTTCCATGGCAGCATCACCAATATGCAGAATGCGCATGCCACCCAGTTCTACCAGGTGCCCATAGTTTTTCAGGAAAGCGTATTTGCCGCCGCCATGGCTGAGCAGAAAGATGTTCACGCTGGCATCGCCCACCATCAAGGTTTCAACCTGATCATATTGCGGGTCAATAATCTGAACGCGCGGACTGGTCAGCACAAACTGGCGACATCTTTCACGCATCAGGTCTATCACCTGTGAGGATGTTGCGAGTATGGCCTTTGAGCTTTTCTGAATGAACTGGCAGGCATATTCGGGTTGGTTGTGATCGTGGTGCTGATGACTGATCAATACCATGTCAATTCCAGCAAAAGGGCCAGTCGCGCTGGTAAATGCAGGGATCAGCTCAGGAGGCAGGCCACCATAAACAGAATAAGGTTCGGCCACCATGCCATCCACCATAACCCGTGTCGATTTTCCATCACTGAGTATGAAACCCTCATTGGCCAGTTGCTGAACTATTACTTCTGCCTGCACTGCCGTACTCAACAGGCCTGCAACTACAAAGCAACAAAATGAAAGCACAGATTTGCCTAATACTGACCTAACGCCGGTCTGGACGTTGCACTGCATAACGGACGACTCCTCGTTCAGAACCGGCTCCGGTAAACTCAAAGCCGTTCTTTTTCATGACGCGAATGGAAGATTGCAAATGTGGCAGTGTTTCTGCACTGATTTCAAGTACGGTTTGATGACTGAATGCCCATCGAACCAAACGATCTACTGCTTCCGAAGCCAGCCCCTGATTCCTGAATTGCGAAACGATAGAATAACCGATTTCTGCAGAACCCGTGGTATCCGGCCGGCCTTTGAAGCCGCAAATTCCAACTACGCTGGCTGGCGATTCTGCACGTAATAAAAGATACCAGAACGACCACCCGGGGGCCGTTGAGTCCTCCAGCATCTGCAAAGCATATTCCAAGGCCTCCCGGTCATATAATTCCGGCGGCCAGTTCTCCGGCACGCTGGCATCCAGCATTTCCGCCAGGGACTTAACCCCACTCAGGTCCGCTCGCACCAGATCGGCATTGGCGGCAACCAGCACCATGCGTTCCGATTCCACAACGCGCAATGAACGCCTGCTGGGTTCAGCTATCGGCTCAACGAGCTTTTTGGCTTTTCTTCTCCACACAATAATCATTGACCTGTTTTATGGAATCTCTGATTTATTCAGAGCTCTTCTGATTCACGCTATTGTAAGCAAGCATCAACTGCTGCCAGCAAGCTTCAAGTTCAGCTTCCCGCATGACCGCTTGTTTGACCAGGGAACGGTGCAGGCGTTGCAGGTTTCCCTGCAGCCTGGGGTCTCCCGGTCGCATCACTTGGCCACGGTCAAAATCGATTAGCCAAACGGTTTGCAACTTGTCGATGAGTATATTCCGGGCATTCAAATCGGCATGATAAATCCCTGCCGCATGAAACCGTTGCAGGCTATGACCAATCGCCGTCCATACCGGATCAGTGTTGACCAGTGCCGACATCAAATCAGCCAGTGGTTCAGCCTCTGGAATGCGCTTGGTCAACAAAGCCCCTGAGTAAGTTAAACCATGGCGCCAGCAAATAGCCCCCAGAACTTCCGGTACCGGCAGTCCAAGCGCAGACAGTCGGGACAACAAATTGGCTTCAGCCACGGGCCTGGAGCGTGTATAGCCCAGAAAAACATAACGTTCGCGACTGATTTTGGCAGCAGCGCCACCACGCAAGTAGTGGCGTAACACGGCGGGACCAAAAGGTGTATCCAACATCAAGGCATTGCCACGACCCGCAGCCTGATCGACCACAGCCCCTGCCTGTAGCCAATATTCCGGCTCAAACAGCTTCGCATCGGGCTGCGAGATACGATTTGCATCGTATACAATGGCCCGGGAACCCGATATCTCTAATTTCAGCTGCATCCAATCATACCGGCCAACATTGTGCGTTGGCTGCTATTCAGCGTCAATCAAGGTCGGATTAAAAGCTTGAAGAATTTATTGCCAGCTCCTCCTGAATCCATCTGCATATTGCGACTTTCGGCACTGGGTGATGCCACGCATGTCTTGCCGGTGATTCGTTGCCTGCAGGCAAATTGGCCAAGCACCCGACTGACCTGGATCGTGGGCAAGCTGGAGCACCGCTTGATGTCAGGCTTGGAAGATGTGGAAATGCTGGTTTTTGACAAGCGCGGCGGTTGGGATGCGGTGCGCCAGTTACGCCAACAGCTGCAGAATCGAAATTTTGATGTATTGCTGCATATGCAGGTGGCGGCACGAGCGAATCTATTATCCAGGCTGATTGATGCGCCGATTCGGCTGGGATGGGATCGTGCCCGCTCGCGCGACTTTCATCACTTTTTCGTCAATCAGCAAGTTACAAACGTCCCGCAACAACACCAGGTTGAAGGCTTCCTCGAATTTGCCCGGGCTTTGGGCCTGGTAGTGGGGCCGCCGGTGTGGAACCTGCCGGTCACAGACGAAGCACAACAATGGGCTGTTTCGTGGCTACAGCCCGAACGACCCAATATCATTATCAGCCCCTGTTCCAGCCATGCATTGCGAAATTGGCGCTCAGTTTATTATGCCGAGATTGCGGATTTTGCCATCGAAAAATGGGGCGCGCACATCCTGTTGTCCGGCGGACCCAGCGACCTGGAAAAACAGACTGCGACTGAAATCACTGGCCTGATGCGCAACTCCTGCACCAATCTGGTTGGCAAAGACACGCTGGAGCAATCCAAGGCATTGTTGCAGTCGGCTGATTTGTTGATTTCCCCTGACTCCGGACCGGTGCATATAGCCAACGCCTTAGGCACACCTGTTCTGGGGCTTTACGCCGCAACCTGGGCGCGCCGCTCCGGGCCTTCCAACAGCCTGCAATGGTGCGTAGATGAATTTCCTCAAGCAGCCAGAACTTACCGAGACAAGACTGCTGAGGAGTTGCGTTGGGGCACCCGCATTGAGGTGCCCGGCGTAATGGATCTGGTGACTGTAGAGATGGTGAAACAGAAACTGTGCGACTGGTTCGAGCAGTCGTCTTTCACAACCCTGTCAGCCTGATTTTGACTGTGTAGCTCAACAAGCCACTTTGCGTAGAACAGGCGACACAGAGGACACCGCTTCCAGCCTCGACTGCTGAACGGCTGCAAAACCATTGGCCAGATCAGCTTGCAGGTCATCCACATGTTCAATTCCAACAGACAAACGCAGCAGGCGGCTGCTGATCCCGGCCGTGGCCTGATCTTCTGCCGACATGGCGGCATGGGTCATGGTTGCCGGATGGGCTACCAGGCTCTCCACACCACCCAATGATTCGGCCAGCGTAAACAGCTTCAGGGCATTAAGAAATACCGGGATTTCACTATCGCTGCCAGCCAGTTCAAAACTGATCATGGCGCCGAAGCCCAGTTGTTGCCGGGCGGCAATCTCATGCCCCGGATGATCAGCCAGTCCCGGGAAATATATTTTATCTACCAGCTCATTCGCATGCAGTGCTTCTGCGATAAGCTGGGCATTCTCCTGATGCTGACGAAAACGCACAGCCAGAGTACGCAAACCGCGCAAGGTCTGGAAACTGTCAAAAGGCGAACCGGTCAAGCCCAGGCAATTGCCCCACCAGGCCAGCTCTTCCAA
>JBBKVS010000262.1:0-21539 GCA_037968555.1 Lysobacterales bacterium | reverse complement strand
TACCGCCTGGGTGATGCGGATCGATTAACCCGTACTGGTCAGGCGGAACCTGCCATGCTAACCAATGGCGGCATTCATGCACGTGAGTGGCAATCTCCCGAGGTGGTTACCGGCATCATTGAATTACTGCACCATCAGCAGGGCGATGATTACCTGTTCAGTTATTTGCGCGACAACGTCAATGTAATCGTCATTCCGGTACTGAATGTGGATGGCTTTATGCAAACCCAGCGCTACCCGGCACACAGCTGGTTAGGCACGGATATCAACAGTCCAAACACTTCTCCACGCGACGGTCGCATGCGGCGCAAAAACATGCTGGGAGCGGATGAGGACCTGAACACCCAAGCGGATCATCTGCAGGGCGTGGACTTGAACCGCAATAACTCGCCCTACTGGAGCACCAGTCAAAGTAGTTCTTCAGCGGATAATCGCAGCCTGATTCACCATGGACAGGCAGCTGCTTCGGAACCGGAAATCCAGGCCCTGCAAGCAGCCGTACTGTTGGGACCGGCCAGCGAACTGGCCTTGTACACGGATGTACATTCCTTTGGTACGGTCAGCTTTTGGGTTCGTAACAGCAATGACCGACTGGCCGATCAGACCGCCAAGGTGCTGCAGACTTTTGGCGGACATCATTTCGGGTTCCCGGCACAAAAATGGTACAGCTTCAATACAGGCGGGCAAGTGGCGCGTAACAGCGGCATCGGCACTACCGATGAATATTTCACCCACACCCACCAGGTGCCTTCCTGGACGCTGGAAGTAGAGCCTGGCAACAATGGTGGCGCCGACTATGGCAGTCTTGCGCGCAATGGCCATGACGGCTTCATTCTGCCCGAATCGCAGATTCGGCGAGTGCGTACCCAGTTAGCTGAATCCTTTGCAGTAACCTACTACCGACAAGCCGGCCCGCCCAGCGTGACGGCACTCAGAGTGACCGATAGCCTGACCGGCGCGGTGGTTTTTGATGCTGAGTGGGACCGCAGCGACGCCGGCACTCGTGCATTGAACATCAGCAGCATCCAGGCCCTTCGCCTGGGTCGCCAATACCAGGCCTGGGTGGCCTTTGACAAACCCATGCGCTGGCGGGTCGATGGACAGCCAGGCAATTTGCCGGGTTCACCCGCCGGTAACGCAGTTGCCACGGTCAGTTTACGGATCAATGCAACAACACTCAGCATGAGTCAGAGCAATCAACGCTGGCTGGACCAGGCCAGCGACAGCCCGGCAGGGTTCAGTCGTTATATCTACGATGCACTGGCCTTTGATTTCAGCTTGCCCGCTGATGCCACCAACCAGCCATTGGTTACCGGCAATGTAAACGCTACTTTGCAAATCAATGCTTTTGATATGACCGGGCAACGCATCGACGCCATTCCCGTCACCGTGGCGCATTGGCAGAATGGCGGCTGGTCAGGCTATGAAAACGGCAATGGCCAGGACCTGACCGATAGTGGCGGTGATGATAGCTCCATCCTGATCCCGCTCAGCTCCGCTGCAGCAGCTGACCCCTTTGTGGTTCAAGCCGGTACAGCTTCAATCTGGATTGATCCCGAGCGCAATGGCGAGGGCTTTATGCTGGAAATTCTGGCCGATAACCGGGCGCTGGTTTACTGGTATACCTACGATGAACAAGGCAGACAAGACTGGTACTACTCAGTAGGAGAGATACGCGGTAATCGCATTCTGTTCCGGGATTTGCTGCAGGTTGAGAATGGCCATTTCGGCCCCGGATTTGACCCGGCAGCAGTGCAGAACATCAAAGTGGGCAGCGCCACGTTTAGTTGGTCATCCTGCGACAGTGGTGTGATGGACTGGAAGCTGGATCAGTCTGGCCAGTATCGAGCAGGACGCATGAACCTGGTTCGCCTGACCAGCCTGATGGGCCTGGAGTGTAGCCAACCCCAGCAACAGTTGCCGGAAGGTCGGCTCAGCGGCACCTGGGCAGACTCCAGTCGCGCGTCGGAAGGCTTTAGCCTGGAAATCCTGAGCAATGGCAACGCCTTGGTTTACTGGTTCAGCTTCGGCCCGAACAGCGAGCGCAGGTGGTTCTATAACCAGGGTGTGATTCAAGGTAACAAATTGGTGTTCAACAATCTGCTGACTACCAGCGGACCCATCTTCGGCGAGAAAAATGCGCTTTCGACCCTGCAACAAACACCCTGGGGCCAGGTAGAGTTGCAACTGGACTGCATGAACGGCACCGCCGCCTATTCGTCCGTGGAAGCCGGCTTCGCCTCCGGCACCCAAAACCTCAAACGCGTCACGCTGCTCGACACTTTCAGCTGCCCCTGATCCCTCTTTTTCCGTCATCCCGGAATCTTTCATTAGTACGTCATCCCGGATTACTCTTTTAGTACGTCATCCCGGAATTCGCACAGCGAATATCCGGGATCCATAAACTTCAGAACGGATCAATTTACGTTTACAGACTATGGATTCCCGCTTTCGCGGGAATGACGGCGTGGGATGTGTGGATTCCCGCCTTCGCGGGAAGAAGGTGAGAGTGGGAACCGCTCGAGAAGCTGGCCTGGGCCATGACGGTCCTGTCGAGCCTGTGGCAGAATACCGCCTGCTTTGAAGCAGATACATAATAGAACAAGCAAACACGCACAAAAGGCGGGACTAATGAGTTTTTTCCAGGAACTGAAACGACGCAACGTGGTGCGGGTAGGCATTGCCTATGTACTGATGGGCTGGCTGTTGTTGCAAGGCGCCGATTTCGGGCTGGACCTGATTGATGCGCCCAACTGGGTGATCCAGTCCTTTGCCCTGCTGGTCGTGATGGGCCTGCCCATTGCCCTGTTCCTGGCCTGGGCTTTTGAGCTCACACCTGAAGGTGTGAAGCGCGAATCCGAAGTCGACCGCAGTAGTTCCGTCACCCACAAAACCGGCCGTAAGCTGGATTTCGCCATCATCGCTTTTCTCGCCCTGACCATCATCCTGATGGCCGTTGAGCGGCTGCATTTTGCCGATGGGAAATCGGGGTCAGAGAGGCCAGTTTCGGAACAGCAAGAAACATCGGATGGAAGCATCGCCAAAATTGGTTCTCCAACCCCAGAACCACCGGCACTCCTGGCAAACACCAAATCCATCGCCGTATTGCCCTTTGCCGACATGTCCCAGGCCAAGGACCAGCAATGGTTTGCTGATGGACTGGCGGAAGAAATCCTCAATGCACTGGTGAAAGTCCCTGATCTTTCGGTTTCAGCCCGCACCTCCTCATTCCAATATCGCGGCTCAAGTCTGTCCATCGCACAAGTCGCCCAAGAACTGGGTGTGGCACATATATTGGAAGGCTCGATACGCAGCGGCGATGACCGCATCCGCGTCACGGCCCAGCTGATCCGCGCCAGTGACGGTTTTCACCTGTGGTCGGAAACATACGACCGCCAGAGCACTGACATGATCAGCATCCAGGAAGACCTGGCGCGCAGCATCGCCTCGGTGCTGGAAACCAGCATGGATCCGGCAGCGCTGGAGCAGATGGCACAGGTGGGTACGCGCTCGGTGGAGGCCTACCAGGCCTATTTGCGTGGCATTCAGACGGAGGCTGAATCTTTTTCAACATCTGTAGGTTCGGAAAAACTCCGGGCGGCCTTCGAATTGTATACAGAAGCCCTGGAATATGATCCCAAATTTTCCCAGGCACATGTGCGGGTGGCCGAATACTGGAAAGTCGAGATCACACCCACCCGGACCGATACCGGATCTTCGGGGCTTTCCTACCAGGAAGCGCTGAAAAATTTCTACACACACATCCAGCTGGCCATTGATAACGCCAGCTCGGATAACGGCCGGATTCGCAGCCTGGCTAACCGGGCCTTGGTGGACGTGCGTTTGAGCGAAGCGAAACGATTGTTCGAGCAGTATCTGGAAGCCAGCCCGAATGATGAATCGGTACGAGTGGAACTGGCGAGTGTGTTGCAAATCATGTCCAGGCACGAAGAGGCCAGCAAGCTGTATGAGCATTGGCGCGCCAAGGGCGAAACCGATGAATACTCGGCCGGGGTGTATATCAATAGTGCGTACCGCTCCATCGATGCGTCTGAAGCTGCAGATTTTGGCCTTGAAGCCATGAAGCGCTGGCCAGCGGCCAATACTCTGGCCTATCAGACACACCGAACTTTGTTGTGGGCCGGGCGCAACAAAGAAGCCAGCGAGGTAGCAGCACGTTATAAAACACTGGTGACTGGCGATACCTCCCTGGTTGATGCACGCGAAGCCTGCGTCGTTGGTGATCGCAAAAAGGCTGAGGAAATTCTGGCGAGAATAATGGCGGAACAACCCGATTATTACTCTGGCCAATGGTTGATTCACAACATGCTTGGTAACACCGAACAGGAAGCTGAAGCGCTTCGCCCGCTGGAAGAGTCCGGTATCCCCTATCAATTGGTCGACTTTATGGGCTACCCCAACTTCGATCCGCGGCCATTCCCTTCCTTGATGGCCATGATGGAGCGCGAAGGCATCCAGCGTCCCGAATCCACCGTGCCACCATTCCGCTGTCCGCCAGCGGAGGACTGAAGCAACAACGGGTGAATGCGTATAGTGCAACCAGGTTTTCTGGCGATTGGAGTCGTGTGTCTGCCGAAAAAACGATTCAGCTGAAACGTCCTGAATCCCCACAAGCGAAACAAATGTTAACCGAGCAAAGCCCTGATTGAAAAAGCTATTTTCTTATTAATAATTAATCACTTAAATTAAATTCGACCTATTTCTACCTGACCTGCCCGCCCCAATCCCAGATTTTTTTCAAATTCTGGGAATAAAACCCATCAGCCATCCGTCCTCCCGGTACAAGCAACCCAACGGAGGAACCTATCATGGCTTGTTACACCAATCGAAAATCAGCAATCAACACCAGCGTACTGACACTGGCAACCCTGATGTCCTGCCTGTACGGCAACGCCTGGGGCCAGGAAGCCGACAGCATTAGTCAACAAGGCCAGGCCGAAAGCTCGGCCCAAACCGGATTGCACTCCGGAACCAACGGCGACGGAGCATCGTCATCGATTTCAGGTGCAACTGACACCAACAGCTCAGCCGACACAAAAGGTGAATTCAACCTGGCCGCCACGGTCGGGCTCAGTACTTCGGGTCCGTCCGGCGGAGCATCACACAGCACATCGTCGAACACATCGGGCAATGCCTCCGCCAACCAGCAAGATGCTGGCGAAATGGATGCCCAGGCTGTTGCCGGTGACGTGGTCACACAATCAGCTACGCAGGCCCAAGGTACCGCAAATGCTTTATTGAACACCGGCGCCAGCAGTGACAAGGCAAAGGGCACGATACCCGAGGCACCCGGCCTGGATAGCGCATCAACTGCGGCCGCGAGCGGAGCGGTGACGGGCACGACACAAACCGTTCTGAAAGCCACTGGTAGCAGCAAGAAGACAGCACGCAAGCTTCCTGCCACACCTGCTGTTGATGGCACAGCGGCAACAGCTACTGCTGCAAACCTCGCTGGCTCAGCCAATACCGCCTTGTCCACACTGGCAGCCGAAAACGTCCGCTCCACAGTAGAAAGCAGCGTATCGACTGCAGTGGAAAGCACGGTTCAGACCGCAGTTGCCAGTGCGGTTGAAGCCGAGGTGGCCGCCGAAGTCGTCAACACCATCGAAGCTGCAGTGCAACAGGACATTCTGGACGCGATTGAAGCGGAGGTTGTGACCGATCTGGTGGGTTCGCTGGCCTTGCCGGGCACCAACTGAAGGCCGCAACGAATTCTTGCCACTATGGCTTGCCACTAAGGCTTGCCACCGACCCCGGCAATAAACCCTTAAAACTGAGCCGCTAGAGAAAAGGGTTCAGAGCAATCCCAAAGCATCCGGCTGGTGGTTCTACACCGCCAGCCGGATCATTCCGGAGAACACAAGATGAACACTTTGAATCTTTCAAGACTGGGCTTTCTGATGGCTTTGGCCCTGTGCGCAAAACCGGCAGCAGCTAAGGATGACCGACTGGATTTCGGCTTTGAGGCGGGTGCCGGCTATCAATACGACAGCAATGTCAATCTGTCTGAAATTGATGAAAACACCGAGCAGGCCGACTCTGCCCTGCAGTACAAACTCGGCGCCGATCTGCGGGCCGGGCTCAGTTCACGCCTGACGCTGTACCTGAAGTATGGCTACTCCCAGACCAGCTACCAGGAATTGTCGGAATATGACCTGGCCATTCACCAGGTCCAGGCCAGGCTCAATTATCGGCTGGGGGAATTTGATACGGGCCTGGCTGCACGCCATTTCCACACCCGGGTCGACGGCGATGGATTCCTCGACATCAACCAGGCCGTGGCCAGCGTGTCACGGATGCTGGATCAAAGTTGGTATCTGCGCGCTGCATATACCCACAGTGACAAGGCCTATGCGGATTACCAGCCACGCGATGCTGATAATGAAGCACTGGATGCGGATGTGTACTACCTGCTGGACGGCATGAACCGCTATATCTCAATGGGTGTGCGCATCGATAGCGAAGATGCGGTCAGCGATGAGTTTGACTATACCTCCGGTAATTTGCGGCTGGCTTACGGGCACCAATTACCGCTGGGCTCGCGTAACCTCAAGCTGAAAGGCCAGTTGAAACTGGAGCAACGTGATTACCAGCACATAACGCCATTGTTGGGCGAGAAACGTGATGACGAACGCCTGCGGGCTGGTTTGACCGCCACCCTGCCCTTATCCCGCTACCTGGAAATGTCTGCCGAAGCGGAGTACGCGGATAACGCATCCAACCTGCCTTCTGCGGATTATTCAGAAACCGTGTTTTCGCTTAATTTTGCGACATCGTTCTGAGTATGGAATCAGGCAGCACCAACCCATGGCCAAACACCGTATCGTAACCGGCAGCCCCCAGATCGCGGGCTTCGGCCACCAATATTTGTAAGGCAGCGGCCGAGGAATCGGGCCACTGCTGCAGTGCGCGGGCCACGGCAATTGTGACCAAAGGTGCGGCCATGGAAGTACCGGAATCGGTACGCCAGCCGCCCTGGTCGTCGGCCACGCGAACGCCCACGCCATAAGCCGCAAAATCAACATGCCGACCCTGGTTGGCAAAGGGGAAAATCTTTTGATGCCGGTCGACCGCCGTCACGCCCGTTACGCCACTATAAGCCGCCGGGTAAGCTGGCGGGGCGGCTGGCCCGTGATTGCCTACGGCCGCCACCACTGATGGTCCGGACTGCGCCAATTGGAGCATGATGCGTTCCAACAGCGAGTTGGCAGGCCCCGCCAGGCTGATATTGATGACATCCACATCCTCGCTGGCCAGCCAGCCAATGGCCTCGATCAGGCTTTCGGTGCTGGCACCGCGCGCCTGGTCCGGGGCGGAGAAAAATACCGAAGCCGCAAGCAGTTGCAGCGATGCATCACGACCGGCGTCGAACAACAGCGAAGCCACTGCGGTGCCATGATCGCGCGGGCGCTCCCCTTCGAAATGGACAAAATCCCGCTCTGTAAGGTTCTGCTGCAGCAACGCCGGGTGGTCGCGCTGCAGTGCGGAATCGATCATACCGATGCGCAATGGCCGAGCGAACAAAGCCTGTTGCGAATCTGCTGGTGTGGTTGCCTGCCTGTAATCCTCACCATCTCCGGTTGCCGCCCCCTTTTCTACTTCCTCCATTGCGGGAATTCCGGCCTGATCTGCTGCCAGGTCAGTTTCACTGGAGCTTGCCTGGAACCCGGATTCGTCAGTACTGGACTGGTACAGGTGATTGTAATCAACACTGCTGTCGGGAAAGGCCTGTCGCAGCGTCTCGGCCAGTTCTGCCAACGGTTGCCGCCCGTCGCTTTGCAGGGTCAGCAGAACCAGGCCCAGGCCGGACAGTGGGCGCTGTTCCACCACATTCATTCCGAAAGCCAGCAGGCCGGCCAGATCAGACTCTGCTGCCAGGATCACCAACACGTGCTTTTCAATCGGCTGGCCCAGCGGATCCACATCAGCATAAAAGCTTCGAACCAGAGGTGCGGGAAACGAAGCGGACAGTGGGGTGGAAAGAGTGCTGGGCAAGCCATCAATCAGCTCCGTGGTGGTGCCGCTGATGGGCTCCAGGCTGGAGCCGGCAGTATCCACAACGGGTTCGATAGTGCGGACTGCTGGCTCAACTGTTTCTTCTACTTGCTGCCGCTTGAGCTGTCGGCGTTCTTCCAACCGACGCTGCAGGGGGTCATCCAGCACCGAACCCCGACCGGGCAAGGTCCGGTCCAGCGTGTTATCGATGGGGCCGACGCCAACCTGGGCCAGCGCCGGTTGCAGGCAGGTAAAACACGCGACGATCAGGCCGCAGCCAAGCAACCGCCGGGTGGCTTGGAGATTCTTTTCTGGTCGTTTCATGCTGAGTACATTCCCTGTCGTGAGTCTTTATACTCTCCACGTTTTCGTTCACTGGTTTATTCCGCGGGGAATAAAACCCTGAGGTTAAACGTATGACCCCACAGACCAGCCAAAATTTCAAGGCCCGGCAACAGCAACTGCTGGATATTCTGCCTCAGTTGCGGCGTTTTGCGATCAGTCTGACCGGAAACCTGGCCGATGGCGATGATTTGCTGCAAAACACGGTGGAACGGCTGTTGACACGTGGTTTGCCCGATGAGGCCGAGCTGCGGCCCTGGAGTTTCAAGGTATGTCGCAACTTGTGGATTGACGAGGTCCGTTCGCGCAAGGTGCGCCAGCAAGCCACCAACGATCCCACCTTACAGGAAGCGGTCAGCCATTCCAGCGAGCGCCAGGCCATAGCAGAAATCACCTGGCAGGAAGCCCATGCCAGTATCGCCCGCTTGCCGGAAGAGCAGCGCACGGTGCTGGAACTGGTGGTGGTTGAAGGTTACCGCTACCGACAGGCAGCGGAAATTCTGGGCTGCCCGGTGGGTACCGTGATGAGCCGTCTGGCCCGGGCACGTGCAGCGCTGGCCGGGCAAACACCGGACGGCAACAGCACCGACCAGATGGCTGACCAAACGGACAGCCAGGAGAAACAAAAATGAACGAACATGACAAACCACTGAGCGATGAAACCCTGTCGGCATACATTGACGGAGAACTGCCCGAGGCCGAGGCCGATCGCGTGACCGAACGGCTTGCTGCCGAACCGCAATTGGTGGAACGCCTGGCCAGTCTGCGCGGTGTCGACCCGCAAGTGCGGCAGGCTTTCGCCGACGTAGACCAAACGCCGATGCCCCAATCTGTGTTGGATCTGCTTGATCAGGATGCAGATGCCGTCATTGCTGGCCAGCACACCGCGGCTCCAGCCAGCGAATCAGACCAGAGTAACGTTGTCCAATTGCCGCAAGCTGGCTGGCGCAAGGCCCTGCCGCGCTTCGTCCAGGTACCGGTAGCCATTGCTGCCAGCCTGGCGCTGGTAGTGGGTTGGTACCTCGGCGGGCAAATGGGCGGCTCAATGGGTTCTGCCAACATGGTTGTACCGGCAGGCAGCAGTCCGCTGGTGATGAACCCGGATTTGAACCGGTTGCTGGAACACCAACCCAGCGCCGAAACGGTCTCTATCGGCGCAGCAGGCAGGGGCGAAGTACAACTGACGTTCAAGGACCAGCAGGGCGCTTACTGCCGGCAGGCCAGGCTGCAAGACACCAACCGCCCCGCCCTGATCGTGGCTTGCCGGCGTGACGGCAGTTGGCAGCTTGACTGGTTCAGCACCGATCAATCGCTGGCACCGAACCCCGAGGCGCCTTACCAAGCGGCCACTCATAGCGGCCTGCCTGCCTTGACTGCGTGGATCAGTGAGCGGATAGGCGACCAGGCCCCACTGGATGCAGCCGCCGAACAAAGCCTGATCGAAAACGGCTGGCAATAACCCTGAACCCGGTCCGTCAGGTGCCGGTACAGGCCAGGTGCGCAGGCAAACTACTGCCAAAAAGCCGCGCACGATGCCTTGAATATTCAGGGACTGAACACCATTTTCACGAGTACAAGCAAAGATACCCTTGAATTTCTGGTGAAAAGGTATCCGGCCCGGGCTATCATCACCTTTATCGGCCCCTTTTCGAGAAATGTCGCAACATGACATTCCACAATCAAAACCGTTATTGGCCAGCTCTGATAGGGCTAATGGCGTGCTTTTTGTGGACCGCTCAGACACGCGTCGATTGGCGGTCGCAACTCGATGATACCGCCTATGCCCAACGTAGTGATGTCGGGTTCGCCCAGGTTATCGAACCAGAGCGAAACACTACCAGCCGCGAACTCACCCCCGAACGCCGCCCCGAATCATCGGGCCTTACAGCGTCTGATGCCACGGTCGAGGCAAGTTTTTTACGTAGCAGAATTCGGCCTGGATCGTCGCTGGTCGCCGGTGACATTCAGCCAGTCGCATTGCCCGCTATCCGGGCCCCTCCGCAATTCATCACCTCCGCGTAACTACACGTTTTTCCATAAATTGAAGTAGGGCCCTGAGTGGCCTTGCGCCTGCTTCCCGCTGTCGGGCGGAGTCTGGTGCCGTGCTTTAGCTGCACAGCGAATTTGCCAATTGGCTTTCGTGGTGTGACTGGAACCCGTGCACATGCCCGTCAATGCAATCTGGAAGCGCGCTCAAACTCGCCGCAGCTTGGTCAGGCTTGCGCCGGGATCTGGAGGTATGACATGACAGATTCAAAAAATGCAGTGACATTGGAAAGCCAACAGGAAACGACCCCTGAAGTACCGGCAACGCAGTCGAATAAGCTACCCGGTAAAGCCGGGCCGCTGAAACACGAGGACGATACCGGTTCCATTTGGTCGCATCTGGGGTTTGGGCTGGCGTCCCTGGCGCTTGTTGCCCCTATGTTCTTGCCGGGCTTTCTGGAGTCCAGGTTGTTCCTGGCCTATCTCGGCTTGTGGGCCATACTCGTAATCGGCGGCAGCCTGTGGGGCGTGATCGCCAGCCTGCGAGACACGATACGGGCCCACCGGCCACGCCGGCGGAGTTGGCTCTCCTAAAAGATGGGTAGATAGCACCCCGTTGCCGTGCCGATAAGATTCGGCACGGTAACGAAAATTGCGGGCAGTTTCTGTTTGGGGTTCACCGCACGGTGCGCGGTATAATGATCCATTCTGAATTTTTACGGAGTAAGCACGGTGAGCGAAAGCGATCAGCACAAATATTGCACCAACAAATTAATCGAACTGGCTAATAAGCTCAGGGAGGAAGACATTGATTCAACGCTGGTTTCCGGCGCCCTGATGACAGCTTCAGCCATTTATGCCACTTTTGTCGCAGCCGGTAACGACGGCGCATTGGAGCCATCCGGTGTGGACAAAGTCACCGAAATCTACAAGCGCACACTGGAACATCACCAGGATCTGAAGCGCTCGCAGATATTGACGAGCACCAACTGAGCCAGCAACACCAGACCATGGACATGCAAGTACCCATCAAGCTCACTGATTCGACCCAGGCCAGCCCAGCCCTGGTACGCGATCAGATGCAACGCCCCTTGCGGGAGTTGCGCCTTTCTGTGATTGACCGCTGCAATTTCCGTTGCACCTATTGCATGCCAGCCGATTCACTGCAGGGCCGTGGCGTTTTTCTGCCATTGGCAAACCTGCTGACCGATCGCGAAATCGAAACCCTGCTGCGCGCCTTTGTAGCCAATGGGGTGAAAAAGTTACGCATCACCGGTGGCGAGCCACTGGTAAGGCCGGGCTTGATATCGCTGATTGAACGATTGGCAGCCATCGATGGCCTGGATGATATCGCCATGACCACCAATGGCGTGCTGCTGCCGCGCCATGCAGGAGATCTGCGCAATGCCGGACTGGGGCGGATTACCGTCAGCCTGGACTCGCTGGATGAAAAAGTGCTGCACGAGATGAGCGGTGGCAAAGGCAAGCTGCCGGAAATACTGGCCGGTATTGATGCGGCTGTAGATGCCGGATTCGAGCAGTTGAAAATCAATACCGTGGTGCAACGCGGCGTCAACGACCACACGATACTGGACTTGCTGGAGCACTTCCGCCACAGCGGTCATAGCGTGCGCCTGATCGAATACATGGATGTGGGCAACAGCAATCACTGGAAGCTGGAGCAAGTGGTGCCATCCGCTGAATGGGTGGAACGCATTTCAGCACGCTGGCCGCTGGAGGCAGTGGGTGCACAGCGGGCATCGGAAACCGCTACCCGTTATCGCTACCAGGATGGGGCTGGCGAGATTGGCCTGATCAGTTCTATTTCTCAACCTTTCTGTGGCGGCTGTACCCGCGCGCGCCTGACTGCGGACGGCGTGTTCTACACCTGTCTGTTCGGCACCGAAGGTAAAAACATGATGCCACTGCTGCGGCAATCGCATAATGGCGATCAGTTGGCAGAGCTGATTAGCCAAATCTGGCACAAGCGCACTGACCGTTACAGCGAGGAACGCAGCCAGTTGGGCGCTACTCGCGAGAAAGTTGAAATGTACCGGATCGGTGGATGAAGCAGTTTACGGTGAAGTGGTTTGCCGCCTATCGCGAAGCGACTGGCCTGGCGGAAGAACAGGTGCAATCGAGCGCCAGCTCACCCGCCGAATTGTTTACGCAGATGACTGAACAGCACCAGGCACTGGGCCAATACAGCCGTGCACTGGTGGCCATCAATGATCAGATGGCCAGCTGGGATACCGCATTGAACGGCGATGAGCAGATCCTGTTCTTTCCTCCCGTTGCAGGCGGCTAAAAGCTTTTGCAGAAACTGCAATGAACGCGGCTCCCTTCAGCACCGGCTACTTTGCCATCTCCAGCGAAAGCCTCAATCGCAAGGCTTTGCGGGCTTCCTTGCAGGATGTATCCGCCGGTGCCTTTGTCCTGTTCGAAGGCTGGGTTCGCGATCACAACGAAGGCCGCAAAGTTCTGCAGCTGGAATACGAAGTATATGAACCGCTGGCAGTCCAGGAAGGCAACGCCATTCTGCAGGAAGCCAAAGACAAATTTAGCCTGGTGCTTGCTGCGGCAGTACACCGCCATGGCTTGCTGGAATTGACCGAACCGGCGGTACTGGTGGGTGTGAGTTCAGCCCACCGAGATGCGGCCTTTGACGCCTGCCGCTACATCATCGATGAGGTAAAAGCACGCCTGCCCATCTGGAAAAAAGAACACTATGCCGACGGTTCCAGCGACTGGGTGAATTGCCGCATTAAATAAAGCGCTCCTAAGGAAACCAATTAATTCTCTGAAGCCCCTGACCCAGATTTGTCAGTCCAATTTCGATGCCTCTGCGACATGCGGCATTATGAATACAGCAACCTTTGCAATCACATCTGCGAGATTGCCTGGGTCCATCGCTACGTTTTCCTTGAATGCATTCCACTGTTGTTGTTTCTGCACATCCTCCGCAAACGCTGGGGTCAGGGCATCGGGCAGCTCTGCGGGAATCGCAGTTCGTCTGCGTTCAAAAGTAGCAGCTATGGCCCGTGCCAAGCGGTCGTCAGCGAAGGAAAATGACTGACTTAGTAGCCAAACATCATAAAAGTCCTTCATGCGGCTGTTTGCGCGCCCCAGAACAACCATTGCCTGAAATTTTTCAGCAATAACGGTCTCCTTGGCGTATGTGCGTAATCGCGGTGCCGGAAGGTCAAGCATAGTAGGGTAGTTAATTATCTCGGCTCCGGGTTCCAGCGCATCGCCAAACCCGATATCAATGGTTACACCGATCCGCGCACCACTGATCGATGCGGTTGTGCGTAATCGCAGTCCGCCGTAAACCTGTTCCTCCCGAATTCGGTCTACCCGAAGCGCTTTCATGTCGAACTCGACACCATCTTCGGCCTGCACCACGAGTATTTCCTGAAATGCCGCAATCATGGCTTCGGGACTTGGGTCACCGAAACCCAGCAGATCGATATCCCGCGTGGCTCGATGGGATTCCTCAAACCAGCTCGTCAGCAGCATTGCACCTTTAAGCACAAATCGCTCTGCATGCGCAGAAACACTGAGTCGGTAGAGGAGGCGTTCAAGTGTATAGCGGGTCAGTATCAGTTCGAAACTTTGATTTGTTTCACGCGAAAGGTTTTGCAATCGGGCGCGCACTGAAGCGCCAAGGTTTCTGATCTCCTTAGGCATTGGCAGTCAGCACTTCAAGATACGGTCTGATCACGGTCGCAACCCCACCCTTGTCAGCTTGACGGACGATTTCTGCTGGAGTTGCCTTGCGCTGTTTCAGTGCTTCCTGAAGCCCTTCGATTGCAATTGGAAGTCCCACTTTGCCGCGATGCCGAAAGCAATCTGCCACTGTTTTGGCAGCACCAAAGACTTTGACCGAAACCCCTTCAATCATGTTGGACTCAACTTCACTTTTGAGCAGGCTGTCGGTAAAACGGACAATGCGAATGGACATGGCATCATGCTGCGGCGCCCAGTCCTTATTGCCGATTGCGATCCAAACTTTGCGCGGTAGCTGATCGGTCAGACCATGAAACGCCAGGGCAGAGACCAGGCATACAACGCCCTTAGGCACCCGTGTGGCTGCTTCTGCCAGGCTGTGGTTAGGATCCAATTCGGCATCGGGTAGTTGATAGACTCCCCGAGACAGTCGAATCACCTCTCCAGCCCGCTCCATACGGCTTATCGTTGCGGCTGTCACACCTGCCTCCCGCAGCTCTGACAGACGCAGGATTCCCCGCTCTCGCAGTAGCGCTTTGGCGAGTTCGCGTTGTGGTTGTGGATTCTGCATTGATACAATTCCTAGGTATATATAACCTATGTACCGAGTATTTGTATCACTTTTCTGTGGATTTTGCCAGTCCTTGTCAATAAAGAGGTACAAACAGGCTAAGCGCTCAACTCTGCAATCCAGCTCACGACTTCAGCCGGCAACCCTTGCGGATTTTGCCATACACCACTTTTACCACCGGATTTATACAGCAAGCGCACGCCGGTGATTTCCAGTGCGGCCTCCACCGGCTTGATCAGATCCCAGGCAGTTAATAGTGCCACCTGAACGCCCGTCAATGCCTCCATTTCCACGCCGGTTTGTGCTGCTATTTCGGCCATGCAGTACATATCGATGGCCTGGTGCTCAGGTCGGACGATGGAGCGCAACATCACCCGGTTCAGCGAAATGGGATGGCACAAGGGTAATAGGGACGGGGTCTGCTTGGCGGCCTGGATGGCCGCAACTTCGGCCATGGCGCGCGGATCACCTTTGGGCAGGGTGCCGGCTTGCAACATGGCCATGGCTTTCTCACCAATCACGATACGGCCACCCGCTATGGCCATGCGGCGGGTTACAGACTTGGCTGAGATATCGGCCATGGACCAGTTTTGTTTGGGTGTTTCGCTCATCTTTTGGGCCTCAAATAGAATCGGGGTCAGAGTCAAGGGACAGAGTAAACCACTTACCCTGCCTGTCGTGTCAGTCAAAGAAAAAACTTACTCTGTCCCTTGACTCTGACCCCAAGTCTCCTGCCCAAGGTACCAGGCTGCAATCAAATCTCGCTGCTCAGGCGTCATGCCCTGCATATTAGCCAAAGGCATGGTCTGAGTGACTACCACCGCCTGGTAAATGCGCTCGGCCTGGCTGTCGATCTGTTGCGTTGTTTCCAGCACCACATCCAAAGGCGGCGCTGTAAAGCCCGCAAAGCTGGGTGTTTTGGCATGGCAACTGACGCAATGCTGGTCAATCAGGGGCTGGACTTCAGAAGTTAACGGGGCGGTAGCCGCAGCCGATATATGTATCGCAGGACGCGGCAAGGTCGACAGTATCAACCCCAACAACAGCAGCAGGGATAAGGGCAACACCCAACGATTGTGGCCTGGCAAGTGGCGTATGTTGAACCAGTGCCTGATTCCCACCAGCGCCAGTGACAGCACCGCCAGCACCAGCCAACCCAATTTACCGCCGTAAGAAAACGGATAGTGGCTGCTGATCATGATGAACAACACCGGCAAGGTCAGATAGTTATTGTGCCGTGAACGCTGCAAAGCCTGTTTGCCTTTGCTGCCATCCGGCGTTTGACCGTCACTGAGCGACGCCACCATGTTTTTCTGCGCCGGTATGATCACGAAAAACACATTGGCCACCATGATGCTGCCAATCGCCGCACCCACATGCAGGTAGCTGGCGCGGCCAGTGAAATAATCGCCCAACCACCAGGCCAGGAAGGTAAACCAGGCGAAAATCAGCAGGGCCGAAACCCAGCCCTTATTGCCCAATGGCGAGCGGTACAGCCCGTCATACAGCAGCCAGGAAATCAACAGCACAGCGGCACTCAGTGCAATGGCCAGAGTCGGGCTTAGACTGCTGTCCGGGTGGATCAGGAACAGTGGCGCATTCCACCAATAAACCACCATCAGCAGGAAGAAGCCGGTCAGCCAGGTGGCATAGGCCTCGTATTTGAACCAATGCAGCTGACTGGGCATTTCGGGCGGAGCGAGGCGAAATTTCTGCAAATAATAAAAGCCGCCACCATGCACGGCCCACAGATCGCCAGCCAATGGATCGCTATCACCAAAACGCCTTTGCAGCTGGTTTTCCAGCCAGTTAAAGTAAAAAGAGGCACCTATCCAGGCGATGCCGGTCACCAGGTGCGCCCAGCGCAACAGCAGGCTCAGCCAATCCTGCATTTGGGCTTGCGGCCAGGCTTGCAGCAGTCCTTCCATCAAGCCGCTGCGATGCGGTCTACCGCCTGCAGGTGCTGGGCAATCTCAGCAGGGTCCAGAAAGGAAGCTTCAAAACTGTTACGCACCAATTCGATGATTTCATCGCGTGAAAGGTCCACGGCATCAACCAGCGAATTGAAATTGTCGTTCATATAACCGCCAAAATAGGCCGGGTCATCGGAATTGATGGTGGCTTTCAGGCCCATGCCCAACATGTCACGTATGGGGTGATCGCTCATGTCTTTGACCACGGCCAGGCGCAAATTGGACTGCGGGCACACGGTCAGTGGAATCTGTTTGCGCGCCAGACGGGAAACCAGGTCTTCATCTTCCATTGAGCGGTTGCCGTGATCGATGCGATCTACCTGTAATCCATCCAAAGCTTCCCAGACATACTCGGGTGGCCCTTCTTCGCCGGCGTGCGCCACGCGCTTGAGCCCCAGCTCGCCCGCACGGGCAAACACCCGCGCAAAGTTTAGCGGTGGATGCCCAACTTCAGAGGAATCCAGGCCAACTCCGGCAATTCGATCCAGAAACGGAGCCGCTTCCTCCAGCGTCGCCAGGGCACTGTCTTCATCCAGATGCCGCAGGAAACACATGATGATGCGACTGCTGATACCCAGCTTCTTCTCGCCCTTCTGCAGAGCCGACCAGATGCCTTCGAATGCAGTGGCAAAAGCTACGCCGCGACCGGTGTGGCCTTGAGGATCAAAGAAAATTTCCGTATGCACTACATTATCGGCCTGGCAGCGCAGCAAGTAGGCCCAGGTCAGGTCGAAAAAATCCTGTTCGGTGAGCAACACTGACATGCCCTGGTAATACAGATCCAGAAAATCCTGCAGGCAATCGAACCGGTAAGCCGCGCGTATGGCTTCCACATCGGCATAAGGCAGCTTTACCCCGTTACGCTGCGCCAGCGCGAACATCATTTCCGGTTCCAGGCTGCCCTCAATGTGCATATGCAATTCGGCTTTGGGCAGATCGGCTATCAGTTTTCGGCGGCGGTCCATGTGGACTCCATCATCAGTTGTGCCATCAGGCTGAGCGCAATGGTAGCAGGCTGCTTTCCATGGATACCAGAAAGGCCAACAGGACAGACCAGCCGCTGCAGTTGCGCTGCTGTGATATCTCTTTGCTGCAGGCGGTGTACAAAGCGTTTGCGCTTGGTGGCCGAACCGATCAAACCCAGCCAGCGGAATTCCCAATTTGTATCCTGGCGCTGCAAAATGGCATGACAGATATCCTCATCCAATTGGTGAGAGTGCGTCATAACCACGAAAATACTATCGCGTTTGGCTTGCGCCACGGTGGCCACAGGGTCGGAGCCAATCAATGTGCAGTACTCTGCGGCTTCAGCAGGAAAAACATCTGGCCGTTGATCAATCCAGCTGAATTTAAATGGCAAGCCTCGCAACATGCGGGCCACTTCCTGCCCCACATGCCCGGCACCAAACAGATACAACTGCGGCTGTTGATCCTCAATGCGCTCCAGACACCAATTGCCCTTGTCGGTTTCCAACACGGTGTGGGAATTGTTTGTGATTCGCGCAACTACCGGGGTTTGCATTAACTCACGTGCAGCCAGCCAAATTGCGTCTGGCAGATTTTCGGGCTGATTGGAGTTTTCCTGAATAACATGATGCGTTGGTTCAACAGCATCCACCGCAGAAACAAGAATTATCGGTGAAGCCGCCGACTGTGCTGCGATCAAATCATCCAGCCACTGCACTTGCCCATTAGGAATGCGCTCGAAATGCAGGTTAACCGCACCGCCGCAGCATTGATTGAGTGCTGGCCCAAGACCGAACGGCTGCTGCAGCTGAGCAGCACCATGCGATTCATTCAGCATTTGCCGTGCTTGGGCTATGGCGGTAAATTCCAGATTGCCGCCACCTATGCTGCCGCTGATGGAGTCGGTGGTGACGATCATGCGGCAGCCTGACTCACGCGGCGCAGAACCCATGATCTGGTGTAATGTCACCAGCACACAGTCGTGCTGCGTTAGCAACCGCTGCAGTTCAGTTATCCAGGTGTTAACGCTACTCAAGAGGGAACGATCCAGGCCAACCAGCAGGCACATGCCTGCAACTCATCCTAAGGCTTGGATGCGACGGCTGTCCAACCCATTACCGGCAACCAGCAAGGCCAAACTACCAGACGCCGGTATTGTCCATGGAAGCCCAGGGCTCCTGTGGCGGCAAAGCCTTGCCCTTCTGCAGCAGCTCGATGGAAATATTGTCCGGCGAACGCACAAAAGCCATGTGGCCGCAGCGCGGCGGGCGGTTGATGATAACTCCGCCATCCATCAGTCGCTGGCAGGTTACATAAATATCATCCACCTCAAATGCCAGGTGGCCAAAATTGCGGCCACCCTCATATCCGGATTCGTCCCAGTTGTAGGTCAGTTCAATGGCCGGTGCCTGACCTTGCTCAAATCGGGCCACATCTTCGGGAGCGGTCAGGAATATCAGCGTGAATTTGGCTGCGGGGACGGGATGGCGTTTCACCTCGACCAGGCCCAGCTTGTTGCAAAAGAAATCGAGGGATTTGTCCAGGTCACTGACCCGTATCATGGTGTGTAAGTACTTCATAAGGATTCCTGATGGGGTTCAAGTGGGTTGATCTTGTCGCTCCAGAAGCCTGGCGGTTTAGCGTTGACGACCCAGGCACATGAGTATGTGTTCGGGTGTTGCCGGAGCATCCAGCGCCGGGACGCTACTTCCCGAGGTTTTCGAGGCAATTGCCTGGTTGATCGCGCTATGTACCGCAATGGCCAGCATCAATGGCGGCTCACCCACAGCTTTGGACTTGTGAATGGTAGCCTCCTGGTTTTCACCCCGCTGCCAGATTTCCACATTAAACGCTTCCGGCACATCACTGCTGACCGGAATCTTGTAGGTTGACGGCGCATGGGTGCGCAGCTGGCCTTTGTTATCCCACCAGCATTCTTCGGTGGTCAGCCAGCCCATACCCTGCACAAAGCCACCTTCAATCTGGCCGAGATCAATGGCCGGGTTCAGTGAACGCCCCACATCGTGCAGGATATCCACCCGGCGCAGGCGGTTCTCACCGCTGAGCGTATCGAGCTCAACTTCGGCTACCGCTGCGCCGTAGGCAAAATAGAGGAAGGGCCGGCCGCGGGCTTGCTCACGGTCATAATGAATTTTCGGTGTACGATAAAAACCCGTCGCTGACAGGGACACGCGCCCCATCCAGGCGGCCATTACCACCTCTTCAAAACGGTGCTGCTTTTCGCCATCCCAAACACCCTGGTGGGCAAATTTCACCTTGCCCGCATCGCCATCATCACCGACCAGGAATTTCGCAATGCGCTGCTTGATTTTCTCGCAGGCATCCAGTGCCGCCATGGCATTCATATCCGAACCGGAAGATGCTGCAGTGGCCGATGTATTCGGCACTTTTGCAGTACTGGTAGCGCTGATTTTGACCTGCTCCAGCGGTACGCCAAAAGCATCTGCCACCACCTGTGCGACTTTGATAAACAGGCCTTGCCCCATCTCGGTGCCACCGTGATTGAGATGGATGCTGCCGTCTTTGTAAATATGCACCAAAGCCCCGGCCTGATTCAGGAAGCTGGTGGTAAAGGAAATACCGAATTTGACCGGCGTCAACGCAATTCCGCGTTTGATCACTGCGCTTTGGGCATTGAAGTTGGCAATGTCTGCGCGACGCCGGCTGTAATCGCTGCTTCGTTCCAGTTCGGCGATGATTTCCGCAGCCACATTGTCTTCCACCGTCATAAAATAGGGTGTGACATTGCGCCCGTCACCGCCATACAGATTCAGCTTGCGAATTTCCAGCGGATCTTTACCCAGGTGGGCGGCGATGGCATCCATCACCCGCTCTATGCCCATCATGCCCTGCGGGCCACCAAAACCGCGGAAGGCCGTGTTGGAAACGGTGTTGGTGCGACAACGGTAGGAACGAATGTGTACAGCGGGCAGGTAATACGCATTGTCACTGTGGAACATGGCGCGATCACTTATGGGGCCGGAAAGATCCGCCGAGAATCCGCAGCGGGCTGCCAGCTCCAGATCAATACCGAGGATGCGACCTGCATCATCAAAACCAACCTCATAGCGGATACGGAAATCATGCCGCTTGCCGGTGCTGATCATGTCGTCGTCCCGGTCCAGCCTGAGCTTGGCGGGTCGACGGGTTTGATTCGCCACCAAAGCCGTAATCACAGCCCACTGCGCAGCCTGGGTTTCTTTACCGCCGAAGGCTCCGCCCATGCGCCGTACTTCCACGGTAATCGCGTTGTCCGGGCGACCCAGGGCCAAGGCCGCCAGGTGTTGTAGCTCGGAAGGATGCTGGCTGGAAGAGTAGATCAACACATCGCCATCTTCCTGCGGGATGCTGAGTGCCGCCTGGCCTTCCAAATAGAAATGATCCTGGGCGCCGGTATGCAGTTCTCCCTGCAGCCGATGCAATGCCGAAGCGATGGCCTGTGCGGCGTCGCCGCGCTTCATTTCATGTGGCGGGTCCACCCAGGCCTGCTGCTCAATCGCGGTTGCGATGTCCAGCACCGCGGGCAACTCTTCAATATCAACTTCGGCCAGCAATGCCGCACGCCGGGCGATATCACGACTCTCTGCTGCCACCGCAAACAGTACCTGGCCATAAAAATGCACGTACTCGCTGGCAATGGTTTCTTCATCGCCGGTGTGTTTGGGACTGATGTCATTGCTGCCCGGAATATCCGCTGCGGTCAGGACGGCAATCACACCCGGAAATGACCGGACCGCATCCAGCTGCAGGGATCGTATGCGGCCATGCGCGACTTTGCTGCTGCCGAAATACACCTGCAACAGGCCCTCCGGCTCGGCCATATCGTCTATATAAACCGCCCGCCCCGTGACGTGCTTGATGGCGCTGTCATGGGCCTTGGCTTGATGCACCACGGCCTGCTGTTGCGTATTGTCAACCGGGCGATCCATTCAAGC
>JBBKVS010000261.1:0-7701 GCA_037968555.1 Lysobacterales bacterium | reverse complement strand
GCCATACTCCCGTCCATGGTCGGTCTGGCCTTTCGGGCACATCCCTGTGCCCTCAACCGCGGGTCCACATTACTACTCGGCGGCTACCAGGGGCTACGGTACGTATACCAGCCGAGGGCCCGACCAACTTCAACAATTCAAAGCTCGTTGAATGAAGGGAGTTTCGCGCCCTGATAGTTCAATCACATCCCGGCACTCCGCTATCTAAATGCATCCTTGCACAAAAACGCAGCTAAGGCTCGGCTGCGCTTGAACAATCCATAGCCCGTTGGCTGAAGGGAATTCCGATCCCTAATAGCTCTCGCACATCCCTGTGCTCCGCTATATAAGTGCATCCCTGCACAAAAACGCAGCTAAGAACTGACCGAGCATTTGAACAGGGATGTTCACAGATCGCGGAGTGCAGGATGCACGAGAGCGATCAACGCGTTTCGGGCCGGTCGCCGGAACGACCAAGGAACGAGGGAAGCCGTAGGCCAAGGCCCGGGATCGGAATTCCCTTCAGCCAGCGGGCTACTTTATAATGCCAAAGCAGGGCTGTGAATTCGGGGGTACGGTACGTATACCAGTCGAGGGCCTAGATACAGAAATTACTAGAGTTTCCTGGACAACTAGCGCAGCAATAGCATATGCGGCGAAACCTGGCGTTGTTCGAACTGGCCCAATGCCGCGCGCAAATCGCCCAGTTGCTCAACCTCATAAGGGTTTGATCGCCAGTAGCTGAATACGCCAATGCGCTGTACCAGTTGCTCTTCAGAGATTTGCGCCAAATACAGTGCCCGCTCCCCGGGTTGCAGGCGTACACCGGAATCCCACAATCGCAGAGTCACCAGCGGACCACCCTTGGCCATCTGGCGGCGCAATAATAAGGATTCCGAACGTCCCTCGTAGGCTCGACCCAGCAAAGGCAAGTTAGCGGTGTCCGGTTCCGGATTCAGCGCCTGGATGATCCAGCGCCAATCGCTGGGAGGTTCGCGCTCCCATCCGGCCCGTTGCAAAACCTCGGCAATCAATTCGGGATCCACCACCAACTGCGCGTTGAAGCGGCGTGACTGCGCTGACAGTGAGCTGGTGCGTTCGCTGGGTAAATCCTGCCAGGCCTCATCCCACCAGGCTTGCTCGTTCATTTGCTGGTTGGGTATTACCGAATGCAAGGCATCCAGTTCCCGAGTGGTATGTTCATTCACCTGCCAGACGAACAACAGGCTGGCAGAGCCATAAAAGATCAAGCCCGCCAGCGCCCCGGAAAATTTCAGGGTGGCGCGTTGGCGATAAGCTATGCCCACTACCAGTGTCCAGGCCAGACCGAGCAGTACACCCATCAAGCCGCCACTGAGCCATTCCAGGCCCAGGTACAAACGTGCCAACAACAACAGCGTGAGTAACAGTCCGGCCGTCAGGTAAGGCCACTGCCGATGTTTGCGGCGTACTTCGCCAGCAATCAGCACCGCAAAAAACGAAAACACCACTGTGGTCAGGCTCATGTCCGAGCTGGGTGCGCGCAGTGATTCGACAGACACTTCCATCACTTGCGGTGTCGCCCGCAAGCCCCAGGCCAGCAGCAATTGAATTAACCATCCACCCCCAATGGCCACCAACCAATGCTTGGCAGCCAGGGTTCGATCGGCGCCATACAGCCAGAAAAACACGGCGGCACTGGATAACAATGTGACCTGCCAGCGCGACAGCTGTGAAACAGCTACGAGAACAGGGTCAGCCAGCTGATTGCGCAAAGATAAAGCCAGATCCTGCACCGACTGATCCAGTGATTGGGGTTGTGCCGAGAAGGGGGAGAGCAACAACAACAGGATCAGGCCCCAGAAAATCACCGCCAACAACAGGCCGGAAGCGGAAATTGACAACACTTCCGGGCGGGATGGGTCCAGCAGCGGTGCAGCGATACGGCCCAGCACCGGGTGTCGGCGAGTCCAGCGTATGCCGTGCCGCATCCAGCGCGCGGAACGGCTGGCCAGCGGTTCATATATGGCCCGCATCAGCCACCAGATCAGCCACAGGGAAAACAGCGCGATGGCCAGCACCACGGCCAGGCGGCCGGTGTACTCCGAGGCCACATCCAGTGAAGCACCAAACAGCAGGCCCGGTACCAGGAAGGCCGGTGCCCAGGCGGCGCAAGCGGCCAGGTCCACAGCGAGGAATCGCGAGGGCTGCATGCGCATGATGCCAACCACGGCAGGAATCACCGGGCGCAAGGGCCCGATAAACCGCCCGGCGACCACGCTTTTGGCGCCATGTTGCCGGAAAAAGCGGATGCCCCGATCCATCATTCCCGGATAACGCGAAAATGGCCAGATCTCCAGCAACTGCTCGCGGTAGCGATAGCCCAGCGCGAAACTCAGGCTGTCACCCAGGAATGCACCACTGGATGCGGCCAGCCACACCGGTAAAATATCGATCACACCCAACCCGATCAGCGTGCCAATCCCAAACAGGATCATAATGCCCGGTAGCAGAATGCCGACCAGCACCAGCGATTCGAGAAACGACACCAGGAATACAATCAGCACGCCCCAACCCGGGTTGGCGTTGACCCAGCTCAATAATTCCTGTGTCCAGCTTGCAGATTCCATCAAAACGTCAGTACCCGTACATAATTCATGCCCGGAAAGTTTCCGGGGCGGTTATCATAATGGCTCTGAACAATTCAGCCATGAATTATCAGAGCAAGCCAAGGCGAAATTCCTGTTTGGCTTCAATTTCATTGATTTACGATCAATGAATATGGCGACACAAACATGTGCCGCGGAAACTCCGGACTCATCGGACTTTCCTGATGGATATAATGCAACAGGCTGGCGCCACAGAAGGTACCGGTCTATAACAAGTGGGGACTGCCAGAATGGCTACAGGTTCAAAAACTCTCAAAAGCAAGACGCTCTTCATCACCGGTGCTTCGCGTGGTATCGGCAAGGCCATTGCGCTGCGAGCAGCCCGCGATGGTGCCAACATCGTCGTCGCCTCCAAGACCGACAAACCCCACCCCAAACTGGAAGGCACCATCCACACGGCGGTTGAAGAGATCAACGCGGCTGGCGGCAACGGCTTTGCGATACGCATGGATGTGCGTGACGATGAGCAGGTCGATGCGGCCGTCGAGGCAGCCGTGGCGCATTTCGGCGGCATCGATATCCTGATCAACAATGCCAGCGCGATCATGCTCAAGGACACCCAGGAACTGCCCATGCGGCGCTTTGACCTGATGTTCGAAGCCAATGTGCGCGGCAGCTATACCACCGCCCGCGCCTGCATTCCGCATCTTTTGAAGGCAACCAACCCGCATGTGCTCAATCTGTCACCACCACTCAACCTGAATCCGGACTGGTTCGCTGGGCACGTGGCCTACACCATGTCCAAGTACGGCATGAGCATGTGTGTACTCGGCATGGCGGAAGAGTTTCGCGAACAGGGTGTTGCCTTCAATGCCTTGTGGCCCCGCACCGTAATTGCCACTGCCGCCCTGAATCATCTGGGTACTGTGGTTTTACCTGATCATTGCCGCAAGCCGGAAATCATGGCGGATGCCGCACACGAAATACTTTGTCGCGACAGCCGCGAATGCACCGGTAATTTCTTCCTCGATGAAAACGTCCTGCGTTCGATCGGCGTGAAAAACTTTGACCAATACAGTGTGGTTCCGGGTAAACCGCTGATGAAGGATCTGTTTCTGGATTAGGCGTTTCCGTTGCTGGCCTGGGCGCGACTCAGTTTACGAAACGCTTCACGAGCTGCACCGATAGTCGCCTCAATATGTTCTTCCGTATGCGCGGCGGAAACAAAACCCGCCTCATATGCCGAAGGCGCCAGGTAAACCCCGCCCTCCAGCATCAGGTGGAAAAAGCGTCTGAAGGCTGCGACATCACAAGCCCCGGCCTCGGCAAAATTCACCACTTTTTCTGCCGCTGTGAAAAACAACCCGAACATGGCCCCGACCTGGGTGGTTCGGAAAGGGATCTCAAAGTAATCGGCTTCGCGCTGCAAGCCTTGCAACAGAGCGGCAGTGCTGCTTTCCAGTCGCTCATAAAATCCCTCGGCCACAATCAGGTCCAGCATGGCCAAACCAGCTGCCATAGCCACCGGGTTGCCCGACAGGGTGCCTGCCTGGTAAACCGGGCCACTGGGCGCAATCTGCTCCATGTACTGCCGCTTGCCGCCGAAGGCACCGACCGGCATGCCGCCGCCAATGATCTTGCCAAAGGTAGACAGATCCGGCGTGATGCCATACAAAGCCTGCGCGCCACCGAGTGCAACGCGGAAGCCGGTCATCACTTCATCAAAAATCAACAGGCAGCCATGTTCATCACAGGCTGCACGCAGTCCGTCGAGATAGCCGGGCAGCGGTGGAATGCAATTCATATTGCCGGCCACCGGCTCGACAATGATGGCGGCTACCCTTGGCCCTTCGGTTTTCAGCAACTGTTGAAGTGCCGCCAGGTCGTTGAACGGCAGGGTCAGCGTCAGGTCCGCCAGCGCCGCCGGTACGCCGGGTGAGTTGGGCGCCCCCAGGGTCAGCGCACCACTGCCGGCCTTGACCAGGAAACTGTCAGCGTGACCGTGGTAACAACCTTCAAACTTGATGATGGCATCGCGACCGGTAGCGGCTCGCGCCAGGCGGATTGCGCTCATGGTGGCTTCGGTGCCGGAATTAACCATGCGCACCATATCCATAGCCGGTACCAGCGCGCATAAACGCTCGGCCATATCCACTTCAGCCGGACAAGGCGCACCAAAACTCAGACCGCGGGCAGCGGCCTGCTGCACCGCCTCCAACACGTGCGGGTGGTTGTGGCCAGCGATCATCGGGCCCCAGGAACCAACGTAGTCAATGTAACTGCGCCCACTCGTGTCGTACAGGCAAGCACCTGCTGCCCGATCGAAAAAGATCGGGTCACCGCCAACGCCGTTGAAGGCGCGTACCGGCGAATTCACGCCGCCAGGTATATGTAAACGAGCACGGTTTAACAACTCTTGATTCTTGTTCGTGGTCTGGCTCATGATCGGGAATGAGGTCCTTAGGCTGGGTTTTGTTGGCCGGTTTGGCAGACGCTGTACCGGATTTATTGCGGGCATTCTACTACCCTTGAGGTTTCATGCAGACAGCAGGCGTGGCAAACTACGCCGCTTTGCAACCACACCCACAGGTAAATACGTGAACGATAAGGACTACAGAAACTGGATGTGCATCATCTGCGGATGGGTTTATGAAGAGGCCTATGGCTCACCCGAGGATGGTATTCCGCCGGGAACGCGCTGGCAGGATGTGCCTGAAGATTGGGTCTGCCCGGACTGTGGGGCATCGAAAGACGATTTTGAAATGACCGAGATCTGAGTAAGCTCTGAGTAATTCATCCATGAATTCTCAGATCACGCTCAACAAAAAGTGTGATTTTTGTTGAGCTTCATTTTCGATGATTTACAATCTTCGAAAATGGCGGCACCTCCATGTGCCGCGGAAGCTCTGAAGCAATCAGAGTTTCCTTAATGTTCTGATGGCTTGAACAAAGCCCAGTAAGGGGAAAAACATGACTCAAACCACGGGTATCTTCAGGTCGCGACGCAACAAATTGATCGGTGGTGTCTGTGGTGGCATCGCTGAACACTTTGGCTGGTCGGTCACCGCCACTCGAGTGGTTTATGTGCTGGGCTCAGTGTTATCCGCAGCCTTTCCAGGCATCATCGTTTACCTGTTGTTATGGCTGGTATTGCCATTGCAGGACTAGCGCTCATTCCATACAGGATGCCGCTTTCCAGCCGGCCATCATCAAATAATTCCAGCCAACGACAGGCGGGCCCGGCCGGGTCCAGGCTGAACCGGTCGGTACCCCTCAGGCTGTTGGCTGCCGATGAGGGTGCTGACATAAACCGCGTTTGCTGACGCTCAGCTTCATACACCTGGTGCACATGTCCCCACACCACCGCCTTGATCTGCGGATGCCGGGCTACACACTGCAGGAAATCCTCTGGCTGATCCAGCATGTGTTTATCAATCCACGGGGCGCCCACTGGCACGGGTTGATGGTGTAAGGCCAGCAAGGCCGGGCCCGCACCATCATTCTTCAGCCAATCATCCAGCTGTTGCAGGTCAGTGGCGGCGATACAGCCATCAATCCGGCGTGGCCGGGCGGAGTTGAACAGCATCAATTTCCAGGCGCCCGCCGTTTGCAGCCAAGGCCCTTGGTAAGCGCCGTGGGGAAAATACTGCTGCATCAATTCGGGCAGGTCATGATTGCCCGGTAAAGCAAAAACCGGAATGTTCAGGGAGTGGATATGCTTTGCCAGGCGGCGATACGACGGCTCACTGGCATCTTCACTGAGATCGCCGCTCAGCATGACGGCATCTGCCCGCCAGTTCGCCACCGCCTGCACCACCGCCGCCAATCCGGAGTCCGCCTTCAACCCTCGATAAGGCGTGTCCGGGTTCGACGACAAATGGCAATCACTGATTTGTGCCAGTCGAAAGCCGCGATCCTGCTTACATGTCTTGCGGGAGGGGGCCGGAACCTGCGTGGCCGCTTTCACTGGCTCAGACTGGCCAGTACGCTCAGCTGGGAGTGGCCACCGTGGCATCCGCTGCATTGCGTGCCACGGACTTCATGCCGTTCTTGCAGCCACTTTCAGATTTGTACATCTGGCTTCGGCCAATTTCCTGGCCATTGGAGGCTTTGAGCACAAAATATGCACGACCGTCTTTGGCGGTGCGGCATTCGAAGCGTTTATCGATGGCCGAATTCTTGCGCACCGATTCAATGCCATTGGCGCAGGCTTTGGCTGTTTTATAGCCTTCACTCTGCAGTATGTTTTCACCATTGCCGACCTTGAGTACGAAGTAGTCCTGACCGTCTTTGCCTTTACTGATAACAAATTTTCCTGCCACTGTTACTCTCCTCTGTTAAACAAAGATGTTGATGCATTGAGTGGTCAACGCCGCTCTATGCCAGGAACACTTTAACAAAAACAGCTGGCAGGGGTTTGTTACAGACCTCAGCATTAATTGTCATGAGTTTGCCTGAATTGCCACAACACAAACGCCAACAGTTTCTGCATACTGTGCACGCATTGCAGTACGGCACTGAGAATTCTCTGAATAATTCAGCGTATCCCCAAGAATGAGTTGATGGTCTATCCATGAAAATCTTTATTCCACTGAGCGATGAGCAACTCGAACAGCTAATGGAGCATGAACTTCCCGTGCCCTATCAGCCCGGTTGCCTCACGCTGTCGCAGCTCTCGCCCCCAACTTCAGGCTCAACCATTAGTCCAGATCCAGTTCCAGCAGATCGCCCGACTGCACGCCGAGTTGCGCTGCCTTCCCCGCGTTGAGCTCCAATACATAGCGTGCCGGCCCTGAACTGGGGTAACTGGGACAACGCTCAGTGCGACAAGGCGGTGTATTTTCGGAAACACTGACCAGCTTCAGCTCATTGTCAAAATAAAAAATATCCAGCGCAATGCGGGTATTTTTCATCCAGAAACTACGGCGGCTTTCTCTGGGAAAGATGAATAGCATGCCGTGATCATCGGCCATCTGGTCCCGGAACATCAGCCCCAGGCTCTGTTTTTCAGGAGTGGTTGCCAACTCCACGTCAAACCATTGGCCAGCCAGGCGCACGCGCGGTTCGCCGGACATACAGGAGGAAGCGCTGAAAAGCAGCAGCAAGATCAGAAGTGGAAAGCGCTTGGTCATGG
>JBBKVS010000260.1:0-3795 GCA_037968555.1 Lysobacterales bacterium | reverse complement strand
TTGCTTGTTTATGCTGATATTCATTGGCTTTCCCAGTTTTGCCAGCGACGCAGCGACAGCAGAATCCCATCCAGCAGATACCTGCATCATCCTGTTGCATGGCCTGGGACGATCTGCTGTTTCCATGAAGGCTGTGCAGTGGCGCCTGGAAGATGAGGGCTATGAGGTCGTCAACAACAGCTATCCGTGGCTGGGTCACCGCATAGAAGAAATCGCTCCGTTGGCCATTGATGAAGGTTTGTCGGCTTGCCAGGCCTTGGGAAAATTCCAGGTGGGATTTGTGACTCACTCCATGGGCGGAATTTTGTTGCGCCAGTATCTGCAGCAAAAAGCCATTACTGGTTTGCAAAGAGTGGTCATGCTGGCGCCACCCAATCAGGGTTCGGCCATGGCGGAGCAGCTGCTGGCCAATGAAATGCTGGAGCCTTTATTGCCAGAGCCGACTCATCAATTGGGTACCGGTGTGGATTCGCTGCCCAGAAAGCTGGGGCCGGTGAATTTTGAATTGGGTGTCATCGCGGGTACCAATACCCGCGCCTTGTTGTCACCAGGGCTTGAAGAGGTCGCCAATGATGGCACCGTGGCAGTAGATGAAACCCGGGTTGAGGGCATGCAGGATTTCATTGTATTACCGGTGGATCATTCCTTTCTGATGTGGCGCAGTGTGGTTCTGGACCAGGTGGTGGCGTTTTTGCGGCTGGGACAATTTGATCATCAGGTGAGCGACAACAGCCCGCAGTAAGTCCTGCGGGCACGGGCCAAGCTATCGATCAGGCGTCAGTATCAGGCGCCTGAGGCTGCCTGTTTTTGCTTAACACCCTGTTGTTCATCAGCCAGATTCAAAGTGATTAGTTTGGGTATGGGCAGGGAATTGAATTCACTGGCAGTTGCCAGCGTATAGGCGCCCATCACCTTGCCGACTACCAGGTCCCCCATTTCCAGGGCGGGCAGTTCGCCGCCTTCCATCACTACATCGATGCTGTCGCAGGTTGGGCCAGCCAGGACGGCCATGGCTTTGTCCGGACTGTCACTGAATACCGTGATCGGGTAATACGCATGGTCAAAAATCTGGCCGCTGTATGAGCCGTAAACACCGTCATCCAGGTAATACCAGGTGGCATCCAGGCGCTCGGCGCGACCGACTATGGTGCTGATGGCAGTGATGCTGGGCGCGCTCAATACGCGGCCCGGTTCAGCAATGAAGCGTACGTGCGCTGGATAGTCCGCCAATGCCTGCATGAGGGGTTTGCAGTATTCCGTCAGATCAATTCCATCGCCGGAATAGTCAGCCGGAAAGCCACCGCCTATGTCCAGTATGCGCAGATGTTCAGCGCCAGGTAGGGCCGCATTGTCAAAATAGAACTGACATTCCCGTGCGGCATTGACATGGGCATCGCTGTCCATGGCTTGCGAACCCACGTGAAAGCTCAAGCCGATAATCTCCACGCCCAATTTGCTGGCCTCGGCCAACATCATGGGGATATTGCGAGGTGCGCAGCCAAACTTGCGTGACAGATCGCTGTTCACCTGCTTGGCACGGAAGGATACGCGCAGCAATATGCGTGCCCGCCCGGCATAAGCCTGGAATTTATGCAGCTCATCGATGTTATCAACCACGAAGGTAGTGCAGCCGAATTCCAGGGCATCACGAATGTCCTGGTCGCGCTTGATGGGATGGGTATGTATGGTTCTTTTTGGATCAGCACCGATGTTTTTCATCAGCTGGATTTCACCAGTGGTGGCGATATCGAAACTGGCTCCTTCTGCCTGCAGCGCCTGCAGTACCGGTATGGCCGGCAAGGATTTGATGGCGTAAAACAATTCCACACCGGGCAGTGCGGCTTTCAGTGAACGATAGCGCTCCCGCAAAACGGCACAATCCAGCACCAGCAAGGGCGATCCGTGTTCTTCCACCAGTTGGCGGTAGGGCGCTTCAGCCTGCTTATCCTTGATGTACAAGGGATTCATATCTCGTTCCTCCAAAGTGGTACTGAAACCTGCTTCAAGAACTTGCAGGAAGCGAAAAAAGAGGCGGCATTTTAGTCAAACTGTGTCGGGACGCAAGCGTTTTTTTCAACCAGGCCCCGGTCCTTATCAGATTAAGTGTTGGCTACCGGCTGTCCGCCTACTATCATGGGTCGCTGAATCAACCGGAGAGCAGATCAATGCGTGTATCGCCAATTGTGTCCAGTAGTAAAACGATTGCCAAGGTGTTCGTACTCTGGACCATTTTAAGCTGTCCAGTCTGGGCGTCCAGTCCGGATGAAACCCTGATCAATTTGCTGGACGATTTTCTGGCCGGGGCATCCAGCAATGATATGGCGGCACATGACAGATTCTGGTCAGACGACCTGGTCTATACCTCGTCCAAGGGCGCACGCTATGGCAAAGCCGAGATCATGACGCCGCCGGATGAATCGGCCGACGCTGCTGCAGCAGATGAACCGGCCATGGTCTATGGCCGCGAAGCGCTGCTGGTGCGAATATATGGTGACGCTGCCGTGATTACTTTCCGCCTGGTGGGCACCCAGCAGACCGAGCCACCATCGGTAAGCAAATACTACAACACCGGAACCTTTTTGTTTCGCGATGGCGAATGGCGAGCCGTGGCCTGGCAGGCCACGAGGATTCCTGACGCTCAATGATGTTGGACGCTGTCAGGCAATTATTTCGAGTCAGTCGTAATGGCAAGTTGGTCAGGCGTGCCGCCGCCCGGAGCAACAGGGGTGAGCGTGCAGGCTTACCCGGATCACGCAGGCCCAAATTGAAACATTGTTACAACACTGAAGATTTTCGCCAACGCGCAAAACTAAAATTGCCATCGCCCATTTTTCATTACATTGATGGCGGCGCGGATGATGAATCCACATTGCGGCGCAATACCGAGGCTTTTGAGCGTATCGACCTGGTGCCGCAGATTCTGGCTGGCGTGGATAAGGTCGATCTCTCGGTCAAAGTGCTGGGCAGGGAACTGAAGCTGCCGATGTTTTTTTCGCCAACCGCCATGCAGCGTTTGTTTCATCATGAAGGTGAGCGCGGCATAGCGGTAGCGGCGGAGCAGTTCGGAACCATGTTTGGTGTGTCCACCATAGGTACGCGCAGCATCGAAGAGTTGGGCGGCTACCAGGATACACCCAAGCTTTTCCAGATCTACGTGCACAAGGATCCGGCGCTGACCACCAACCTGATCCAGCGCTGCAAGGCGGCAAAGTTCGACGCGCTGGCCCTGACGGTGGATACCATCGTTTCCGGTAACCGTGAACGCGATTACCTGACCGGTATGACCACACCTCCCAAACTGACTTTGCGCAGCCTGCTGAGTTTTGCCGCACATCCGGTCTGGACCAGCAACTATGTATTTCGTGAACCTTTCGATCTGCCCAATATTTCCCAGTTCGTCGCAGCAGGCTCCAGTGTGAACGCCTCCGTACCTGAGTACATTAACGGCCAGATGAAGCGTTCCATAGATTGGGGTGATGTGGCTGACATGATCAGCGAGTGGGGCGGTCCTTTTGCCATCAAAGGTGTGATGTCGGTGGATGATGCGCGCCGCTGTGTGGATGTAGGTGCCAGCGCGATCATGATCTCCAATCACGGTGGCCGACAGCTGGATGGGTCCCGCTCACCCTTTGATCAGCTGCAAGCCATTCTGGACGAAGTCGGTGGTGAGATCGAGGTCATACTCGATGGCGGTATACGGCGCGGTACGCATGTGCTCAAAGCCCTGTCCATGGGCGCTACGGCCTGTTCCGGTGGGCGTTGGTACCTCTATGCCTTGGCAGCGGGTGGGGCAGC
>JBBKVS010000259.1:0-3958 GCA_037968555.1 Lysobacterales bacterium | reverse complement strand
CGAAGGCATCAAGGTCAAGAAAGGCGACCTGCTTTACTTCAACACCTGGGGTGGTGGCGGCTGGGGTGATCCTTACGAGCGTGATGCTGCCCTGGTTAAATTGGATGTTGATCGTGGTCTGGTCACCGCAGAAGGCGCAAAACGCTACGGTGTGGTGGTAGCTTCAGATGGCTCCGTTGACACGGCAGGTACCGAGACCCTGCGTGCTGAATTGCGTGACAAACGCGGAGAGTTCGGGATGTTTAACTTCGGCGGTACCATCGAGGAAATCAAAGCCCGCTGCAAAGCAGAGACCCATCTCGAGCCACCCGTTCCGCCTACTTTTGCACGGGCGCGGGCATAAAGGCTGTGCCGGAGCTGCAGCGCCAATCGCAAGGCCTGGGCAGAAAGCCCCCCTTGCTGCTGGTTGATATGATTCAAGGCTTTACTGATCCGGCTTGTCCCTTGGGCGGCGAAGCCGATGCCTTGGTTCAAACCCAACTCACTTCCTTGGCAGTAAATTCGCTGGTGGTCACCGGCTTGACTGCCAGCGGTTGTGTGCCTGCTACTGTTGTAGATGGCCTGCAGCATGATTATCGGGTTGTTGTGCCGCGTGAAGCAGTGGGTGATCGAAACCCAGAGGCGCATAGGGCCAATTTATTTGACATGAATGCAAAATATGCAGACGTGCAAAATTTGTCCGAGGTGTTTACGCAGCTAAAGGCACTGAGCGCGACATCCCGGTACCACCAGCAGTAGTAAAAGCGGACTTAATCCGCGGCACAGGAGAATCAAAATGCATGGCAAGATTCTGATGATAGAAAACAGGTTGGTTTTGAGGATGATCTTGGGTGGCTGGATTGCAGTGGTTAGTGCAGCCTTACTGGGGATGTCACAGCCAGTCCAGGCACAATCCGGGGAGTCGGGTTCTGATGGCAAGTTGGAAGAGGTTTTTGTAACCGCACGGCGCGTTGAAGAAAGTCTGCAGGAAGTACCGGCAGTTGTTTCCGTGATGACCGAGGAATCTTTGCGACAAACCGGCATTACTACGGTTGACCGGTTGGTAAGCTTCACCCCCGGTGTATCCATTGTTACCAATACTGCAGAGGTCGGTGATACGCAGATTAATATCCGCGGCATCAATGGTGCCCGCGATGCGGAAAATAACGTGGCACTGGTGGTGGATGGGATTCTTAAAACCAATACTGCACAGATTACCCAGATTCACGGAACCCTCATTCAGACGGAAATTTTGAAAGGCCCGCAGGGTGCTTATTATGGCCGCAATGCAGCGGCCGGCGCGGTGGTGCTTACCACCAAGCGGCCAACCGATCAATTTGGAGGCGATGTGGTGATCAGAGCCGGCCAACAGAATCATTTAGGTGCTACCGCCGTTCTGGATGGACCTATTTCGGACACTGCCGGGTTTGTCTTGTTTGCCGATTATTTTGAAACCGATGGGTACTACAAGAATACCAGCCCTATCGCCACTGCTCGCGGTTCAACCGTTGATGCCCGACAGGATACGACCGTAGGTGGCAGGCTGGTATTCACGCCGAGTGACAATTCCGAGATTGACGTAAAAGCACGTTTGGCTCGCTACGAAGGGTCTGCATTGAGTTTCAATCCGGTGTTTCATTTGCCGAGCTTTGCGGCAGCACTGGGTGATGCGCTTTTTGACGAAGACGTCAATCAGCATAACTACGATTTTATCGGCAACATCAAACCTGAAAACACTCAGGACACTAATGAAGTTTCCATCAAAGGAACCTGGGATTGGGACAACTACACATTGACAGCCTGGGCGCTGTATTCAGACGTGGATCAGGAATGGATTGCGGACAGTACCGCTGCCACATTTTATCGTTTTGAATTGCAACCTTCTTGCCGCACAACAGCTGTTGAGTTGTTCAATCAGGGTTATTTGCTGCCCAAGCCACAAGTGCTGCTGCCAAATCCATTTACGTCTGTATTCGGCCCATTTGGACCAACCACGTGCGATGGCACACAATTCCAGGCGCGCTCGCAGAGCGACATTAGTACTGAAATCCGAATTGCATCGAATAATGACGGCCCCATGAACTGGTCCGCAGGCGCCTACTACCTGACTCTGGATCGCGATACTTCGGTATCGATTGCCGAAGATCAAGGCTTGGGGGGCTTACTCAATCCGTACAATCCACCTGGTTCGATCAACCCCACATCTCTGATGTTCGCGGATTCATTCGACACCAATGTGTATGCAATTTTTGGCTCCATTGACTACGACGTATCAGACCGACTGTCTTTATCTGCCGCTCTGCGCTATGACAAGGAAGAGCGCGACGTCAGCAGTCGCGTACCCAATGTATTGGACCCAGCTACCGGGCAGCCAATCAACCCTGGATTGCCGGCGACCGGAATGATTCCTGATGCCAGTAATTCTTACGACCAGTGGCAACCCAAACTCAGTGCTGCTTATCGTCTCGGTGATAACTGGAATGTTTTTGGAAACTGGGGTGTTGGTTTCAAAGCTGGTGGCTTCAACAATCAGGGCAGTGAGGAATTGCTGGAAGTTAACTACAACATTCCGTTGGGTTCTGACCTGAATATTACAGACCAATACGATCAGGAAACTTCCAGCGCTTTTGAGTTGGGCGCAAAAGGAACAGTCGCTGATGGCAGGCTTAAGCTGGAGATAGCCAGCTATTATACTAATGTCGATGATATGCAGTTCTTCGAATTTTTCACCGGTCCATTTGGATTGTTGCGAGTGGTTTCAAACATTGACGAAGTAACCATCAAAGGTGTGGAAGGCTCGTTTGATGCTCGCCTGACGGATAGCTTTGAAGTTTTCGGTGGTGCTGCAATCAATGACAGCGAAATAAAGAAAAACAATGCGCGTCCAAACACCGAGGGCAATAAATCGCCCTATACTGCAGATTATACTGTTAACCTCGGTGCGCAGTTCATGACCACGGTTGCAAACAACTTGGAATTGTCATTCCGCGCAGACTGGCGACTTACCGGTCCGACCTGGTTCCACACAGTTCAGAACAACGAAATCAGGACCACTTTCGACCTGTTCTTCCCTGGACTGGGCACAGCTAATTACTCCAAAACGCAACGTGACTCATATGACACGCTGGATCTCAGGGTCATGCTTTCCAATACGGAGTCATGGCGGATTACTGCTTACGGCACTAACGTGCTGGATGAGGATGTATTGGCCGAAGTGATTCCAGCAGCTGAGTTTGGTGGTTCCTTCGTGGCGCCCGGCGCTGGCCGGACCCTCGGAATCGAATTGGGATATAAATTCTAAGTAGTACTGGTAACGCGCCAGTGCAAGAGAAAATGCCAGGAATTTTTTAAGACAAACTAACCCGGCTTCGGCCGGGTTTTTTACGAGCTCTGGAATTCAGGCGGCTCAGCCCCTGATCTATGATTATGCGGGTATCATTACAGCGACGGGTTAAAAATGGAGGCTGTAGTGTCCATTTACCAAGAACTGAAACGGCGCAATGTATTTCGAGCTGCGGTTGCCTACATCGCGGCTACCTGGGTTGTGCTCCAGGCGGTCGATGTCGTTCTGAACAACATCGATGCCCCGGTGTGGATTTTCCAGACTATCCTGCTCGTCCTGGTGGTTGATATGATTCAAGGCTTTACTGATCCGGCTTGTCCCTTGGGCGGCGAAGCCGATGCCGTGATTCAAACCCAACTCACTTCCTTGTCAGTAGATTCGCTGGTGGTCACCGGCTTGACTGCCAGCGGTTGTGTGCCTGCTACTGTTGTAGATGGCCTGCAGCATGATTATCGGGTTGTTGTGCCGCGAGAAGCAGTGGGCGATCGAAACCCAGAGGCGCATAAGGCCAATTTAATTGACATGAATGCAAAATATGCAGACGTGCTAGATTTAGTTGAGGTGCTGGATCAAATTCCCGTTGTCCAGTCAGTAGTTTAAAAAGCGGCAAGAAGCCGCAGGCACAGGAGAAATATC
>JBBKVS010000258.1:0-6542 GCA_037968555.1 Lysobacterales bacterium | reverse complement strand
TCCATGGCCCGAGTCAGTGGGCGGTTAGCAGCACCCAAGGCCGTTGAAATCAATATGCGCGGATCATCGTCATATTTGCCTGAAGCATAAACATCCTCACTGACGCCACGATGCGACATACGGATGTCCATAATTACAACGTCGCCTACCTTTACCGGTATGGACACCACCGGGGCTTGCTCATCCGGCTCAGTTGCCCGGTCATCCTGCAGTGACACCGGCTGCAAGTGCGAACCCCGAATTAATTTGAGGCTGGAACCTGCTTGCAGGTAGCACAATATCTTATACACCCCGCCACTGTTTTCACCCCAACACATTTCCTGATCTTCCAGGTAGGAACTAAATTTTCCCCGCAGCAAATCCTTGTGCCAGTTTTGCGATCGGTTGATGGTGATATCGCTCAGCCCTATGGTCTGCATACTTGTGCCATCCAGCAGATGATCGAAAAACCGCAATATCGCCGGATTCGAGGCCAATTGGGTGTGTAGCTGTTCCAATTCCGGAAATCGGTGGAATCCAGCCAGGTGCAGCGCTGAGGAGGAAGGCCTCGTATTCTTGAGCAGCCGCAGGTTTTGCAATACCTGTTGTCTGCAGTTTTCCACTGTAGCCGTATCAAAAACACCAGGCAAAGTGGTAAATCCATTCTCACGCAGTTCCACTGTGTGGTGCTCCACCATACGGGATACCTCGCCGTGCAGTTCCCGGTCGTCGTACAAGGAAGGCGAAATCCAGATAGTGCTCGCTGCCTGTTGCAGTTTCTCTGCAGTGCGTTCCTTGGGATGCCGTTGCAGCAAATCTTCGGGCGAGCCCGTGAAAGCTTGATGCTCAACCACCAGCGGTTTGACGGTTTTGCAGTTCAGACTTCCTTCCCGCTCCATATGGGGAATGACCATATCCACGTTATAGTCAACGCGCAGAAAGCGCTTCAACAATTTCCGGGCCCCGTTGCGACTGAGGTAGTAAGTAGCGAAGCCATAGGTGGATGGATCTGCGATAAACAGACCGGGGTCGGAAATGTCAGCGATAGCAGCGCGGAATCTCCGGTGCTGATGAATACGCAGGAAATCCAGTTCGGGCTGGCGAGGAATTTCATCCAGCACCTGCTGAAAAACTTCGCGATCGCTGATGTAGATATCGTCTTCGCTGATCAGCACTCCATCCAGGTCACTGGCGACCAGCTTTTGCCACATGAGAATATGACTGAGGGTGGCACAAAGCTGCCCTTTTTTGCAGCGGGTGAGATAACCCTGGGTAAACAGGATTTCCGGATGCTGTGCCAAAAATTCAGTGGCAGCACCATCATTTCCCCAGTAAATAGCGGGAACAATTTCTACCTCTTCCAGGCCTGAAAACTTTTGCAGGTCTTGTTGCAGCTCTGTTGCTGCTGCTTGTCTTTCTGCGATGGATTCAATGGTGAGTATGTAAGCTGAAATGCGGGTCATCAGTTCTTCTACAATCCAATTCTTCTGAAGGTGATTCTACCGTTTTAGTACACAAAGGGTCATTCGTCTGAAAGCACTTGAGGCTCTGCAGTCATCAGATCGTGCACCAGTTGCAGTATTTCGCGGCGTTGCGTCAAGGCCAGCAGTACCAGCGCGTCACCTCTTTGCGCGTATTGCAGCACATTCCGTGCGGCCGTAAGCGGGTCAGGCATCATGACCAGATTTTCAGCGATCATGCCCCCGGCCAAAGCTTCAGCCCGTATCAGCGCAGGTGGCTCACTAATATCCCGGCCGCGTTCATAACCGGGTAATTCGTAAATCAACAGCCTATCCGGCCGCATGCTGGCAGCGGCTCGTGCAATACTGCGAATGGCCTCATCACTACGATCACCCGCTTGCCCCAACATCACGGTAACCCGTCTGGCGTTCAAGGCATTAATGGCATCTGCCAGCGCCATCAGGCCGTGTTCGTTGTGGGCAAAATCGACCACGATATGCATGCCATTATGCTCAAACCAGTTGCCACGGCCTGGATTGTCCGTTTCATCACCACGAAAATCCTGCAAACCCCTGGCGATGGCAACATCGGGCAAACCCAGTGCTACGGCCACCAGTGCAGCACCCATGGCATTCTGCAGATTGTGTCGCATCAGGCCGCCCTGGCTGGCGGTAATCGCGGCCACACTGCAGAGCTGTCGAATTTCGTTTTTGCTGCAACCCGCGTTGGTCCAAACAGCATCACTCTGCAACCAACAGGCGCCTTGTCCTTTCTGGATGTGCGCGGCAAGCAGAGGGTTTTCACCATCCAGGCTGAACCACCAGCTTGTGCCCGCATGGTGGCTGCGCAATTGCTGCTCATAGGCAACGCAAGCAGCATCATCGGCATTGAGTATCAACGGCGAGTGCTCATCCAGCGCACGGTGGACTATGAATTTGGCCTCGACCAACTCGGCCACGGTATTGATTCCGTATTCACCCAGGTGATCTGCAGCCACGTTGGTAATCAGCGCGGCATCGGCTCGCTCCACGGCCAATCCACGCCGTAACAATCCACCTCGGGCCACTTCCAGCACGGCCGCTTCCGCCTCGGGATGGCGCAATAAAGTTCGCGCACCACCGGTGCCGGAATAATCGCCTTCAGCCACGGTTTTATTACCCACCCGGATAAAGTCGGTGGAGGTCAAGCCGCCGCGCAAGTCAGCCGCCTGCATCATGGCTGCCACCATGCGCACGGTGGTTGATTTGCCATTGGTGCCGGTGACCAGGGCCAGGGGAATAGCCTGTGCCGATGACCAGTCCAATTGAGCAACATCGGGTAAATCTGCATAAGGCCACAGCTGGCAGGAAGCGCCGTAGCCTATGGAAACCTCATCATCGTCCCAGAGGAAGGAAACGTTGTGATCATGCGCTGACTGTTGCAGCGCTAATAGCGCAGGCCGGCTTTCGGCGGTAAACAAGTCGCGCAAGCGGCTGATCTCGGCAGACCAGTCAGGCGCAGGCTCCTGGGCATACTGATGCAGTGCCTGGGCCCAGGCCACTTCGTTCAATTCACACATGGCATACAAGGCATCGATGGGTGCGCTGATCAACAGGCTGGCGCCACCCTTATAGACGCGCTGATGAGTTTGCTCAGCCTGCAGGCCGCAAGCTGCCAGCAACTCCTTCACGGCCTGCTGCCAATATTGGATTACCGCTGCATCGGCAGCTTCCAGTTGCACGTCGATGATGGCGCTGGGCCAGTCCCAATGCAGGTTGGCACCGGTGAGTCGGCGACTGTCCAGTAAAGCCGGTGGCATCATTGCAATATCAGGCACAACCGATTATTAATCTGACTCTTCCTCTACCCGCGCCAGGCGCACACCCCGCTCATCGCGAACCAGCTCGGCGGCCGGATCCAACTTGAAGGCATCCGGATCGTTTTCAACGAAACTGGGCACTGCTTTAACAGCTGGTCTGGGCAGGGTTTCTCCACCTTCCACCTCATGGCCAATAATCTGTTCCCAGCAACGTTCTATGTTGTCGCCGAAGATCACAATCAAATCACCCTCCTGACCCCGCTCAAGCGCTGCCTGTATGGCATCCACTTCGTTAGGAATGATTTCGATAGCCTGCTCGCTCACTCCGTGCTTGATCAGGCTGGCGCGCAGCATTTGCGGCACTTCATCATGGTCGCGGCCACGACGGTGGTCATCGGCTTTGCAAATGTAATGATCAAAGTGACCCGCTGCCTGTTCGGCGATAGCAGCGATGTCCTCATCCCGACGGTCACCGGGAGCCGCCAGCACACAGGTCTTACTGCCGCGCACCTCCAGCCGCCCTACCAACTGGCAGATGCTGTGGATGGCAGCGGCATTGTGACCGTAATCCAGAATCACGCGGAACGGGTGTTCATCGAACACATTCATGCGGCCCGGCGCCTGGAATATGCTGGTGCTGAAGGTACGCAAACCGTGGCGGATATCGTCCAGCGACTTACCCAGGCTATAAGCCAAAGCGGCAGCAAACATGGCGTTCTGCACATTGTGCGTGGCTTTGCCGTCCATGGTTGCGGGAATCAGATGGGTCCACAGCAGCTGGTAATGTGTGCCATTGTCGTAAAGAGTGATCATGTCGCCGTTCATACCCTGCTCCAGCACTACGGCCCGGCCACCGGCGCGGATATGTTCCTTGACCAGGGCATGCGCTGGATTGAGCGTGACATAGCAAAGGTGTTCGGCTTCGGTGTAGTCCGCCATGCGCAGGCACAGCACATCATCCGCATTGAGCACCGCTGTATTGCGAGCGACTTCGATGACAATACGTTTGACTTCAGCCAGCTGTTCCAGCGTATCAATACCGTGCAGACCGAGGTGATCCGCAGCCACATTCAGGCATGCCGCCACATCGCAACGACGATACCCCAGTCCCGAGCGCAACAGGCCGCCCCTGGCGGTTTCCATTACGGCAATATCCACAGTGGGGTCACGCAATACAATATGTGCTGAGCTGGGCCCGGTCATATCACCTTTCACGGTCAATCGACCATCAATGTAGACGCCATCGGTGGAGGTCATGCCCACCACGTGCCCGGCGGTTTTGAGGATGTGCGTCAACATCCGCGTGGTGGTGGTCTTGCCATTGGTGCCGGTAATGCTGGCCACTGGTATGCGGGTCGGCGTACCGGGCGGGAACAGCATTTCCATAACCTTGCCGGCCACATCGCGCGGCTGGCCTTCTGAAGGTGCTACGTGCATGCGGAAACCGGGCGCGGCATTGATTTCAACAATCGCGCCGCCGATGTCTTTGTATGACTGGGTGATATCCGGTATCAGGAAATCCACTCCTCCCACATCCAGACCCACCGCCCGCACAGCCCGCTCAGCCATCTGCCGGTTATCGGGATGAACCGTGTCGGTCACATCAATGGCGGTTCCACCCGTGGATAGATTGGCGGTTGAGCGCAGAAAGAAAATTTCGTCGGTAGGCAATACTGAATCAGCATCTCTGTCGGCTTTTTTCATCAGCTGAATGGCTTGATGATCCAGTTCCAGCCTGGTTAAAACTTTTTCATGGCCTATGCCGCGGCGTGGATCCTGATTTACCACGTCCACGAGTTCGGAAATTGTGCTCTTGCCATCGCCGACTACATGACCGGGCACGCGTTTGGCCACGGCCACCAGTTCGCCATTGATCACCAGCATGCGGTGATCCATGCCGGTAATGAAGCTTTCCACCAACACGCTGCTGCCTTTAGCGCTCTTCATTGCCACCTCAAAAGCGGTGGCGACCTGTTCGTCATCGGTCAGGTTGATGGACACGCCTCTGCCGTGATTGGCATCCAGTGGCTTGAGCACCACTGGAAAGCCGATGCGTCGGGCGGCACGCATGGCTTCACGTTCCGACTGCACCACCCGCTGTTGCGGTACGGGCAGGCCCAGATCGCGCAACAGGTTATGGGTTTCTTCCTTGTCACAGGAAATTTCCACAGCGATATGCGGGGTCTTGCTGGTAATGGTGGCCTGGATGCGCTGTTGCAATCGACCATGGCCAAATTGTACCAATGAGTACTTGTTCAATCGCAGCCAGGGTATTTCGCGTTCTTCCGCGGCAGCCACCAGTGAGGCTGTACTGGGGCCAAATTCCTTGTGTTGGGCAAAGCGAATAAAAGAATTCAGTTCGGGTTCAAAGTCAAAATCAGCTTCTATTTCTTCGGCCAGCTCACCCTTCAAAGCCTGAGGCAAGAGGCTCAGCAGCAACTGGCGGGATATACGCGCTGCTTCCAGGCCCACATCGCGCTGTTTGTACTGGAACACCATGTTGTAGTGGCCTTTCGGTCCCATGCCCCGGGTGCGACCGAAAGACACATCCGAACCGGCCATATTCTGCAACTCCAGTGCAGCGTGCTCCCAGATATGCCCCATCCAGGTGCCTTCGTCCTCACGTAGCCGCCGCAGGAATCCACCGGCATCGCTGTAGGAACAGGTGTGCGCTTCCAGGCCGGGTAAGGCGCTAACCAGTCCATCGATAAAAGTACTACCCAGTTTGGCGGATGGCCATTCTTCCAACACCCCGAGATCGACCTGGTGCCGGATTACGGGGAAATGGGCGTACAGGCTGGGGCCCACATAAACGTTGGTGGCAAGTATTTTCATCGACCGAAAACCCGCAGTGACTGGAAGTCAGCCCATAGTACCGTCAAGAGCTGAATCTGTCTCGGTTGGCTATAGGTTGTGATGGGCCACCGGCTGGTTTAAGAACCGTATCCTCGTATCCGCCGCATCGTTTTAGATTTTGGATTAGCCCGTTGGCTGCAGGGAATTCCTAGCCCGAGCCGTTCATTAGCATTCCAGAGCCATCGACTGGTTCACGTGCCATATCTCCGTATTGCCAGCATTGCTTTAGGTTTGAGAAGAGCCCGTTGGCTGAAGGGAATTCCAATCCCGGGCCGTTCATTAGCATTCCAGAGCCATCGGGTGGTTTAGTTACCGTATCCCCGAGTCCGCCGCCCTGCGGGTACCCTCGCAGTAATGGGGCTGCGGCGGTCGGCTATACTCACGTCCCTGATTCGGTCTAGCCTCGCGGGCACATCCATGTGCCCGCGAGGCTAGACCGAATCAGGGA
>JBBKVS010000257.1:0-6401 GCA_037968555.1 Lysobacterales bacterium | reverse complement strand
ATCATCACCGGGCCTTCAAGGAAACCACCTTCTTCCACCCAGGTGGTGCCGGTCATCTCACCGTTGCCGTTCAGTGAATACCAAGCCGCAAATACCGGATCGTAACTCTTGCCACGTGGCAAAACGGCGGTCACTCCGGTTCGTACCGGCCCTGCACCTACTTTCAATGGCCCTTCACCGGATATCAAAGTCACCTGCCCCACTGTGACTCCCGCCACATCGGTGATGGCGTTAAAGGGGCCAGGATTGCCATTGAAAGGAATGCCGAGATCGCGGGCCCGGATCACGTCTGTATCGGCTGCTTGAATTTCATTAACGGGTATCTGGCTCATACTTAGGATCATGCTGCAAACCAGAATTCGAAACAACGGCCTGGAAAACTCATACGATGGATACACCGACTATCTCCTGCTGCCCAGAATGGATCAGAACAGTTTGCATCAAAACTTGACCGGGCTGACATTTACCTGGACAGGTTTTATGGCAAAAGCTGACAATTTTTCGCACTTCGAACTTAATTCAGCGCCTGCAGATCGTTTTCGCTTTCGTGCAGGTGGCTGATTTTGTGGAAAGCACTCGGCTATGACGCATGTCGACGATATCCATCACCGGATAAGCATGTAAGCGTTTGCTTCAACGCCCAAGTGGCAATGTCTTCGAATCACACGGGGCAAGCACTTGCCGTGACATAATGTTTGCCAGGCTTTTAACTGGGTTTCTGAACTGACTTCGTCACGGGATCGGAATATGTCGCGATTGATTTTTGCAGCATGTCTGCTGCTGGGCAGCGTTGGCCTTTGGGCCGCTGACCAGGCCGCTAATCTGGCCGCCATTCAGGCCGACCGGGTACTGCTGAACGGCAATGTGATCACCGTGGACCGGCGTGACTCCATACAGCAAGCCATTGCCATCAAGGACCAACACATACTGGCGGTGGGCAGCAATGCCGAGATCGAAAAGCTCGTCGGGCCTGCTACTGAAACCATAGACCTTGAGGGTAAAACAGTTACACCCGGCTTGCTGGATGCGCACGCGCATTTTGCCCAGGGTGGTCTTTCGCGTCTGCTGAACATCAACCTGAGCTTTCCCTATGTAAAAAGTGTTCCTGACGTGGTGGCCCTGGTAGCTGAACGCAACGCAAGCTCAGGCAAGAACGACTGGATCGTTGGCCGCGGTTGGGATGAGGGCAAGCTGCAGGAGCTGCGTTACGTTTACGCCAGCGATATCAACCCGGTGTCCGGCGACCGCCCCACCTGGCTGGTGCATACCATGGGGCACTATGGCGTGGCTAACAGCTTCGCCTTGATGCTGGCCGGTATTGATGAAACTACACCCGATCCTCCTGGCGGCGTGATCGACCGCGATTCCCATGGCAACCCCACCGGTGTGCTGAAAGAAAGCGCCATGGGCCTGGTTACCCGGCATATTCCGCCTCCGGGTGAAGGCCACAAGCGCGAAGGCATACGGCAGATGGCGCAGGCCTTCAACAGCGAATGCATGACTGGAGCCAAGGATCCTGGCATTGGTTGGGGCATTGGAGGCGGGCTGGAAGATGCGCTTAACGCCTGGCAGGCCTATCAGGATGTGCTGGCCGAAGGTGCATTAACCGTGCGCATTTTTGCACTATGGCCCAGCCCACAGAACATGGATGATGCGCGTTCGCTGATCCGTGAAGTCCGCCATTTCACCAAACCTTATGAAAGTACGGGTGACGATCATTTGATATCGGGCGGTATCAAGATCTTTGCCGATGGCAGCGGTGGCGCCCGTACCGCCTGGATGTGGGATAACTGGAATAAAAACCGCACCGGCCTGGATGAAGGCAACAGCGGTTATCCTGCTATTGATGCCGACCTGATTCGCAACCTGATTTTCCTTTATCACGACAATAGCCTGCATATGGGCGTGCATGCCATTGGAGACCGGGCCATTGATTGGGTAGTGGCTTCCTATGCGCTGGCGCTGAACCACAACCCGCACAAGGGCCTGCGGCATTCCATCATCCACGCCAACATTCCCACCGAGCTGGCCATGAATACCATTGTTGCCCTGCAGCGTGAGTTCGATGCCGTCTATCCCGAGCCCAGCCCCGGTTTTACCTGGTGGATAGGCGATACCTATGCGGGTAATTTTGGCGTGAAGCGCAGCCAGCGATTGAACCCCTTCAACAGCTTCCAGCAAAAAGGCATTCAATGGGCCAGCGGTTCGGATTTCGATGTCACACCGTTTCCGGCGCGCTATGGCTTGTGGGCATCGATTGCCCGCGAGCCTTTGCTGGGTGTGTATGGCAAGGATGCTTTTGGCTCTGCCGAATCCGTGGATATTCACGTAGCGCTACGCAGTTACACGCGCTGGGCCGCGCAGCAAATGTTCCTGGAAAAGAAAATCGGCACGATTGAGCGAGGCAAATACGCCGATCTGGCCGTTTGGGATACCGACTTCTACTCAGTGCCCACTGCCAGCATCAAGGACGCGCGCTGCGAAATGACCCTGTTCAACGGCGAGGTGGTCTATCGCGCCGATAAAAACGATTCAGTCAGCGCAGCAGAAGAATCCTAGCTGCGCCAAACCTGGAAAAACGGGGTCAGAGAACCATTTTAAGTTAAGAAAAAATGGTTCTCTGACCCCGTTTTTTTACCCGGCTAGGTGGAAAATCTGCGGCTTCAACTGGTGAAGAAATCGAAGACGTTACCCAACTTTGAGCTTGGCGTCCGATACACCTCGGTAAATGTGCAATTCTCACAGCTGATGGTCGAGAAGCGCTTGTTCTGAACATCGAAAATCTTGGCAAATACGCCGCCGGTGGCACGAAATTCATCCGCCTGGTAATCCCGGTGAGCACATTTGGGGCATTCCCAGTTTTTATGGCGCATGGTTTTCTCCCTGATTCCACAAAATTTAAGGCCAGCTTCACAGCAGCCAGTTACAGCTCTGGGAGTAAGTATGCAATATTCTGGGTTCATTTCCGTCATCGTGAACCGCCTACCAATGCAACTGCCGCCTAATAATTCGCTGCACACCGTCGTGTGACCATGGCCTCCTTTCGCTATCCGCTGCAGTCGGCCATCCTCAATCGCCGGTGAACTGGTTCCTTAGGTATCTCAAGCCATTCAAGCCCGCCCAACTTGCAAGCAACGGTTTAAGAGGACTATCGTACGAAGGCAACTGGAGATTTTCAGGGGAAGTCAAAATCCCAAGGTAGGTCGGAATGCATTACGAAGGCTGGATCGAAACGGAACACACCAATTCGCTGGAACAGGGGTTTCGAATGGGCGGCTGGCGGGTCCGTCCGCACGCGGGGGAACTGTGCCCGCCTCGGCGCTTTTCTTTCAAGTCGTTTTCAGCCACCGTTGCCACCCGCCACGTGGAGCCCAAGGCCATGCGGGTCCTGCTCGTGCTGGCTGCCCGGACTGGGGAATTCGTTTCCAAAGACGAGTTGATCAGGCATGCCTGGGACGGGCGGGCCGTTTCGGATGATGCCCTGACGCACGCTATTCATGGATTGCGCGCGGCCCTGGACGACGACGCTCGTGATCCCCGCTACATTGAAACCCGTAGCAATGTGGGATATCGCTTGCTGGTTCCGGTCAAGCCAACGGGTACTGGCCAGAAACGCAGCTTGCACTGGCCCGCTTTTGCCATGGCTGCTTTGGTGTTCCTTGGCGCATTGACCCTGGCTGACTTCAGCAAAACTGACAGCCCGGTCGCTGCTTCGCCGACCACTATCGCGGTGCTGCCGTTCTTGCATCTGTCGGATACCGCCAGTGACGATTACCTCGCCGCCGCGATGATGGATTCCCTGATTTTGAAACTGGCCCAACTACCTGGAATCCGGGTTATTTCCAGAACGTCCGTCATGCCGTTCGGTGATCAGAGCGGGTCGGCCGAATCCATCGCTCGACAATTAGGCGCAGATTTACTTATCGAGGGTTCGGTACAGACGACCGAAGACCAGGTAAGGGTGGTTGCCCAGCTAATCGAGCCGTACCAGGATAAGCACCTGTGGGCGCAGCATTTTGACCGCCCGTTGGTTGATGTTCTGGCACTGCAACAGGAAATTTCCATGGCCATCGCCGTTCAAATCGGTAGCGTGCTGGCAACGGAACAGCCAACCCCGGATCCATTACCTGCCGCCGCCATGCAGGATTACCTGCAGGCCCGCTACCTGCTGGCGCAGGAAGAGATTGAGCCGGCCGAAGCTGCTGAGCAGCTATTTCAATCATTGACGGAGCAGCATCCGGATTTTGCACCCGCCTATCTGGGCAAAGCCCAGGCGCTGCTGTACCTGTTCAAGAAACAGGTTCGCAGCCGCGAAGACCTGGATCAGGGCTTGGTTGCGGCTGAGCATTTTGAATCGCTTGCGGGTGCCAGCGCGGAGAGTCACAGTTGCATTGGACAGGCCATTTTATTGTCCCGATGGGATTTTGAAGGGGCTGAGCTGCGCTACCGTGCAGCCTTGTCACTCAATCCCAGTGACACCATAGCGCGCCGCCGATACGCCTGGTTGCTGGTGGCGAAGCAGGAATATGAACCGGCGGCTGCGGAAATCCGTCAAATCCGTCTGCTGGATCCGCTGTACTACGACAACGCTGAAATGGCTGCATTGATGTTGTATTCCGGTGACGTTGATGCCGCAATTGACGAATTCGAACGCCTGGATCAGACCAGCGAAGTCAACATGTCGGTATTGCGAGCCATGGGTATGGCCTACCTGGCAGGCGGACGCGACCAGGAAGCTCATCAAAGCTTTGTCAGGATGCTCGAAGCCGCCGGGAACTCCGACCCGGACCAGGTTTCCCGTTTCCGCGAAATGACCTCTGAACAGCTCTATCGCCAGATCCTTGAAGTGAACCCCTTCCGTTCACCCATAGTCGCCGCCGGTTTCCAGAATCTTCTCGGCAATACCGCTGCTGCCCTGGCCGATCTGGAACAAGCCGTCATGCAGCGTGACCCCTACGTTTTGTACCTCGGGGCCTTGCCTGAGCTGGCCAGCTTGCACGAAAACCCCCGATTCGTGGCAATTCTCGATGTCATTGGTGTTTTGCCAGAAAATCACCAACACCTGCTCGAAACCCGCTTGATGTCAGCAAACATCAGCAATCCTCAGACCGATCCACACGAAAACTAACCGCTCCCGCCAACACCCTGTTGGCTGATCCGGGACTCCTCCCGGGTCGACATACACCGCGGTAACCATCCGCATTTGACGGTGCGTTCACGCACGGGAGCAAGCCATGAGACTTTACTCGAATACTCTCCAAGATGATTCCAGCCCAAGATGGAAGAATAGAATCACCCTTCACCTCGCCCTCACTTTTCTGTTGTTTGCCGTAACCAGCCCCCTGCTGGCCAACCCCATCACTGAAGCCCAGGCGGCAGACGGCAACAAAGGGGTAATCGCATCGTCCACCGGCGGAGGTCATTTCCTTGTATCAGGCTCAATTGATGTGGGGTTTTCGTTCAGTGCCAAGCAAAAAATGGATGGCACGGCGAACGGACAATTTCGCTTCAGTGCTGAGCTGGGGGGCTCGCCCATCGAGTTTCATGGTGAAGTCATTTGCGTGACCGTCGATTCTGCTAACGGGCGGGCGTGGGTTGGCGGTGTGGTGACGCAAAACAATTCGGAACATCCTTCGTTTACGGGTGAAATCAACGAACCCGGTCGCGATGTCTGGTTCCGGGTGCTGGACAGCGGCGAAGGCGGAGACAGTGACATGGATCGCAGCACATTTCTGGGATTCGAGGGAGGTGGTGGCATCATCACTTCTGAAGAGTACTGCGAAGCAGCCATCTGGCCCGACAATAACGATCGTACCAGCCCGGTAACTCAGGGCAATATCCAGGTTCGGCCTTGATGCCGGGGCACTTTCATAATGAATGAGTTCTGACGGAAAAACAGGTGATGGCGGCAAACGGCGAGTGACCAGCAGGTGCGCGTCTCGTTTGCCGCCATTCATCAACCACCCAATAAGGGATTTCTTGCGATGACATGCGGGACCATTGATGTCGCTGTGTTGAGTATCCGGGTTTCTGATTCGCCAGTGTCATAAGTCCGTTTTCGATCGTAGGTGCCGTATAGCCATGTTTTCTGATGGATACGCTGACGGGCTGCCAGCAAGCAGGTAACCTGAACAAATGAACTCCGCCTACGACAGCATTATCCTCGGTGCCGGCGCTGCCGGCCTGATGTGTGCCATTACCGCAGCCCAGCGCGGCCGCCGCGTTCTGGTGCTGGAGCGTTCCAACAAGGTTGGTAAGAAAATTCTCATGTCGGGCGGCGGCCGCTGCAATTTCACCAATCTGCATTGCAGCCCCGAGCGCTTTTTGTCCGCCAATCCACACTTCTGTAAAAGTGCTCTCAGTCGCTACACGCAATGGGACTTCATCGACCTGGTCAGGCA
>JBBKVS010000256.1:0-7116 GCA_037968555.1 Lysobacterales bacterium | reverse complement strand
AGGACGGCCAGGTCGAGGGCGTCAAGTACGATCGCATTGGGGTCGTTTTGGTTAATGCCGTCAGGGAGCAGCAAAGCCAGATCGAACTGCAGCAATCGCAGATCGAGGCGCAGCAGAAGATGATTGATCAGCAAAAGGCCGAGAACGAGTCTCTCAATGCGAGGATATTTGCGATCGAACAGAAAGTTTGGGATCAGGGTTAGCTCACTCTGACCCCATTACTTCCAGCCATATTGTTTTGGATGGGCGCTCGAATATACTGCTGCGAAACCGGGACCTGACCCCGGTGGCGGCACCGGCACCGCCGACAGTGCCCGGCATATTTCTGATGAAGTGAGGTTTTCAGATGCCTGATCGTCTGATTGATGGGGCATCGCGCCTTCTGCGCGACGCAATGACCAAGTTCAAGGGACTCACCACCACCGGCAAAGCGATCGTTTTGGCGCTGCCGATTGTGGCCTTCGCGGCGCTCGAGGTGGGAGGCCCCGCAGATGGCAACATGGATCGCGCCTCCGCCTCTATGCCCTGGGGTGACCAAGCCGCTGTTTCTGCGTCCACGGACAGCTTTTTTCGCACCCCCAACGGCATTATTTCCGAAGACCTTGAGCGCGAACTGGACGCCATCGCCAGAAATTCCGTTTATCTCGAGGAGCAAACGGGCCAGCTGGACTACGAAGAATCGATTGAATTACTGGAACAGAAAGTCGCTACCGCGGCAGCCGGCCGTGACCTCATCGAAGAGGTTCGCGACAGTGAAATTGGCAGCGTTTCGACGGCCTTGATAGCAGATGCAATGGCCTTGCTTGCCGCAGGCGATGTCTGGGGCGCGGTGGCAAACCTGCTGGTAGCGCACGAAGCCGAGGCGGACAGCGCTACCCCGCTGCTTAGCCTGGCAGGCCTGGCGAACAGCCAGGGGCTTCCGGAAGTAGCGCTGGCGCTGCTGGAAGCCACGCGGCAAGGCCATGCTGAAGATTGGGGTGCTCCAGCAGGCATCAGCAAGCAAGCGGCCTGGTTGAACAACCGCGGTCACGCTCTGCTGCTGTTAGGCCACAACGAAGAAGCGGAACCACTCCTGCGCCAGGCCGTGATGCTCAACCCAGAGCTGTCGGAAGCTGCGCGCAACCTGGTGTATGTGCTACTCAAGCAGAACAAGCGCGACGAAGCCCGCACATTCATGCCCCGCGTGCTCTTCCGCGTGCCAGGGAGCGCTGCCGAACCGGTGAGCGTGAAGCAGGAAAGCACTGAGCAACCGGATGAAGACCAGATCCCGGCTGACCAGACCTCACCAGAAGTCTGGGTCAAGAATCCCTATTTGCTGGCTGATGAATCCGGGAATGTGCGATTGCCAGTCAGCATCGCCCTGGACATGTCACGCAAGGGGCAAATCGCCTGGCCTGAAATCGTCATCCCCGAAGCGGGCGATGCCTATCCCCAGACATTGGCACTGGCCAATCAGCGCTACCTGCAGGCAGAAACAGCCAGGCGAGCGCTGGAACAGCAGAAAGATGGATTGATCCAAACCGCAATGGGCAAGCGACTAACCTGGAGCGACCGCGTCCAGCAGGCGATCGAGGTGCGCGCCGGCGGCATCTGGTTGTTTCACGAAATGGACACCGAGATGCAGGTACTGGAAGCCAGTTACGAAAGACAGATTGTCAGCGGCGATAATCCTAGCCGATTTGATGCCCTCAATGTAGCTCGAGCGGACTACCAGATGGCGGTTGCCGCGGATCGGCTGTACGAGCGTTACGGGCGCGAAAGCCAATGTGAGGCCGGCGCCTCTCTCGCGGCTTGTTGCGCGATACAGCGCGCAGCCAATGACAAGAATATCCGGGAATTTACACCCATCGCCCAAGACTTTGTCGATCGCAGTCGGGTCTTGTTCAGCAATGCCTATGGTTGGGCTTCGGCTTATACATCGAACTTGCCGCAGGGAGCGTGGTACTCCATGGCCCGGCTGGACACCGAACAGGGTGTGTTAAATACCCAGCGGTTTACCCAGATGAATGTCTACATGGACTTCGTGCACGCTGCGCCCCTCACGGCCGGCCGTTGCTACCAGCCAGTCGAACCCGTCGCCAGTGTTCTGTTGGAAATCGACATCGATGCTCCGGCCTGTGAGGCCCTGTTTGGCAAGGCATCGGCCAAGTTCACCATGGGCAAGTACTACTCCATTTCGGTGGGCTGCAGCAAAGTGAAAATCTCTGTCAAGGCAGCAGTTGGGGTGAAGAAACTGGCCGCGGGTCCGGTAGATGTGGGCGCCGAGATTGGTCTGCAGGGCGAGATTGAAATTTCCATGAAAGGCACCGTCACCATCTTTGCCGGGCCTTACGCCAGCCTGAGCGCCAAGGCAGACGGCCGTGGCATTGGAGCCGACGTGAAAGATGGGGTCTACATGGTGGTCGGTCGTGAAGGCATCCAGGATGCGGGCTTTCGCGTCAGCGTGGGTGGCAGTGCCAGCGCCAGCAGCAGCGTCGGTGGATCGGAGCCCATTATGGAAACCATGGATTTTTCAGTGGTATCAGCGATCTGACCAGCAAGGCCGTGATTCGCACGGCCTTGCTGCCAGGAAATTGCCTGATTTAATGAGGGGTCTTCGGCTCTTCGATAGGTCCGCCACCGTGAGTCAGGCCTTTGGCCCAGGTCATTTCAAGCCATATCGCGCCTTTTTCGGAGACCGAACCGGGCCCGTAGCCCCAGATGCTGCGCGGCGGCTGATAGATGAAACCGTCTTCTTCTACGCTGACGGCCTTACCTTCGTCAGCAGGTCCGTCGAAGGACCAGACCTTCATGTCGCCCCAGATCATATAGCGCACGCGGTTAGCGTTCTCAAAGTACTCCTTGTGCCCAGCAATCGGAGGTGTCCAGCCCGGTGCGATTTTCACCAGCTGCGCCCGAAATCCCTCTGCTTTGGATTCGTCGAGATACTTCGTGAAGCGACCTGGTGCATTCGGATCTTCCATCCATTCGAGATCTCCTATGGAATCAACGAACCACGGTTTCTTATAATCATCAATTGCTTCCCAGTCCGGCTCATAAGGATCCGGCTTCCTACCGGGGAAATCCGGTTGGTAATGGTCGGCCTTCGGACCAAAATAGCTCGGACCCAAGGTTATTAAGCTGCCGTCGCCCTCTTCGTACAACAAGAGATAGTAAGGCATCTGGCTTTCCCTACCGCCTCGCATACCGCCGCCGTGGAGTCCACCCGGCGGGCGAGTCAGCCAGCCGCCTTCCCTTTTATGGTAGTGAACGGGGTTGATATAGTCAGGAGTCACGGGTTCCAGCATCGACGAATCGCCTCTGAGCGTGTATCCCATTTCCCAGAAGTTATGGTAATGCGGCGCTCCTGGCGGCCCATCGCTCTTCTTGGAAGAAAACGAAGGGGCAAACTCGCTGTAGACGAATGCGCCAACCCTGTTCGGGCCGTTGAAGAAAGTCTTGGAAGGATTGCTGAATCGTTGATCCTTGTTTACCGACTCGGGAGATCCGTCCCACGGAAACTTCTTCACATCTACAAATTCGATTTTCGCCCAGACATTAGGTTTCGCTACTAAGGTTCCGACTATAGCTTTAGTCGCTACAGGCGGCGGCGGTGTGGAGTCTGCTGCTGCAACAACAACCTGACTGGCGCTCATGCTTATAACAGTGAACAGCGCACCACTCAGAATGTGTCTCAGTCCAATTTTCTTCAAGACGTTTCTCCTTCGATGAAAGTGTAATGGCGCAATGCTCGCTGCGTCATCGGTGTAGCGCCCAGCCGATTGCCCGTTCCAGTGATGGTACGTTGATACAAACCGACCCAATGAAGTTATATTAGGTTGTTCAGCAAAAGCGCGAGCTACATTGCACCGACTTTAAATCAACTAAGTCAACTATGTAACCCTTGTTACAATAAATAACCACATTTAAATTGGATGTCAAGACGAATCTACAGGATTGAGCAACATTCCCTTTGTACTTTTGGTCGTCGCTCGATTGCGGTCTTGTCGTTAAAAACGATGACCCCAAATATTGGCCGCCGCTCTGCCGTACCAATGTGAGCGACTCAATCCGCTCCAGGCTTTATCATTAGCCCTTCATTCTGACACTTGACTCTGAACCCATAACAATTCGATGAGGCAAAGCACCCAATGAACTTTCGCACGGATATCGCCATGATATTGGCTATATTCATGGCTGGAACAATTGACATTAAAACTGCATTTGCTCTGGATTGTTTTCCTGACGAAATCATACTGAATTCTCAGGCGGCGGTGGATAATTTTCCGGGTAATCACGGACTTGGCTGCGATACCTTAACGGGGCTTCTTTACATCAACGGCGCTGATATCACTAACCTTAATGGTCTCGCTGACCTCAAGTATTCGCAAATGTCCATAGTTATAGAAGCGAATCCGATGTTGGTCGACCTGAGTGGTCTGGCCTCGCTGGAGTCGGTAGCTTTTGACTTCTTTCTTGTTGATAATCCACTGATTGAAAACCTTGACGACCTTGCTGCGTTGAAGACTGTGTCGTCTGGAGTTTTTGAAGTCAGAGATTGCCCGCTGTTGAATGATGTTTCCGGCTTGATCAACTTGACACTCGCCCACAATTTCGTAATTGCCCGTAACGCTGCTTTGATCAATCTCGTCTGGCCTCCATTACTCGAGCAATTCGATGAAATTGCCATCTTCGACAACGCCAACCTGGTTTCCATTACAGGAATGACGGGGTTCAGCAACACGCCCACGGTGGTCGTGGAAAGCAATCCCAAGCTGCAGAACCTCGATGGTTTTTCAACTCTGGTTAATCAATCACTGAATTACCTCAGCATTCAGAACAATCCTCAATTGAGTTCCTTGGAGGGGATGAGCGGCATTACTCTTTTGCGTGAGCTGGCCATCGTTAATAACGACCTATTGAGTGATCTAACAGGACTTGAAGGCATCCAGTCCATTACAAACAATCTGAAAATCAGCAAAAATGATGCGCTAACCGGCATCGCCGGCCTGGCCAATTTGACCAGTATAGGTGGCAACTTGGTTATTTCTGAAAATCCTGTATTGCCAGATCTCGATGGCCTGGAACAAATTTCAGATCTTGGCGATCCGCTTTACATTAGTTGTCTACTCTTCGGAGGTTGCCTCAATCTGCAAATTTCCCAAAATGCTGAACTGGTGGATATCAGTGGTTTGAATCAGCTCATTGAAGTTGCCGAATTTATGGAAGTTATAGACAACCCGATGTTGGATGACTGCTCACCACTGAAAAAATTGCTCGACCCAATTGACGATGGTGATCCCGGCCCCGGTCCTCTGGGAATTCCAGATGTGGGCAGGGGTGTTTCGATGTCAGGTAACCTGCCTGGGTGCAATATCCTGATTTCAGCGAACGGATTTGAATCAGATTGAATTACAGCCTTGGTGATAAAGCTCAAATGAATTTACAAGTTATAACTAAAGGGGATAACTAAAGGGGACGGGGCATATTAAATAGCAATTAATGCGCCCCGTCCCTTTACTCTGACCCCATTACTTCAGCCTTCAAATCCATCGGCGAAACTGATATCCGACATCTCGACGGCTCCGATATCGCATTGACTACCCAGAGGACGTGGCTGACCACGCTGATCGACACCGTTGACCGGGGCAGCTGCACAGGTGGCATCATCGCCGGCATCGAGGGCCGAACTCCCGGGGCCGAGCAACCAGGTATTGGTGTAGCCACCGTTGTTGCCGTAGGAGATGTAGTTGGGATCGTTTGCGCTCACGTTGGTGCACACGCCACCGGCAGGACAGCCACCCGTCAGCACACTGTGCTGGATATCCGTGCTGATACCTGCTTCGTTGAAAAGCTCGGACGCGACCCCTGAGGGAGCCTGGTCGCCCCACATAATGACATTGACCAGCGTCATCAGATTGTTGCCCCCACCGGCTCCGTTATAGATTGCTCCGCCGGCTATTTTAGCGATGTTGTTAAAGAAGCTGACATTGCGCAGTACCGGATTGCTGGTGGCGCTGATCAAGGCGTTGTTATATATGGCACCACCATGGTTGCCCTGGGAACCATCAATCCAGTTTCCTGTGAAGGTGACGTTCGCCAGGATGGGGTTGGTGATGCCGTTGGCGCCGGAGGAGACTATAAAAATTGCGCCGCCGCCCACCTTGGCTCGGTTGCCGTCGAAAGTGACTTTATTCAATGTCGGGCTGCTGATACCGTCGCCGCCACTGATTAACATCGCTCCGCCATAGCCTGCTGAGTTGTTCTGCAGAAAAGTCACGTCCTGCAACACCGGACTGCTGCTTGCGCCTCCCCAGCCTCTGGTCACCATGCCGCCACCGCCGTCACTCGCGCTGCCGGATTGATTACCCCAGATAGATACCCGAGTCAGGGTCGGGCTGCTGTTGGCACCAGTGCCAAAAGCAAAGTTGTAGATACCGCCACCAATCCCGGTACTGGTCGCATTGCCCTCAATGCGCACATCGATCAGGTTGGGATTGCTGGTGGAACCCGCGCCAGTGGCATCGTTGTATATGCCGGCGCCATTCATGGTTGCAATATTGTTGCGAATCGCGACCTTGCTCAGCGTCGGATTGCTGGTGCCGCCCCCATTACTGCTGATGTAGATGCCAGCGCCACTTTCCAGCGTATTGTTATTGAAGATGTCCAGAAAATTCAGACTGGGGCTGCATTCTTTACCGATACCATCACCCTTGCAACGCAGCCCCGTTTTGCCATCGCGGATATTGAAACCATCGAGCACCGTACTCGCGGTGATGATACCGGCAATGGTCGTGCCATCCAGTGTGACGACGAAGTCGTTGCGTACGCCCGGAACGCCGGTATTCCCCCTCAGCGTCGTGTTAAGGGTTGCCGTATTGCGCTCGCTGCGCAGGGTTTCGGTGCCGGCAAAGCCCCCATAGACTGCCACTCCGGGTTTAATGCTGAAAGTGTTGGTGCTCGGGCTGCCCAGGTCATAAGTTCCGGCTTTGACCCAGATCTCTGTACAGCTGCTGGTGGCCAGCGCAGTTTGCAGGTCCATCGCTGATGCCCAACTGCCGCTGCCCGCGGGCGAACCGGTAGTAGCTACATTACAGGTAGCCGCTTGAGCCAGGCCACAGGCGAGCAGGGAAAACA
>JBBKVS010000255.1:0-3327 GCA_037968555.1 Lysobacterales bacterium | reverse complement strand
GGTAGGGTTAAATGAAGCGACGGAGTCGCTATCCGGGACCCACATTCACTCCGGCCTTTGAGTTACCCATCAAACCTCAATCTGGTCAAAGCTGCTGACCTGGCGATGCGCCGCCTGCCCGTCGATCTCACCATCGCGCACCAGCCAGCAAGTGACCATGCCGGCACTTGCGGCTGCATCCAGTTCGCCTTCAATGTCTGACAGGAACAAAATTTCTTCGGGTGATAAAGCGATAGACTCGGCAATGCACCGATAAGCTTCGGCTTCCTGCTTGGCGCCCATGTTGGTATCGAAGTAGCCAGAGAAGAGAGGCGTCAGGTCGCCTTGCGAGGTATGACCAAACAACAGTTTCTGCGCATACACCGAGCCGGAAGAATACACGTACAGCCGTAAGCCTTGCGCATGCCATTGTTGTAAGCACTCGACAGCATCATGGTAAATATGTCCCTGGTAATCACCGTTGCGGTACCCGGCTTCCCAGATCAGGCCTTGCAGGGCTTTGAGTGGTGTGACTTTGCGGTCTTCATCGATCCATTGGCGCAGCTGGACCACAGCTTGTTCATCATTGAGCTTCTTACCCGCAACTTCACTGACCTTTTGCAGCAGGGTTCGTACTTCTGCCTGCTGGCCATGCTGGCGAACAAACTCAGGCAGATGCTCGCGGGCATAGGGAAACAGCACATCCTTGACGAAGGACAGGGAGGAAGTGGTGCCCTCGATGTCGGTAACAATCGCTCGTATCACATCAGGGCCCGTTGGAACTTGCGGCCAATGTTTCTTCTATCGTGGGCAAGCTGTCGGCGATGTCATCCCCGGTGTACTGAGCCACCCAGCCTTCGGTGGTGGTGAACAAACGTATGGCCTTGATGTGGGGCTCGGCGCCGCAGTCAAACCAGTGCTTCATATTGGCTGGTACGCTCAGCAAATCACCCTTTTCACAATAAACGGCGTAAACGTGCTCATCCGGATGCAGGCAGAACAGGCCATGGCCATCGACAAAAAATCGTACTTCAAATTCGCTGTGTCGGTGTTCGGCGAGGAACTTGGTCCGCAAAGCAGCTTTGTCGGGAAAATCCGGACCCACGCTGATCACGTCGGCTGACTTGAAATTATGCTGGTTCATCAGGCGCTCGACGGAATCACTGTAGGCTGCCAGTACGGCTTCCTGGTCCGCGTTTGCGGCCAAAGGCTGGTTGGCTTCCCAGCGCTCAAAGGTAACCCCAATGGCGTACAGCCGCCTGGCGATGTCGTCCGGGTCGCGGTAGATCTGCGTTTGGGTGGGGTCGGCATGACGGTAAATGGTTAACAGACTCATTTGAATTTAACTCCGTACAAACGGTTTTCAATATCCAGCAGGAATTCCAGCGCTTCCATATGCCGTTGCGCCTCGGTCACCGAATCTCCCCAGGTGTAAAGGCCGTGACCGGCGATGATGTAGCCGTAACAACTGCTGTCCTGTTCATCGTTGGCGGCCAGGTAGCCGTCCACTTCATCAGCCAGTTGGGCGATATCCTGGTCATTGTCGAATATCGGCACCATGACCGTGGTTTCATGAGTGGTGATGCCCGCCAGGGCTTTGAGTAATTCCTGGTCTTCCAACATCACAGCGTCCTCGAACAAACGCGAGGCCAACACAGCGGCAGGTGAGTGGCTGTGCAGCACGCAGCCCAGCCCGGGATAGCGGGCATACAGCGTGGTGTGCAACAGGGTTTCGGCAGAAGGCTTTTTGCCATCCAGTGATTGGCCGTGCAGATCCACCAGCATGATGTCGTCCATTTCGAGATGACCTTTGTGGCAACCCGAAGCCGTAATGGCAATGCGGCCTGCATCCACGCGGGCAGACAGGTTGCCGCTGGTGGCTGGTACACAGCCTTGTGCATGCAGGAACTGGCCGGCAGCAATCAGCTCCCGGCTGCGCTGTAGGAATGTTTCGTTTGACATGACTCTAATGGTACTCCGCTGTTGAGCATGGATTGTAGAGTGCGCATCCGGAGAGCTCAATTGCTGACACCAGGAGCACCAGTGCGAAGGTCCGAGCCAGGCGTCAAAAACTTCGCTTATACTGCCTGCTTCATCATAGTCTGAGCAGCACATAGCCATGCAGAACCTGCAGGGAATTCTCGGCCTGGTCTTTATCATCGGAATTTGCGCGCTCCTGAGCAATAACCGCGCAGCCATCAGCCCCTCATTGGTGCTCCGGAGCCTGGCCCTGCAACTGCTGCTGGCCCTGTTGTTGCTGAAACTGCCGGGTTCGCAACATTTGTTCTGGTTTCTCAACGAGGGCATCGTGGTTTTGCAAAAAGCCACGCACGCCGGCACCTCATTTATCTTCGGTTATATAGGCGGTGCCGAAACACCATTTACGGTGACCAATGAAGCCGCCGGACTGGTACTGGCCTTCCAGACATTGCCGATGATCATTGTGATCAGTGTGCTGTCGGGCCTGTTGATCTACTTCCGTATCCTGCCATGGATACTGCGGTTGATGTCTCTGCTGCTGGAAAAGACTCTGAAAATCGGCGGTGCGCCAGGTTTTGCCATTGCCGCCAATGCTTTTCTGGGCATGGTGGAAGCACCCTTATTGATACGCCCTTATCTGGCCAAGCTGAGCAGCAGCGAGTTGTTCTCAGTGATGGTCGCGGGCATGGCCACCATAGCGGGTTCCATGATGGCCATCGAGGCAGCGGTCATTGGTTCAGTGCTGCCCAACGCGGTAGGCCATTTGTTGAGCGCATCCTTGATCACCCTGCCCGCGGTGATCTACATCAGTCATCTGCTGCATCCCAACACCGGCCCGGTAACCAGCCGCGAGGGCGAAGTGGACCGGGGCGGCAAAAGCGTTATGGATGTGGTGGCCAGCAGCACCCAGGTGGGTTTACAGATGGTGCTGAATATCGTCGCCATGATCATCGTGGTAGTGGCATTGGTCTACCTGGTCAATGCAGCGCTGGGTCTGCTGCCCGACCTCGCGGGGCGCCCCATTACCCTGGAGCGGTTGCTGGGTTATGTGCTTGCACCACTGAGCTGGACGCTGGGCATACCCTGGAGCGAGGCACCGATGGCCGGTGAATTATTGGGCACCAAAACTGTACTGACCGAATTCCTGGCTTATGTGCGTTTGGGCCAGATTCCACTGGAAGAGCTCAGTCTGCGCAGTCGCACCATCATGGCCTATGCCTTGTGCGGCTTTGCCAATTTCATCAGCCTCGGCATCATGGTGACCGGATTCATCATCATGATTCCTGAGCGGCGCGACGAAGTGCTGCAATTTGGTATGAAATCGCTGGTGGCTGGCAGCCTGGCTACCTTTACCAGCGCCTGTTTTGC
>JBBKVS010000254.1:0-11428 GCA_037968555.1 Lysobacterales bacterium | reverse complement strand
GAGTGCAGGCGAAATGAGCGACAGGGATGTCGCGAAAGGCCCGCCCGAGCAGGAGCGTTTCGGGCCGTTCGCCGGAACGACCGAGGAACGAGGGAAGCCGAAGGCCAAGGCCCGGGATCGGAATTCCCTTCAGCCAGCGGGCTACTCTAATAACAGTAAGGCGGCTAATTCGGGGCTACGGTACGTATACCAGCCGAGGGCCTTATTGATGGAAAGCAAAATCCCGGATGCGGATTCCTTTTAGCCCGACGGCCAGCAAAAAAAGAGTTGACAAAAAAGGATCGGAGCCTATACTTACCTATAAGTAAGTCAGGAAACTAAAATGGCAACTGCAACCAACACCAGAGAACAGATCGTTGACCACGCCTACCAGCTGATGCTGCAGCGCGGCCTCAATGGTTTCAGTTATCGCGATATTTCTGAGCCCCTGGGCATCAAGAACGCGGCCATTCACTACCATTTTCCCAACAAAATGGACCTGATCCGTGCCCTGGTCGATGAAAACATACAACGAGTTCGACGCGCCACCGCCCAATTTATGGCCGAAGGCGGCGATGCCCGGGTGCAACTTGAAGGTTTGTTTGCATTTGCCCAGCGCCAGTGTGAATGCGGCCGACCCATTTGTCTCGCAGGCGCATTGGCCATTGATTACGACGAGTTACCCGAAGAAATCAAAGAGGCCAACGACCGGTTTTTTGACTATTCGCGCAAATGGTTGACCAAAGTTTTACAACTGGGGCGTGAACAGAATGTTTTCAGCTTTGCCGGCCAGGCCGAAATCAAAGCCATGAGCATACTGGCAACCGTACAAGGTATCAGGCAAATGGCTCGTGCCTGTGGCCAGGACATACTGGAGCCTGTGTTCCAACAAATCCGCCTGGATCTGGGTATTGACCCAGGCATTAACCCGTAAAATTTTTTGTCTCAGACACTTACTTATTAGTAAGTACACTCAGGAGAGCATCATGAAGTCACACAGCATCAATTTTGATATCAGCAGACCAAAACTGGAGCCTTTGCAGCAACCAACAAAAGCTGCGACCAGGAATTCCCAAATGGTTAACAAGGCAGTGATGGAAGCAGTTTACAGTACGGCCAAACAGCAAGTACTCAGGGCCAGCGCGGCCACTCTGGTCATAATGACCATCCTGGTCGGCGCCATCTGGGGCTCGCAAGACCCCATGGCGAGCAGACTGATTGAAGTCATGCTGTGGGCCGGTGGGTTTGTGTTCCTGGCCTTGGCGGTAGATAGCAATACACCTCGGTCCATATGGTTGCTGGCCACCGGTGTGGCATTGCCAATCCTGGCTTTACTGGGGTCTGGGCAGGCCATTGAGTTCACCCTCATCGCCGCAGTGCTGGTTGCTATCTGGGCTGGCTACGCCATCATTTCCGGCTGGAAAGAGGTATGAGCAAACCAGGTCGGCCAAGTGAGTCTTACGATCAGGCAGGCTTCAATGTCCCGCTACTCTGTGCGCTGGCGTGGCGGGACACCTGGCAAGGCGGTTCAATCGACTAAGCCGGTGAATGAAACACAATGTCCAGCGAAAACATCAGGCGCTCTTCATCGCTGGAAAAATGCGGATGAGCGAAATGTTGCAACCAGCCAGGAAACACCAGGCAAGTGCCATTCATGGGGAAATAGTGCCGGTCATAAGGCCAGTTCTGCTTCACTGGAAAGGTGGATTCCAGGTGTGGATTGATAAAACCAATCGCACCCTCCGGACGAGGCCGCACCGGCACCCGTGCGTAATAAGTCACCACGCATGAAATATCACGGTGCAGATGGGGCGCCTGGTAAGCTGCCGGCGGATACAGCACCGCCCAACTGGCTTTGATATCCCAGGTGCTGCCTGCCAGCGGCCAGCCGACCATCTTCTGGTGCCCGGCCATATAAGCTGCCACCGATGGCTCAACAATAGCTTCGAGAAATTCGTTCCATGCCGGCTCGCGATCGCAGTGTTGATGCAAAACCACATCAGGTTGATAGCCACCTACCGTGGTGATGCTGTCCACCGATACTTTGTTGGCTATCGACGTGTCCGCCTGCATGTTTTTGACCAGCTGGAACAGACTGTCATTCAGACTACTGTCGCCATACTCGCGATGTTGCAGGATGGCTGGGAACAAGGCTTCTATGCTGTCTTTTTGCGGCTTCATCATGCGCCTATGACCTGGTTTGCATTGCCCGAAGCTTAACCCGAAATTGCTACCGGGGTCTTGCTTTGAGTCAGGCTCAGAGTATGGGTTCCAGAAATCCGAAAATGGAGCCCAGCAACAACACCAGGTATTGCCTGCGGGTTCGGACCACTTCCGGAAAGCTGCCGATGGGATAGTAATTCTGATAAAAATCAGGGGAATTTGGCGGTACAGCCTGCTTACCCGGAATCAATTCAAAATCCGAGGTGGGTCCATGCGCGAACATGGTGGAGTCCAGTGCAGACAGATTGACCGGAACACCCGTGACTGGTAACTCATCTTCATCGGGCAACATGGCAACCACCCAGCTGTTTTGCGGCTCGATATCACGACGAATCAGCGCTTCCAGTGCTTGTGCAAAAACCGGGTCCCAGACTATCAGGCCATTTTCGGTGTTAAAGCCCTCGGAACGCGGATCGAAATTGTGCGAACCCACCATGGCAATTTCACCATCAACCACAAACGACTTGGAATGCAGGCCGACACGAGGGGCAGGCAGGCGAATGGTTGAACCGTCGCCTGAAATCGCTGCCTGGCTTTTGATGCCGGCCTTCTTCTCTGCAATCAATTCGGGCCAGCGCGGAAAAAACTCCGGCGCATCAGCAGGAAAAGGTTTGAATTCATACATGTGAAAACCCAGCTTTTTGATGTAGCGCTTTTTCTGTTTGTGGGTATTGCCATAAACGGTGTCGCCATCGGTTGAAGCCAGCGAGTTGGTAGAAAAGACCAGCTCGATGTCCGGATTGCGTTCGCGCAGTTGGGCAAACAGTTTGCGCGCATTACGCGACAGCACCATGTAAGGCGACTGGATGACCACTGTGCGATCGGCAGAGTTGAGGACCCGATGCAGCTCTGCCGTGATGTCACGTTTGGGTGAATCATCCGGATAAGCCTGCTTGCGTGGCAAATCAGAAAAATATTCCAGGCGGGTTACTGCAAATGCCGGGGCAATGAACAACTCGCGTATATGTGCTTGATCCTGGATTTGTTCCAGCAAGGGCAACAAACGCGGATGAGGCTGGAATTCTACCAGCGGCTGTGGTGTGGCTTTCAACAGGCGCCTGGCAATGTCGCGCAAATGCTGCACTGCTACGGACCTGGGGCTGTCCCAGAATTTCTCGAACGATTCCAGCATGTCTTCTGCTGTCGCACCATAAACTGCAACATCGCGATCCTTGAAGTTATAGCTGGTGTCAAAATCAAAATAGCGGTCAGCAATATTTCTACCGCCTATCACGCCCACCAGGTTGTCAATCACCAGCAGCTTATTGTGCATACGTTGATTGATACGCCGGAAACAACAGGCGATACCACTGATCCAGTCATGATTAGCCATATCCGCCTTGTTAAAAGACGGGTTGTAAAAATGGATTTCAAAATTGGCATGCGCCAGGGTGAGCTGCACCAGATAGTCCAGGTCAGCATCGGTAAACATTTGATCCAGTAACAAGCGTACTTTGACGCCCCGGCGGGCAGCCTGCAGCAATTCGCTCAACAACAGATCACCGGTATCATCCGCACGCAGGATGAAATTCTGCAAGCCGATGCTCTCACGCGCCGCACGTATCAAGTGAATGCGGATTTTCAACGCGTCTACTCCGGTTTCCAGCAACACCAGGTGGTGCAGTCCCTCGCGCTTGTCCCTGGCGGCAAGTTCCAGCAAAGGAGAAAATGCGCTGCAGTTATCGCGCTGTTCTGCCGGACAACTCAAGGCTTGCTGTCTGAAGCTGGCGATGTGCTTATCCACCTTGGCCACGCGTGCAGGAGACAGACTGCAGCCGGTCGCCAGGACCAGGGATAGCACCGTGATCAACAGCCGACCCAGTTGCTTCAAGTCTTGTTGGGGATTACCTGCTTGTAGAATATTCTGGCTGGCAGCAGGCATGCCAGATTTCATTGGGTAGCGAGCAACTGGAAACAATGCGGAGTCAGGCGGGCCTGGTGTATGGCAACAGCGGCAATGAAATCGTCATCTGGCTTGAGCACGGCTAAAGACCAGTCCGCATTACCGCCACCATCGAAATCCAGCATTGCAGGTGGTAGTTCTGGCTGCATTTCCACCGTGAAGCGACATAGTTGGTTGGCTATGCCTTCGCCAGAGGCTTTGACCACGGCTTCCTTGCATGCCCAGGCACGCAGAAATGCTGCATCCTGCTGCTTTGCCGGCAATTGCTGCAATGCCTTCGCCTCGGCCGCGCTGTAATAGCGCCGGGCCAGGCGCAGGCAATTCTGCGTAGTCCGATGACCAGGCTCCAGGTCAACTCCTACCGGATTTTCACGGCTGATACCTACCAGCACACGATCATCACTTTTGGCCATGGAGAACTGCAAAGGGCTGGAATGCACGGATCGATCCAGCGCCGGCTTGCCGCGTTGGCTGCGTTGTATGATCACGTCCTTACCTGGCACGCCCAGATAAGCACCCAACAGCAGCCGCAGGTAAAAACGTCGGGCGAAACGTTTCTGACCCGGATTCAGTTTCGGTGGTGCAACAATTTTTTCTGCACTGAAAGCCTGGCTCAGAGCCAGTGCCAGCTTGCCCAGGTCCAGATACCACAGGTGCACTTCTGCCGTGCCCGGCAATTCCATAGCAGGCAAAGGCATGGAGCGTGGCGCGAAAGCCCCAGGCCCGATCCAGTAAGCTTCCTCAAACTCCCCTGCCACCATTAAATCCCTTAAAGCCCAACAATTCAGGCAGTCTAGCCCATGCCTGTACAGGAATGAAACGGCTGTCCGGGGGGATTTGCACAAGTAATTTCACCTTGCCCCTTGATTGGGGGGGCAAGCACCTATAAGTTAAGCAAGCCTTTTTCCAGCGAAACCTCGATGAATTTCAATAATGTCGTAATACAGGGGGTGGTTTCAGTCGATCCTCCCGTACGCGTGAGCTCGCGCGAGATCTCCCAAAGATTGGCCCCAACTCTGCAACGACTCGGTTTTAAAACTGATTTGCTGGAAGAGTTGTCAGGCATCGTTGAGCGCCGCTTCTGGCCCAAAGACACCAATCCCTCGGATGCTGCCACTCAGGCCGCTGAGAAAGTCATTCAGGAGTCGGGTATAGACCGCAGCCAGATTGGCGTGATCATCAATACATCGGTTTGCCGCGATTACCTGGAACCCTCTACTGCCTGCATCGTGCATGGCAATCTGGGCTTGAGCGAGGAATGCGTGAACTTTGATGTAGGCAATGCCTGCCTGGCTTTCATGAACGGCATGGACATCGCTGCCCGCATGATCGAACGCAATGATATTGATTACGCGCTGATCGTCGATGGTGAAAACAGTGGCCCGATCACCGACGCTACGATTGAGCGCTTGCTGGACCCGGCCATCGAATCAAAAGAATTCCGCGCCGAATTTGCTTCGTTAACCCTGGGCTCCGGCGCAGCAGCCATGTTGATGGCGCGGCAGGAACTGGCACCGGATGGCCATCGTTACCTGGGTAGCGTGTCGCGCTCGGCCACCCAGTTCAATCAACTCTGTCACGGCCAAATGGATCGCATGGTCACGGATACCCGCACACTGTTGACCGAAGGCCTGAAACTTGCGTCCGATACATTCAATGTGGCAAAAATTGCCATGGGTTGGGTGGTTGACGAGTTGGATCAATTTGTCATTCATCAGGTCAGTAAAGTTCATACCGAATCATTGGTAAGCATGCTGGGCCTGGACCTGAAAAAAGTGCACACCATTTACCAGGACATGGGCAATGTGGGCCCGGCCTCGGTTCCCATCGTGCTGGCCAAGATCAAGGAATTGGGCAAAGTGCGGCGCGGTGATCGCGTGGCTTTGCTGGGTATAGGCTCCGGCCTCAATTGCTCCATGGCTGAGATTGTCTGGTAGCCGGCCATACGCCAGGCCCAAATCCAGAAATTATCCTGAGTACCCAATACACACCACCCGCTGATTTATACCCCTTTAGCGGGCATCACTTTGCACAACCTGCCGGCAGCATGCATTACCTGGACGAAGGTCCACGCGATGCGCCTCCCGTGCTGATGCTGCATGGCAACCCCACCTGGTCTTTCTACTACCGCAATCTGGTTCTGGCCCTGCGCGAAACCCATCGCTGCATCGTTCCGGACCATATCGGATGTGGGCTTTCTGACAAGCCTTCGCTGGAAACCTACGATTACTGCCTGGCCAGTCGCATCGCCGACCTGGGCCGGCTGGTACAACATTTGCACTTGGCTCAGCCCATCACGCTGGTGGTGCACGACTGGGGCGGCATGATCGGTATGGCATGGGCCGTACAACATCCGGAGATGATAGAAAAACTGGTCATCATGAACACTGCAGCCTTTCCCATGCCCAAGGAAAAGCGTTTACCACCGGCACTGGGCCTTGCCCGAAACTCACGTCTCGGCGCTTGGCTGGTATTGCAATGCAATGCATTTGCCGCTGCTGCTGCCCGCGTGGGCTTCAAGAAAGCCGTCGGTGACGAGGTGCGGAAAGCCTATACAGGCCCCTATGATTCACCCGCGAATCGCATTGCCACCCTGCGTTTTGTGCAGGACATTCCCCTGTCTGAAAAGGACCCGGGTTTTGACATTTTGCTCAATACGGCGGAACATTTAGGGAAATTCAGTGACTTACCATGCCTTTTGGCCTGGGGAGAAAAGGATTTTGTGTTCGATCAGCCGTTCCTGAATACCTGGCTGAAACTGTATCCGCAGGCAGAAACCCTACGCTTGGGTGATTGTGGCCATTATGTGCTCGAAGACGGTGGCCCGCAGTTACTGGAACGCATAAAGCAATTCATCGCAATCAAGGAAGATGCGAATCATGGACAAACCGTTGAATAAGAGCTGGGATAGCGACAAACTTTGTAATGTTGCGGGCGCACTGGCAGAACAAGCCAGACTGCACCCTGATCTCGTAGCTGTCCGTTACCCCGACCAACGACCCTTCCGTAAAGGTCAATACCAGTCCTGCAGCTATTATCAGCTGGAACATTTGAGCAACAGTTATGCCCGCGGGCTGCAAGTCTATGGCATCGGCCCGGGTGTGCGCACTGCATTGATGTTGCGGCCCGGTCTGGAATTCATCGCGGTATTTTTTGCTCTGTTCAAAGCGGGTGCAGTACCAGTGCTGATCGATCCGGGTATAGGCCTGAAATCGCTGAAACAGTGTCTGGATGAAGCCGCTCCACAGGCCTTCATTGGCGTGTTCAAAGCTCAACTGGCGCGCAAGCTGAAAGGTTGGGCCAAAGACAGCTGCACTCTGTTTGTGACTCAGGGGCCCGGTTTTGGTCTCGGTGGCATCAGCCTGAAAAAGTTGGCCGCACTCGCAGGCAACAGCCAGGACATACTGCACGCTGCCAAGCCGGATGAGATGGCTGCAATTCTGTTTACCTCTGGCTCAACCGGTGTGCCCAAAGGCGTGGTCTATCGACACCGTCATTTCACCGCCCAGGTGGACTTGCTGAAACGCAGCTTTGAAATTGAGCCAGGAGATGTTGGCTTGTCCACTTTTCCGCCCTTTGCCCTGTTTGATCCCGCGCTGGGTATGACCACGGTGGTTCCGCTGATGGATCCCAGCCGACCGGCTGATGCGGACCCGGCGGAACTGGTCAAAGTCATTGACGAGTTCCAGGTCACCAACGTATTTGGTTCACCTGCCCTTTTGAATAATCTCAGCCTCTATTGCGAACAACAGAAAGTCCGCCTGTGGAGCATCAAGCGGGTGATTTCAGCCGGTGCTGCCGTGCCCGTTGCCACCATCCGTCGCATGCAAGGAGCGCTGGCCAATGACGCCCTGATACATACTCCCTATGGCGCTACCGAGTGCTTGCCTGTATCGACCATCAACAGCCAGGAGCTGACCCAGAAAATTACCGACATGACCGAATCCGGCGAAGGCATTTGCGTCGGCAAGCCGGTGGCACCCAACCGGGTGCGGGTTATTCGCATCACCGACAATGTCATCACCGACCTGTCTGAAGTGACTGACATGCCGCACGGTATGGTCGGGGAAATCCTGGTTTCCGGCCCCAGCTGCACCGACAGCTACTGGGCCCGCGATACCGATACGGAACTGGCCAAAGTGGCTGGCGAAGATGGCACCGTCTGGCATCGTATGGGCGATGCCGGCATTCTCGACGGCAGTGGCTGCCTGTGGTACTGCGGGCGCCTGTCACAACGGGTGAATACCGGCACTGAAACCCTGTTCCCTGATCAGGTAGAAGGCATATTCAATCAACACCCCGATGCGGCGCGTACTGCGCTGGTGGGCGTGGGGCCGCAAGGCGCACAGCTGCCGGTATTGTGTGTGGAGCTGCTGGGCAAACTGGCGCCGGTCGATATGGAACGGGTGCATTACGATCTGCTGCAACTGGGCCAGGCTTTTCCGCTGACCCGCAGTGTGCGCACGGTTCTGGTACATCCGGCCTTCCCGGTGGACAGCCGACATAACTCCAAGATCCATCGCGAAGAGCTGGCTGCCTGGGCCATGCAGAAAATGCAGCAGGGCTGATGTCCGCCAGCATGAGCAGACTACAATTGGCAGTCACAAATGACCTGTAACCACCAAACCGAGCCCGGCGCTACTGATTTAGCGGTTACAGGCCACTAGTCTGTTCGATTCTGTCAAGATGGCTGCATGAAAATACTGGTGACCGGTGGCGGTGGGTTCCTGGGCTCTGCAATTTCACGGCAATTGCTGGCGCGCGGTGACCAGGTCATCGCCTTGCAACGCAGTTCTGCTGATGAATTGGCACAACTGGGCGCCGAAATCGTTCGTGGTGATATTGGCGACCTGCCCTTGCTGCTGGCCACTGCCAGCGGTTGTGATGCCATCATCCACACCGCAGGAAAGGCCGGGCTCTGGGGTGCTTTTGAAGACTATCACCGCATCAATGTGCACGGCACCGAACAGGTGCTGCAAACCTGCCGCAAGCTGGCCATCCCCATATTGGTCCATACCAGCTCACCCAGCATCACTCATGCTGGCAAGGACATCGAAGGCGAAGATGAGTCCATGCCCATCGCTACGGAATTTCTCTCGCCCTATCCTGCCACCAAGGCCGCTGCCGAACTGCTGGTACTGGATGCCAACAGCGAAAATCTGCTGACTACCGCCTTGCGGCCGCATTTGATCTGGGGAGCAGGCGATCCACACATTTTGCCCAGGCTGGCGGCCAGCGTACGCAATGGCAAACTGGCTTTACCGGGTGCTGACAAAGTCATCGATACGGTGTACGTGGAAAACGCAGCCATGGCTCATGTACTGGCGCTGGACGAACTGGGCGGACGGGCGCGTTGTGCGGGCCGACCTTACTTCATCAGCAATGATGAGCCCATGCGCCAGGCTGACATCATTCCCATGTTGCTGGACGCCATCGGTATACAGGCTGAAGTGCGAAATATTCCAAGGGGTGTGGCCCGTACTGCGGGAGCCGTTTGTGAAACTTTGTGGAAGTTTTTCCGGATCAAATCTGAACCGCCGGTTACGCGGTTTTCAGCCGATCAGTTGAGCACCTCGCACTGGTACAACATCAGCGCTTCGCAACGTGATTTTGGCTACCAGCCGCAATACAGCATAGCCCAGGGCCTGGAGCTGCTAAGGGCCGGTCATCTGGAACAGCGAGGCTCTAATCAAAGAAGCTCTGAATAATTCATCCATGAATTCTCAGAGCACGCCCAACAAAAAGTGTGCCCAAAATGGTAATTTGGTGTTGGGCTTCATTTTCAATGATTTACAATCATCGAAAATGTTGGCACGTGGCCCAGGCCAGCTTCTCGGCCGGTTCCCGGCCTCACCTTCTCCTTGTGCCAAGGAAACTCTGAATAAATCAGCGTTTCCTTAGACTTTCCCAACTTATTCAGAACGATCAGGCTTGCCGTAAACCCGATCCATAGATCGGCCACTGAGTCTTCGCACCAGAATTTCCAGCCAGCTGTAATGCAGCAATTCGGCATCTGCCTTTGAAGCCTTGCTGTAATGCCCCTCGTATTTGTGTTTCACCCAGGCATTCAGGTCCAGCCGCCGGGCGGTCCTGAAAAACCAGTTGTTGATGGGATGAAAGGCCGATTTGAGCCGGAATGAAGTACCAAAATCAATCACGCAGGGCTGTTGCTGATCGGTTACCAGCAGATTGCCCTTGGACTTGAGATCTCCATGCGCCACTTTGCGTCCATGGATAGCACGCAGGATGATTAACAGCTGATCGAAAAATTGCTCCCTGTCGCGGATCACAGCATCCCGGTAAGGTCGACCATGCACCTGCTCCAGCAACAGGTAGCGCTGGTCCAGAAAACCGAAACAGACAGGAATTCCCGCCACACCCGCCAACTGGCGATAGGCCGCGTACTCACGCCGCAGGGTCTTTTGCCTGATCCAGAGCAAGAGCCCGCGGCCCATGGCCGTTTTGATAATCAGGTTACTCCCATCCTGCTGAAACAGCAGTATGGTGCCCTGGTTACTGGTGGCCAGAATATTCTGCTGCTGCTCCAGACTTTGCCTGATCCAGTTGCGCAACTGGTCTTCCGGCGGCATTGAATCAATCATTGTTAAAACCATTCACTGTGGTGGCTTCAGTTCAATTACAGGCTGCTCGGGCAGGCTAGCTGTAGCTCAGATGAGTTTATCAGCTACCCAGCAGGCCCTTTCGGGGCTGATCATAGCCGCTTGGCTCAGCGAATGTGCAATACCATCCCCTATCCAGGCTGTCTGCTGTAGACATTCTGCTAGAATCCAGCTTGTTCAGGGAGAATTCCGAACATCTGAATAATTCAGAGCATTGGAATTGAGGGAAAACCATGTCGTCAGTCCGCAGAATAACTGCCTGGGCATTTGCTATGGCCTGTTGTGCCATCAGCTCTGTCAGCGCGCAAACTATAACTTCGGCTACAAACCCGGCTACAACTTCAGCCTCAGTCTATCCGTCCACTTACCAGCCCCTGCCTTCCGGGCCGGTGCTGATCGTCAATGCAACCATACTGACCGGTACGGGAGCGCGTCTGGATAACGCCAGCCTGTTGCTGGTAGATGGCAAAGTGGCCGAACTCAGCGACGGCAAGCCCATCAAAACCGACAAGGAAGTCACCACCCTGGATGCCAAGGGTCGTTGGGTTACACCGGGATTGATTGATGTGCATTCTCACCTGGGTGTTTATGCCAGCCCCGGTTTGCTGGCACACTCCGATGGCAACGAAATGACTGCACCCTCTACCGCCAATGTCTGGGCCGAGCACAGCATCTGGCCACAGGATCCGGGCTTTACCCGTGC